>CBDTVZ010000039.1:0-13496 GCA_965363995.1 uncultured Eudoraea sp.
GAGACCCATTCCGGAAAACTGTGCCCCTTGTCCGGGAAATATAAATGCATTCATTTTAATCAATTTTTTGGTTGTGCAAAAATAATAATAATTGCATTCTAATCACTAATCTTCTTTAAACCAACCTGAATATTTTACATAATTATTTGCAATCCTGTCTATTTCACCAGAACTCAATTCCACGCTGATATCCTTAATTTTTTTAGCAGGCATTCCCGCAAAAACAGACCCTGCCGGCACATGCGTCCCCGCGGTTACTACAGCTCCCGCTGCAATAATACTGTTGCTTTCTACCACACAATCGTCCATGACTATACTGCCCATGCCTATTAAAACATTATCCTTTATGGTGCAGCCATGTACCAGGGCGTTATGACCTATTGAAACATTGTTCCCTATGGTCGTGGCAGATTTTTGATAAGTGCCGTGAATTACTGCTCCATCCTGTACATTTACTTTGTTCCCCATGGTAATATAATTCACATCACCCCTTACTACAGCGTTAAACCAAATACTGCATTGATCCCCCATTGTAACTTCACCCACAATGGTGGCATTTTCTGCGATAAAACAATCCTCACCTATCTGTGGTGTTTTACCATTAACTGTTTTAATGATCATAACAATTAGAAATATTTAGGAACCGGTTAAAGTCCGGAAAGTTATTCAAAATAAGATAATAATTGTTTTTTTTTGGAAGCGGAAACCAATAATTCTTTTCCGTTGGATACAATTACACTCCCCCCTTTACCTTTTCTATATTTTATGACCTCATTTACATTTACGAGGTATGATTTATGAATGCGGGCAAAAGGATAATCGGCAAGAGCCTCTTCAAAGTACTTTAAAGTTTTGCTTACCAGTAATTTTTTGTTTTCCAGGTATATTTCGGTGTAATTGTCATCAGCCTTACAATAGAGAATGTCGGATATATTTAATACCAAAAATCCATCTTGTTGCGGCAGTGTTATTTTACCTTCGGCCTTATTCAGTTTTGATTTTAGAATCCGATCCTCCAAGGCATTTTCCTTTTCTTTAATCTCAGCCACATAGGAAACCGATTTAATAAGCTCATCAATATTTATAGGCTTCATTAAATAGTAAGCTGCATGATTGTTTAATGCTTCCAGGGCATAGGTATTATAAGCCGTTACAAATACAGTTTCAAAAGATCTTTCGGGCATTTGATCCAATAGGTCAAAGGCATTTCCATAAGGCATTTCCACATCCAAAAACACAACATCCGGCTGTGTGCCCGCAAGAAGCTCTAACCCTTCTTTTACACTGGCCGCCTCACCAAGTACGTTTACATTTTTACAATATTTGGCCAGGTAATTGCGTAAAATTTCCCTGCTGCTGCTTTCGTCCTCAATAATAACTGCCTTTAGTATCATACCACCTTTCTTAATGTTAAGATCACTCTGGTGCCAGTCGCATCTTTGTTCAGGTCCTTTACAGAAACCATCACTTTATCTTTATACATGGTATTGAGAATAGCGATTCGTTTTTTAATATTCCCCATGCCCTTAGAACTTTGGTTTTTCTGATTAGTTGTTTTTAACTCCCGGGACCTTTTTCTTCCTATCCCATTGTCCGTAATACGAATTTGAATTACATCTGTTTCTTCCTGCGATATTTCAATGTTTAAGAATCCCTTTTCTTCCTTATATCTAAGTCCGTGCCAAATGGCATTTTCTATATAAGGTTGAAGCAGCATTGGGGGGATTTGAAAAGCCTCAGTGTCGATCTGTTCATCCAAATTTATAGTATAATCAAACTTCTCCGGAAAACGTAAATGTTCCAATTTTAGATAAAGTTCCAATAGTTCCAATTCCCTGGAAAGTGAAATAAAATCTTCTTCGGAGTTTTCAAGAACGGCTCTCATTAATGTTGAGAACTCGCTTAAATACCGGTTAGCACTACGTTCATCATTTTTAGCTATGTAATTATTTACAGAATTCAGGGCGTTAAAGATAAAATGCGGATTCATTTGGGAACGTAGTGACTTTAGCGCCAACAAATTATTAGCCAATTGCTGTTGTCGGTTACTCCTGTAAAAAAAGTAGGCAGCCAGGGCGGTAAGCAACATTCCCAGTACAAGAGAATAAATTATCCATTTTTGCCTTTTATTACTTTCCATGGCCAATTGTTGTTCCGTTACGGCGAGATCGTATCTACTCTGTGTAAGTTCCCTTTCTTTTTCCAGGCCGGTTATTCT
The DNA here is from genome assembly GCA_965363995.1 of uncultured Eudoraea sp. GTDB lineage: Bacteria > Bacteroidota > Bacteroidia > Flavobacteriales > Flavobacteriaceae > Eudoraea. Next base: position 2,219 of record CBDTVZ010000039.1, read on the forward strand.
ACCCTGACTTGCGGCAATTTCTCTGTTAAACCGGGAAGCCTGAGATATTTCCTGCTCTTTTCGAAGATAAAGTGTATCCACTATAGCAACATATTTCTGATAGGTTTCAAAGGCTTTTGAATAATCACCTTTATCCCTGTATATTTCAGAAAGTTTTCTGGTGGCATCTTTTTGCACAATCAGGTCATCTTCAATATTTGCTTCTTTTATACTCCTTTCCAAATAAGGTATGGCTTCATCGTATTTATCCTGAGCGACATAAGCATTGGCAATCTTATAGTTAATCTGTTGTGAAGTTATAGAATCCGCTTCGTTGGGAGCTCCTTCTGATTTGGCAACTGTACCCGGTAGCGCCTGAAGTTCATTCAGGCTTTTCTTTCTTAATTTTATTTCATCATCATACTGATTTTTTTTATTGTAAAAATCTGCAACCTTTTCCTTTTCCTGAATAGCTCTTGCCGGAGCCTGCTGGCTTGATAGTTCGAGTGAATTACCATAATAACTTTCGGCCTCTTCCAGTCTGTTATCCTGGGCATAAACATCTGCAATTTTAGAATTTAAATCGGGCATTTTTGGGCTAACCTGATTTTTTTTGGCAATTTTCAGGCCTTCCTCATAATAGGCTATTGCCTTATTAGTTTCATCAAACCCTTTGTACACATCACCTAATAATTCATACAATTCAATTCTTTGATAGGGCACCAAACCTTTTATGTCCTCAAGAGGATGTAATACAGCTGCGGCATTTTTGTAATCATTTGTTTGAATGTAGGCCTTCCCCAGCAATAAAGTTGTCCTGGATGTCTTATTGGCTTCCTGAGCGTCCTTAAAATTAGAAATAGCCAGATCGTATTGCTTGTGATATTGATACACCTCTCCCAAATTTGTGAGTGCCAAAGCAAGTTCCTGCTTATTAGCATTTTGCCCGAGACTTCCAATAGCCTGTGCTATAAAATCTATGCTTTTCGCAATATCAGTCTTCTTATAGAAATTAGCTGAATCCAGATTAACCATATAGGTCGTTTCTCCCTTAGCAGCTTCTTGTTCTGAATCTTTAGACTTCTTTTGAGTCTGTGAAAAGCCTATAAAAAGGATCAGGGAAAAAACTACAAAAAGGCACCTATTCTTTTGCATGATTTGCGTTTATAGGGATAAACTTACTTGATTTATACGGTATTAAAAAATACCCTTATTTCAAATCCTGGTCTGTTTACCCCTGAATAATAGGCTTTACGCAATCATAGTGCCATTTCACTCAATAAGGGGTTCATTTCGCTCATTCCTCATTTTTTGTGAAAAAGTTCGGGCCTACATTTAGCTAATAATTATCACTAAAAAAATAACATTATGAAAAATTTCAAACACACTATTGGTCTTATACTTTTAAGTCTGACTTTTGGAACAGCATTCGGTTATGCCCCACTAAGCAAGGAGGAAATTAATAACTCCGAGACGGAAAAATTTTTAATTGACAAAAAAGATAAGGACAATAACACTGTAAAAATCGCACTACTGTTAGATACAAGTAATAGTATGGACGGCTTAATTAATCAGGCCAAAGCTCAGCTATGGGATATTGTGAATCAGTTCTCTTATGCAAAATGCGGGAATGGGCACAGGCCTAATCTACAGATTGCACTTTACCAATATGGAAATGACGGACTTTCTTCGAGGGAAGGCTATATTCAACAGGTTATCGGATTCAGCAGCGATTTGGATGAGATTTCTGAAAAGCTTTTTTCATTAAGTACAAATGGTGGAGAGGAATACTGTGGTGAAGTAATTCAAACTTCGTTACGTCAGTTAGACTGGGGAAAAAATCCTGATAATTTAAAAATGATATTTATAGCAGGAAATGAACCTTTTACTCAAGGGAAACTTAATTACAGGGATGCTGTGACTAATGCCCGAGAAAAAGAGATCATCGTAAATACGATATTTTGCGGCAACTATCAGCAAGGCATTAATACGGATTGGAAAAAAGGTGCTACCCTGACCGGTGGAGAATACATGGCAATAGATCATAATAAACAGATTGTTCATATAGATACTCCTTATGATGATGTTATCATTAAACTAAATTCAAAATTGAACAGCACCTATATCTCTTATGGTGCCATGGGAAGCACAAAACTGGAATTACAGTCCCAACAAGATAACAACGCCATGGAATTAGAAGAGGCTGTAGCTGTTAAACGGGCAGTTAGTAAAAGTTCAGGGATGTATAAGAATTCGTCATGGGATTTGATAGATGCATCTGAAGACGATGAATTTAATGTATCCGCTATAAAAAAGGAGGAATTACCCAAAGCACTTAGAAATAAGTCAAAGGCAGAACTTAATTCATTTATAAATGAAAAAAAGGCCGAAAGAACAAGGATACAAAAGGAAATACAGCAACAAAATGCCAAACGGGAGATCTATATTAGCGAACATGCCCAACAGGAAAAGGGAGAGCTTGAAAATGCGATGTTAAATGCGATAAAAAGACAGGCTGCATCCAAAAAGTTCAAATGGGAATAAACTAAAGTTGTAATACTTATTAAAAGCGGGTTTAGCAAACTATGTTGTTAAGCCCTTTTTTAATTTGCCCCAGGACAGAAACAGTCATATCTATTTTCCCTAACCGGACCAAAGTCATAACCCAGGGTAATTTGGTGAAACCCTCCGTTATCTAATCTAATATCTCCGGATTGGTAAGAATAGTTGTAGGAGAACATAAATCTGTTATAATTAATACCTACGATTGGAGTAAATAATTGAAGTCTCTGTTCACCAAAAGTACCATCAACCTGGAATTGGGCACCGTCAAAACTCCTTCTGTAAGATAGACCTCCCCAAATCGTACCGAAGCTTAATTCCCTATAAACCTTAGCATTGATATCCACGGTTTTCTCTTCAGTAAATTCTGTCAATTGAAAAAGAACAGAAGGTTCAAACTTCCATAAGTTTTTCCCAAATACATATCCAGCATTAATCAAATACCTCCTTAAATTATCAAATTCAATAGCAGTATAAAGGTCTCTTCCAGTACCCAAAAGGTTTAAAGCCGCGACATTTAAATAAAATTCCATATAGTTATAGGACATCCCTAAATCCATATTAAAATACCCAACGCTATTTTTTCCACCTGTAATAATAGGATCCGGGATAACCGACCTGAATTCTGATTCATCAAGACTACTTTGAATAAAACCAGCACTCAATCCGAATGACAATTGATTTAATATCCTGATTTCCGGTCCTAACTGCAAATGATGGGCATAAGTTAGCTTTGCACCCGTTTGAGAGTGATAACCATTGGCATCATTAAAAATGATTACACCTACTCCACTCGAACTCTCCGGAATCCTGTAATTGGCGCTAAGCGTCTGTAAACTTGGGGCCTCATCTACACTAAACCACTGTTTTCTGGCTGTAAGTCTAATTTTACCGCCATCGCTAATACCTGCCATAGAGGGGAATACCAAATAGTAATTGTCCGCTAAATAATCAAAATACACAGGAATACCCTCCTGTGCGGTTAAATAGCTGGAAAAAGCCACATATGTAAACAAAATCAACAGGAGTTTTTTCATCAAAGAATAGGGCGCGTTTAATGCAGTTTCGTTCAAATATAAAGTATAACGGATGAAATACAACATTATTATATATACATGGGAATGGAAAATGGTTGTATTTTTGTTGAAAACAAATACGATGAAAGAATACGTTATTACCGTAGTAGAAACAAACAACCCGGCCATTTTAAAATTTGAGACTAATCATATTCTAACAAATGGGAGTAATTTCGAATTCAAGAATATAGATGATGCCAAAAATTCTCCTTTGGCTCAGCAATTATTTTACCTTCCATTTATAAAAACGGTATATATTTCAGGGAATTTCATAGCTCTGGAACGCTTTGATATAATAGATTGGCCATCGGTTAAGGACGAGGTGGCACAACAGTTGGTTGAATATTTAAACTCCGGGGAACCTATTGTTAATGAAGAGGATGATACTACGAAAGTAGCTATTACCATATATGCCGAAATTACCCCAAATCCGGCCGTAATGAAATTCGTGGCAAATAGAAAAATAGTACCTGCTATGTTTGAATTTAAAAATCTTGATGAAGCTAAAGGTTCTGATCTGGCCAAAAAGTTATTTCACCTGGCTTATGTTAAAGAGGTTTTTATGGATGAAAACTATGTTTCCATTACGAAATACGAGGTCACCAGCTGGGATGAGATTACTATGGAACTCCGTGAATTGATCCGAAATTTTATTGCCGATGGAAATGAAGTAGTCTCCAGTGATGAAGTTACAGTTAAATCTGTAAGCACATCTAATGCACAAACAGAGAACGAAACATTAGATGATATTTCGCAAGAGATCATTAATATTCTTGAAGAATATGTAAAACCAGCAGTTGCCAGTGACGGTGGAAATATACTTTTTCAATCTTATGAGAAAGAAAGCAAAACAGTAAATGTTATTCTTCAGGGTGCCTGTAGCGGATGTCCTTCTTCTACTTATACTTTGAAAAATGGCATTGAAACCATGCTAAAAAATATGATGGGAGATAAGGTATCTGAAGTGGTCGCCTTAAACGGATAATTCCGACTGAAGTTGTTGTTCCTTAGCTTTTTATTTGCTACCTTAACATAACACTAAAAAGAAGTATTATGTCAGTTTTAAAAGTTATTGAAGTAATGGCAAATTCCAATGAAAGTTGGGAAGACGCTACCAAAAATGCGGTTGCTCACGCATCCAAATCCGTCAATAATATACGTTCGGTATATGTAAATGAACAAAGCGCTACAGTGAAAGATGGAAAAATAGATGACTATCGCGTAAATGTTAAAATTACTTTTGAAGTCAATTAACCAATCCTAAAAAAAATTAAAGCGCCTTTATGGCGCTTTTTTTATGCTCTTTAATTAGTAGTAACTTTGTATATGTCTAAGCTTAATTACACTTTACTTTTAGTATTAGTTGCCTTAAATGCTTGCTCTCAAAAAAAAGAATCTATGTCCTATAAACATACCAATGCCCTGATAAATGAAAGTAGCCCTTATCTGTTGCAACATGCTCATAATCCCGTAAACTGGGAACCCTGGAGCGATGATGTTCTGGAAAAAGCCAAAAATGAAAATAAATTAGTGCTTATAAGTATAGGTTATGCTGCCTGTCATTGGTGCCATGTTATGGAAAAAGAATGCTTCGAAGATGAAGAAGTGGCAAATTTAATGAACGAACATTATATAAATATAAAAATAGACCGGGAAGAGCGCCCGGATATTGACCATCTCTATATGGATGCAGTTCAAATGATGACGGGAAGAGGTGGATGGCCATTAAATGTAGTTACCTTACCCGACGGACGTCCATTTTGGGGAGCGACTTATGTGAAGAAGGATGATTGGATGAAGGTTTTAAAAGAACTCACAAGGCTTTACCAGGAACAACCCGATAAAATAAATGGATATGCCAAAGATCTCGCTGAAGGGATTAAGGCAATTAATCTTGTAGAAGTTGGTGCAAATTCCCAGATTTTAACTGAAGATCAATTAGATGATTCGGTTAAAAAGTGGTCTCGCTATTTTGATCACAATTATGGGGGTTATAGCCGGGCTCCAAAATTTATGATGCCCGGCAACCTTGATTTTTTATTGCATTATGCAATTACCAGAAAAAATGATGACCTCCTGGAATACGTTAATTTAACACTTACGAAGATGGCTTATGGAGGAATTTTCGATCATTTGGCAGGTGGTTTTTCAAGATACTCTGTGGATGGAAAATGGCATGTTCCCCATTTTGAAAAAATGTTATATGACAATGGCCAATTAATAAGTTTATATTCCAAGGCATACGCCGTAACGAAAAACCCTCTTTATAAGAAGGTCGTGGAAGAGACTATTGCATTTGTTACCACGGAGCTTATGGATAGCAAAAATGCATTCTATGCTTCACTGGATGCCGATAGCCAGAATGAAACCGGGGAATTGGAAGAAGGGGCATATTACGTTTGGCAAAAATCGGAATTACAAGCCCTTCTTGCTGATAAATTTGAACTTTTCAAGGACTATTACAACATAAACGATTTTGGGCTTTGGGAGCATGGTAACTACGTATTAATAAGGGATGAATCAGACGAGACAATAGCTAAAAAACACAAACTTTCTGTTTCTGAAGTCAATGAAATTATTTCAGAGTGTAAACAAATCTTAAACAATGTCAGGGAAAAGAGAAATCGCCCCAGATTGGATGATAAAATACTTTGTTCCTGGAATGGCTTAATGTTAAAGGGATTGACAGATGCCTACAGGTTTATCAAAAATGATAATTATCTGGATCTGGCTTTAAAAAATGCCACATTTATTAAGGAAACATTTATAAGGAAAGATGGCGGCCTGTACCATAATCATAAAAATGGTAAAAGCACCATCAATGGTTATCTGGAAGATTATGCCTCTGTCATTGATGGTTATATCGGTCTATATGAAATTACGTTTGATGAAAATTGGCTTAATGAGGCAAAAATATTATCAGATTATTGCATTGCTAATTTTACCGATGATAACAGCGGTTTGTTTTTCTTCACTCCCAAACAAGATTCATTCATTATCAGGAGAACTATAGAAAAGGCAGATAATGTCATTCCGTCATCAAACTCAATTATGGCTAAAAATCTTTTTAAATTATCCCGGTTTTTTCCGGATGAGAATTATGAAAACATTGCACAACAAATGGTTATGAATCTGCAGCAAAGTTTTGAGAAAGACACGGCCAGTTATGCCAATTGGCTTCATCTGGTATTGTATTTTCAACAACCTTTTTATGAAATAAGTATAGTTGGGGAAGACCATATGAAAACAGCGAGTGCCATGCAGCAATCCTATTTACCCAACGCGGTATTTGCAGGCGCTAAAGAAGAGAGCAAGTTATCATTAATTCAAAACAGATTTGTGGCAAATAGTACTCTTATCTACCTTTGTGAACATGGTTCCTGCAAGTTGCCAACCGAAGATATGGAACAAGTACTAAATCAGCTTAAATAGAAATGCAAATTTCTCAATATTTTTTTTCACCGCATTTCTTAGTATTAGAAATGTTTTAATTTTGTTTTTTAAAAAAATGAATCTATGAAAGACTTATCTAATTATAACCAACATTTAGAGAACGCCATAAACTGGATTTGGGAGTTTATTCCCGAATTGATCACAGCTATTATTATTTTAATAATTGGATTATGGTTTATAAAATTAATTAACCGTCTGGTACGTAAATTTTTTGAAAGGAAAGATTATGATCTTGCACTGGAGTCTTTTCTTATGCAATTGATTAACGTAGGTTTAAAGGTGCTTCTTTTTGTTGCCGTCGTTACACAGTTAGGAGTGGCATCTTCTTCCCTGCTTGCTGTTGTAGCATCTGCGGGTCTTGCCATTGGACTAGCGCTGCAGGGCTCTTTGGCCAACTTTGCAGGTGGAATTTTAATATTATTTTTCAAACCCTTTAAAATAGGGGATTTTATTTCCGCCCAGGGCGTAGACGGTACGGTAAAGGAAATCTCTATTTTCACCACTAAACTAAATACATTTGGTAATCAGGTGGCTATTATTCCAAACGGACAACTCTCTAACAATAACATCATTAATTACAATGCAGAAGAAACCAGAAGAGATAAAATTGATATAGGCATAGGTTATGGCTCTAATATTAAACAAGCCAAAGACATTCTCCTGGAAATATGCAGGGAACAAACAACTATACTCAAAGAACCCGAGCCACAAGTATTTGTAGGCGCATTAGGAGATAGTTCTGTAAATCTTACCTTGCGCTTCTGGGCTAAAAATGAAGACTTTTGGGAAGTTCATTTTTTTATAATGGAAGAGCTTAAAAGAAGATTTGATGCAGCAAATATCGAAATTCCATTTCCTCAAAGAGTGGTTCATAATCCGGATTAAAATCGACATCCAATTTTGATAACCATTGGTTCTGAGAAAGATTTTTATTTCTTGCTTTGCTGACTAACAAAATCCTTTAAATAATCCGGTTCAAAATAAGCGGTGTTTTCAAACTTATTCGCTCTAAACTCCCTAGAGGATAGTTGACTCATTTCTTGGGCCGAAGGCACTATGGAATCGTCAAATACAAAATTCGGGTGTTGCAATATTTCCCGACACTTAACTGCTCCGCTCCCAATGACATATACCTTTCCCTGTGACGCAAATTGTGCAAATGAATTTGGCGTAATCTCCTCTACCCTGGTTTCCCTTATTCCATCATTATTGGAATTATATACTGCAGAATAAACTTCCATGCGTCTTGCATCCAGAACAGGAATCACAGCGCCATCCTCTATTTTAAGCTGAGAGGCCATACTTTCTAGAGTTGAGATCCCAATAAGAGGAAGGTCTAAGGCAAAACAAAGTCCTTTTGCTGCAGAAACACCTATCCGCAATCCGGTATAAGAACCCGGGCCTTTACTAACGGCTATCGCATTGAGATCTTCAATAGAGAGGGAAGCCTCCTTTAGAGCTTCCTTTATAAAAAAATGCAAGTCTTCTGAATGTGAATATGAAGCACTATTCTGTTCCTTGAGCGCAATCATAAGACCATCTTTACCAATGCTTACAGAACAATTGGTGGTTGCAGTCTCAATATTTAAAATTATTGCCATAACTGTGGAGCAAATATAAAAAGACCTGTTGGGGTTTAACAACTCAACAGGTCCAAACTAATTTAAAATTTATTTTTAATCAATTACAATAGGTAGTCCAAAGTAGAATTCCAATACTTTAATTCTAAAAACGTAGTCGTATTTTGTGCGTATCACTTCAGCCTCCGCATTGTCCACTCTGGCCTGCGCCTGGCTATAATCAAATGCGTTCAGAATACCCACATCATATCTTTCTTTAGAGTAATCCAGAGCCAATGCCCTGGCTTCCCGGGTCTTGAGCGCTGCTTCATAGGCTTTAGAGCTATTAACAACATCTACATAGGCCTGATTTATATTTGTTTCCAGGTCCAATTTATTCTGTTCTAGCTGAAGTTCGGCCTTTTTAACATCTATTTGAGAGCGTTTAATGCTATTCCGTGTACTAAAACCATTGAAGACAGGTATGTTAATTTGTACTCCATAGCCAGTACCGTCATTAATCCAAAGCTGTTCCCCAAAGGGGATTACTTGCCCTGTTATAGGATCAAGAAATTGATCGGAATAACGTGTATTGTAATTAAAAAATGCGCTAAGTGTTGGATAAGCTAATCCTTTTGCCATGGATAAATCTTTTTCTGCCAATTTTACATTGGTCTCGAAAAATTTGGTCTCATACCAATAACTCATGGCTTTATCAAAAATAACCTTTGGTGAGTTTTTCAATATTTCAGCGGGAGGTACTTCAAATTCTGCATCAGAAATATCAAAGTTTTCATAATCTGTGATCTGCAGTAACTGTGCCAAATTAATTCGAGAAATAAGCACTTCATTTTCAGCATTTATAATTTGCTGTTCACGAGTTGCCGCAGTGGCCTCTATTTCCAACAAGTCTCCTCTGGCGACCACACCTGACTCAACTAATTCCTTTGTCTTATTTAAATCCTGTTCCGTTATAGCATATAAGGCTTTTGCAACTTTCGTTGCTTCCTTATTGGACAAAATACTTAAATAATTTATGGCCACATTTAAACGAATATCGTTTACCAGATCATCTAAACGGTATTGGTTAGCAATTGCGTTAAGTTTTGCTCTGTTAAGCCTGTGTATATTTCTAACTCCATCAAATAAAAGTACTGAGGAGGTAACACTTCCGGAAGAGGTTATTTGGGTAGTGTTCACAGGTTGATTATTAGTTGGGTCGAAAGACAATCCCGTATTGCTCTGACCATTCAACGTCCCATTTAAATCGGGAAGAAAGGCCCCAATGGCATCCGATTTGTCAATGTAAGAATTCTCCAGGTCCAATTCAAATTGTTGAATGGAGAGGTTATTTTCTACCGCATAAGTGACGCATTCTTCAAGGGTCCAAATCTTTTTCTGTGCTATTGTCATTCCAATCGCACAGAGGAATAATAGTGCAGTTAGTTTAAATTTCATCTGTCGTTTTTTGATAATTATTATTGATTGACTATTCGTATTTAAGTTAATTAATCTTCTTCTTCACTTTCCTCCTCTTCGTCTTCACCTTTTTTTATCGGCTCTGTTTTGTTCCAGATTTTTACTTCATCTTCCTCAGTTAAGCCCGAGATAATTTCCACGTTAACCCCATCGGAAATTCCTATTTCAACATCTTTACGCTCAAATTTCTGATCGCCCACCGCAATTTCAACATAGGGTTCATCTGTTTCCTTATCAAATTGCAGTAGTGCTTCAGGTATTACCATAACACTATCTTTTTTCTCAAGCACCAGTGAGGCATTAGCACTATATCCTGCCCTGATCATAAAATCTCCTTCCACAACCACATCGCCTTCTATTTTAAATTGTACCGCACCCGATTCTTCTATTCCTTTTGGCGCGATGAACTTTAACTTTGCTTCAAATTTTTGATCTTCTATGGCTCCCAAACTAATTTCTAAGGGCATACCCAATTCTAGTTTTCCTACCTCTCCTTCATCAACCATTCCTTCAAAAATCATCTTGCCCAAATCGGCAATGGTAGCAATGGTTGTCCCATCGTTAAAGTTATTACTCTGAATTACCTGATCTCCTTCCCTTACCGGAATTTCCAACAATGTGCCGGCAACCGTTGCCCGAATATTGGTATTAGCACTTGAAGAACCTCCTGCAGAACCTCTTCTGATAATCTGATAATCTGCACGAGCATTGCCCAATTCCTGTACGGCCTGATCATATCGTAATTGCAAGATGTTAAAGTCCTGGCTGGAAATAACCCCTTTATCAAATATGACCTTATTTCTTTTATATTCAATATCGGTATTATTTAACGCAATCTCAGCATTCCTTACCCTTCCACGGGCCTGATTCAAGGATTGCTCATTGGGTACCACTTTTATTATGGCAATTAAATCGCCAGCCTTAACCTGGGCCCCTTCATCCAGATAAATTGTTTCAATAATTCCAGAAATTTGAGGTTTGATCTCAATCTCATCCTCCGGGATTACTTTACCTGTGGCTACCGTTTTCTTCTCAATATTTGAAATAAATGGCTTTTTTGTTTCGTATGTTATGGCTGATTTGCTATTGGATTTGATAAAAAAAGCAGCAGCCCACAATGCTCCGAGCCCCAGAATCCCAATCAATACATATTTTACAATTTTATTCATC
>CBDTVZ010000040.1:0-13328 GCA_965363995.1 uncultured Eudoraea sp.
GCCTTTGGTAAATTTCCCAGGCCATCAATGGCATCACCAATTACGTTAAAAAGACGCCCATAAATATCATCCCCAACAGGCATTTGAATGGCGTTACCTGTAGATAAAACCTCTATACCCCTGCTTAAACCATCTGTAGAGTCCATAGATATAGACCTAATTGTATTTTCACCAGTATGTGATTGTACTTCTAATACCAAAAGAGAACCATCCTTCCTGGTAATTTCCAGGGAATCATAAATTCTTGGCAGTTCAGCGCCAGTTGGAAATTCAACGTCAATAACCGGTCCAATTATCTGGGATACTCTACCTGTAACTTTAGCCATTATGCAAGTATTTATATTTAAAAATTATACCAATCTAAAAACAACTTAAGAAGAAGAAGAAATTGATTGCTTTTTCAGGCTGCAAAGATATGTTTTTCCTTTTTAAATAAGAATGTAATGCTTTGATTTTTTGACATAAAAAAAGCACCTAATTACAGGTGCTTTTTTTATTGTATTGTGATTGTTTACTGCAAGGCAGGTGAATAATTTGTAGGATAGTTCCCTATATCCACAAGATTCCCCGAAGCTTCAAAATTTGAACCATATGTGGCATCTATAGATTTCATAAATTCATTAGCTATTAAAGCATAGCCTCTGGCTGTGGGATGTACTCCATCCAATGAAAATGCCCCACCTGTTACCAAGTTGGAGGTGAGGGTAAAATTGCCACTCGTAATACCGCCATTTGCCAGTTGGTTTAATAAAGTATTAGCATCCACTAAAGCCAGCCCTGCAGCACTTGCCGTACCTGCTATGGCGGCGTTAAAATTCGTGATGGCTTCGGAGATTTCCGCTTGCTCACTGGGTATAAGCACCCATTTATCTGACAAAGGTATAGCTACACCATTCACTGATAACGGGTTGTTTTCGACTGCCAGAGTACCGATGAAATTCGAGGCCGGTAAAACAATCAGATCTTCTGCCGTAGCCTGTCTAATTTGTGGTAAACCTGCAAAAGCAGGATTAATAGCTCCCAAATCTGTTAAACTTTCATCTTCGATGACCACCGAATTGGTTTCACTTGCCTCAAAACTAATGATTCTGGCATCTGCCTCTTCCTGAGTAAAGAGTCCTGTTCCATCTAAAGCCGCCAATGCTGCCATAATGCCCCCATTATAAGGTGCATAAGCCTGGTTAACTGCAGCGGCAGTGGCTGCATCCAAGGGTACAGGATTATAAGGCACAGTAGTAAAATGCGGTATGCTGGTCACATCAGGAATATTAGCAACTACACCTCCGGAACCTGAAGCCGTAAGAGTAGCTATCAAAGCCCCGTAACTCTGGTTAAAACCTACTCCTGGAGGTCCATCCACAGGCGTTATAGGATTTGACCCATCTCCTCCGGTAAGCGCATATCCCAAAACATCATTATTGCCAATCCATAATGAAAAGAAAGATGGTGCCTGGGTTACTGCCAATTCCAAAACACTGGCATCAGGAGTTGATCCTGTCATTCTAACAAAATAAGGATTGGCCAGTCCTAAGGAAAGATTTCCCAAATTACCGTAGCCCGGTGCCAGTAGATGAAAACTTTTTGCTCCGGGTACTCCCAAATTACTAAAAGGACCCGTCGGATTGTTCAGGGCGATATCTGTGGTAACCGTTACAGGACCAATCAAAGATTCTAAGGGAACTGGACCAGCCCCCCCAAAAACAAGTCTGGGATCAAAACCAGGAAGCCGATTACCTGCTAACGCCAATCCGCCAAAATTATCATTAGTCAAAGGTTGTGTAAAACTTCCACCGCCTACAAGTTCAAATTGTTGTGATAAAATGTTAGGCAATGAATAATTTTGACTTGCGATAAATAGACCCCCATCTGTAAAACCTGCTGTCAAAGAATTGCCCAAAGAAACAAAGTTCGAAAAATCAGCCGATCCGGCGGTGGCAGCTGGCAACTCCACCTCAACCTCGATCATTTCAAAATCTTCCCTTTTATTACATGCCGAAAATCCTATTATGCATGCCAAAAACCAGATATATTTTATTTTCATATTCATCATATTATAAAGTATTAATTGCCCAAGAAACATAATATATGGAGCCAATAAAGCCAGTTCCAAAAGCAGTAAAGTATTCATTGCCAAGAATATTGGTGCCTCCCGCCTTAAACGTTGATTTTATTCCGGGAACCCGATAATTAATCTGTGCATCAAGAGTGTGGAACTCAGGAACAACTCCATTACCAAAGGTTGCTTCCCAGAAATAATCATCACTAAATCTATAAGCAATATTAAATCCGAAATTTTCAAAAAGTTCCTGGTTGCCGAAGGACGCTTTAAATTTATGTTCCGGCGTGTTGAAATTTGTCGCAAAATCAGGGTTAGCCCCCTGATCAAAATCTTGTTTTGTGAAAGTATAGCTTCCACCCAAATCAAAATTTCCGCATATTTTTAGCGCTAATCCCAGGGAAGCCCCATAGGATTTTACATCCACATCAGAATTTGTATAGGTGCTATAGGCCTGAAAATCATTATTGCTAATGGCCGCTACTGAGAGTGAACCGTCTCCAACAGTTCCGTAATAGGGTGCTACAACTACTTCTTGGGAAATGAAATCCTGATACTTATTATAATAGGTGCTGAAGTCGATTATTAGCTTGTTTATTTTACCCCTATACCCTACCTCAAAGGAGGTTACCTGTTCCGGCTTTACAATATTAGGATTGGCGACTACTAAATCACCAGGGTCCCCAGTTTGCGCCAGTGTTTCTACAGAAGTTCGAGAATATGAATTAGTATAGGCAACCCCTCCCGTTTGGGTAATCATTGCCGGCTGTCCTAATGCCTGTCCTCCGCCACTTACATCGAAGGTCGAGACATATCTATCCAAGTTTTCCGCCGCAGAACCAATCAAGATGGCTCTTCCTGCGTCCAGGCCAATGAACAAATCCTGGGTAGTAGGGTTTCTAAATCCTGTTTGGAAGGAGGCCCGTACATTATGATTCCTGTTAATAGTTAGTCCTGCAGATACTCTGGGTGAAAAGAAACCATCGAAAAATTCCGATTTGTCATAACGAATAGATCCGGTAAGCTTGAGGTTCATTTTTTCATTCAACTCTAAATTTTTCTGTATTTGAGTATAGATTCCATATTCAGAATAGTCAATTGGACCATCAAAATCTGTATAAATTGTACCAAACGAATTTAAGCTGTACTGTCTGAAGGAACCTCCGACCTGAATATCTGCCCAATCTGTTAAATGGCTAAAATTATAATTTCCGTCGGCATGATAATATTTAGAGGCATCCTTAAATTGGGACCCCGAGTTAAGATCAGGATCCTTAATAACACTATCAAAGGCATTCTGAAATTCTGCTGAACCTGGTAGAAAACGGCCAGATTCTGCCTTTGTCCTGGCAGCAGCATGTGCTTGTGCATCCGTAGCACCACCTACTGTAGCCTGAAAGTAAGTTCCGGCATATTCACCAAACCATGTCCGGTCATCTTTCCATCTTCTATTAATGTTTATTCCAGTAAAAACCATATCATAAGAATCCCCAGCCTTATCCGCTACCAAATAGCCTCTCAAGAAAAAATTATCGTTTCTAACTTCAAGCTTTTGCTGTTGCTGAAAAAACCCATTAATGTTATATCTGTTGGTACCTTGATAAATAGTTGATCCTGTGCCAACTTTCCCTACATAGGAGATTTCGAGACTATTTCCCTCTATAGGTCTGTAATACAAGCCCCAATCAGCTTTGATGCTTTCTGCATTATAATTGGTGAGATATTTTTCATTATATCCAGTTCTACTTACTTCTACGGAGGGCACTAAGGCGTTAGCTCCTTCCGGCAGCCGACCAAGGCCCTCGAGCGTAACAGCAACACTTTTTATGTCTTGGGATACTTCATCGCCATATACGTTAATACCATCATAATTCAGATCTGCCCTTGTGCCACCCACTGTGGTTTTATCTACTTCACTGGTTGCTGCCCAATCTGTCCCTTTGAGATAGCCAAAGTTCACCTTACCCGCAAATTTATCAGAAAACTTATATGCTGCCCTTATACCAATATCAGTATAACTATTATCCCCGGCTGCCACTTGTGAAGTAAGTCCTTGCTTAATAGTTGCGCTAATTCCTTGATATTCCCATGGGCTTTTACTACGCATAAAAAGAATCCCATTAAAAGCATTTGCACCGTATAAAGCGGAAGACGCACCGGGCAACAATTCAACGCTTTGTACATCCGCTTCAATTAAGCCAACCAGATTGCCAATAGGAAAGTTCAAAGCAGGTGTAGAATTATCCATACCATCAACCAACTGCATAAAACGTGTATTGGCAAAGGTGGCAAAACCACGGGTATTAACTGATTTAAAGGTTAAACTGTTGGTGTTTATATCAACACCTTTTAAATTTTCCAATCCGCCGTAAAAGTCTGCGGCTGTGGTATTCTTTATTGCTTCTATACCTAAGCGTTCTACGGTAACCGGGGATTCAAAAATTCGTTCCGGGGTTCTGGAAGCTGAGATCACTACCTCATCTAAAAACGTTTGAGTCTCACCAAGGATAACAGAAACTGTTTGATTGTTAGCTGTAACCTCGGCAGTTGCCTCCGAATACCCAATACTCGTTATTCTCAATTGGAAGGGAGGTACTTCAGAGGTTTCCAAAATAAAATTACCATCAAAATCGGAGGTTGTTCCTATGGCTTTCCCAACTATAACCACGTTGGCTCCTGGAACAGGTTGGCCATTTTCATCCGTTACATTTCCATTCACGGTTGTCTGTGAATAGACTCCTATGCCCAATAGTAGTATGGAAAAAAGAAAGATTCTTCTCATGTTAATTTTGAGTTAAATTAGTATGAGGACAATATACAGATTTTTTTAAATTGAAAATGTAAAAAGAAAAAGAATTAGGCATTTTTAGTATTAATTTCGCAATTTAATACTACAAAAACTTATAAATTGATAATTTCAATAAAAAAGGCGACCATAAAAATGCTCGCCTTTTTTATAATTTTACTTAAATAAGTTATTCCACCGTAACCGATTTGGCCAAATTACGAGGTTGATCTACGTTACATCCTCTCATTATGGCGATATGATAAGCTAACAATTGCAGTGGTATGGTAGTTAAAAGCGGAGTGAGACATTCGATAGTTTCAGGTACCTCGATCACGTGGTCTGCCAACTCTTTTACCTGTTCATCACCTTCTGTTACGATGGCAATAATTTTTCCTTTTCTGGACTTTATTTCCTGGATATTACTAACTACCTTCTCATAATGACCTTTATTGGTAGCAATTACAATTACCGGCATTTGTTCATCAATAAGTGCAATAGGACCGTGTTTCATTTCCGCTGCAGGATATCCCTCGGCATGAATATAACTTATTTCCTTAAGCTTTAGCGCTCCTTCCAAAGCCACAGGAAAGTTATAACCCCGTCCCAGATATAAACAATTTTCCGAATCCTTATAGTCCTGTGCAATTATTTCAACCAGGGGATTGGATAGAAGTGCTTTTTCAACCTTACTGGGTATCGTCTCTAACTCGGAAAGGAATTCACGAAACTTAGATTCAGAAAATTCACCTTTTTCTTTTGCCAGTTTTAGAGCAATAAGTGTCAGAACTGTTATTTGTGTTGTAAATGCTTTAGTAGAGGCTACACCTATTTCCGGTCCGGCATGAGTATAGGCACCAGAATGGGTCTCACGTGCAATTGAAGACCCCACTACATTGCATACTCCAAATACATATGCTCCTTTTTCTTTAGCCAGTTTAATTGCTGCCAAGGTATCGGCAGTTTCACCGGATTGCGAAATGGCAATAACCACATCTTGTTCTGTAATTACAGGGTTTCGATATCTAAATTCTGATGCGTATTCTACCTCCACTGGTATTCTTGCTAAATCTTCAAAAATATATTCTGCTACTAATCCGGCATGCCATGAAGTTCCGCATGCCACAATTATTATTCTATTTGCATGGAGAAATCTCTCAATATTCTGGTCAATGCCTGCCATTTTTATTATGCCCTGATCAACTCTTAATCTTCCTCTGTAGGTATCCTTTATCGCACTTGGCTGTTCATAAATTTCCTTTAGCATAAAATGATCATACATGCCTTTTTCAATTTCTTCAAGATTAAATTGAAGTTCCTGTACCAAAGGATAAGCTATAGCATCATTCTTTATTTTTCGCAGTTTAATTTCTTTGCCAAGGCGTATAATAGCCATTTCCTGGTCCTCAAGATAAACAGCATTATTGGTGAATTCTATAAAAGGTGAAGCATCTGAGGCAATAAAAAACTCATTTTCTCCAATACCGATTGCAAGCGGACTACCTAATTTGGCAACCACAATTTCATCTGGTTTTTGAACATCAAATACAGCAATTGCATAAGCCCCAACAACCTGGTTTAATGCAATCTGAACGGCCTTACCTAATAAAACATTTTCTTTTTTCTTTACTTCTTCAATAAGATTGATCAAAACCTCAGTATCAGTATCAGATTTGAAGGTATAACCCCTATTAGTCAATTCTTTTTTTATGGATTCATAATTTTCGATAATGCCATTATGAATAATTATAAGATTTCCTGAATTGGAATAATGCGGATGTGAATTTACATCATTTGGAACTCCATGAGTTGCCCATCTTGTATGTCCGATGCCTACATTCCCTATTAAGGACATATTGTTTTCTGATCGATCTTTCAGATCTTTAACTTTACCTTTGGTTTTGGCCAGATTAATCTTATTTCCGTCGTATAAGGCAATTCCAGCACTATCATACCCCCTGTATTCCAGGCGTTGTAAACCCTTCATGATTATGGGATAAGCATCCCTATATCCTATATATCCAACAATTCCACACATATATGTTCAATTAACCGGTTAGAAGATGAACAAATTTACAAGAAGAAATTAAAACTTAGTTGTAAACTCGGTTATATAACGATAAAATACTGTAAGCCGTGTATTGTGTGCCAATCTTAATTTACCTCTGTATAGAATATCTCTAATTTTAGCTGCATTTCCTCTTCTTCCGGAGAAACATTGTTGCCGAAGAGAACGGTTCCTAAAGGGGTGATTGTTGCACTAACCGGTAAATCTTGTTCAGTCAAGCCAAGTACGGCGTTTTTAGAACCAATAATTGCCAAATCTGCTGATACTGAGAGGCCTAGAGTGACATTTGTAGAATCTCGAATAATAATGTCATTTATATAATTAGTGATTTTCAATTTATATTTAACCCCCTTGTTATTCTCTTTTTCCAATGACCCGTCATAATTAATATTAATTCTGTTATTAATATCAGGATCACTTGCCACACTAAGATCATATAGTGGTCTGTTTGTTTCCTTAGTAAAAAGGTATAATGTAGGTGGCTCATTTATAATTCCGGCCATATCTAATGTTTCTCTATCTACATAAAAGATGAGATTGGCTTCATTAATTATCCAATTATTTGCTTTAATTTCGTTTAGAATGTCTTCTCCGTTATTTTCCTCAAATAGTTGGACTTCTGCATAGGATCCTGAACCTCCTTTAAGATATATCCTATCTGCATTTTCGTTTGTATCTAAATCATTTATAATCTCAGCTGGATATGGCGCATTTATTAAAGTATTAACTGCATTGCCATTAATTGTGCCAAAAGTTACATCTCTACTTATTAATGTCAATTGGTACTCCGCTTCGTCAGTAATAATTTCTCCATCCTCCAACTTATCGAACTCATAGGCAATTGTAATCGTGGCATCCGTTATGTCAAGAATAAGCAAAATATCATCGGTAATAGCCGAAACAGATAAGTGCAAACCTCTAAGAAATTCACTAAAATTTGCTTGACTTAATAATTCAGTCTGGCCTTCTTTATCCAAAATATTTTGTTGAAAAAAGTCAGGATTTAAAACTACCTGAATCCCCGGTTGGATACGCTGGGGCGCCCCTAAAGACTCATCAGTCTCTGTACTCGGATCGTCTTCCGGAAATATTAATGTTTCCTCATCTGATATTGTTACCTGTCCGTCATACAGCACTTCAGAAACGAAATCAGGTGAAAATTCTTGCGTTGAATAGTACTCCTGGGATTCCAGAAAACCTGCATCCGGATCCAAATCTCTTAAAAAATATGTAGATTGTTCAACTTTGAAATTGAAAGGTGCTTCCCGGTTTCCGTAAATGCTGTCAATGTCTACTTTTACAGGATAACCGTTTACATCGTTCACAGTGTCATCTCCATCTTTTATGCCATCGCCATCAGTATCATCACTAAGCGGATTTGTTCCAAGTATTCTTTCATCATTGTCGGTAATGCCATCTCCATCACTATCACTATTTGGATCGTCGGGGTCTGCATCAAAAGTGTCTGCAACACCATCAAAATCGCTGTCACCACTTGGGTTTTGAAGATAAGGGATGTAAAGAATTACTTCAGTTACAGTTTCATTCTCCTCAATTGCAGTCTCATTGGAGTCTGTTACAGAATCATCTTCTCTTTGCTGGCTATAAAGTCCAAATGTTGGATTCCCTATCCCTCCTTGCAATCTGAGTTGAGAAGTTATACTAGCCTCAGTATTACCATAAAGCGGGTCATTATATATTCCTATTTGGTATATTGGAAGTTTGTTAGTCTCAACAGCATTGATTTTTTTGTTAAAAACAAAAACGTCATATACCGCTTTATTTGATATAAAAGGGTCGTCTCCAATAAGACCATCTCCAATTGTAGTAAGGTCTTCATCACAGGAAACTGCGCTAAACATAAGTATCAATGCTGCAATTGCAGAGAATACAAATTTTAATAAAATCTTCATGAGGCCTATTTTAAAACTTCAGTGCTATAAAAGTTTGCATATGCTTCTTCAAATTCCTGTAAAGGAACATATGGCAACATAGGTTTTTGGAGGTTGGTAATATATTCACTTAAATCTTCTGAAATTTCTTCGGCTGCTAAAATAATGGCATCAGAATAATCTACAGCTACTTTTAACAAATTATTATAAGTGGGAGACTCTAAATGGGAGATACTATCCTCAGTAATCCCATCAAATAATATTTTTTTCTTCATATTACCATCCAGACTTCCATCAAAACCTTTGCTATAAACTGAGGTTACAATTTTACTGTCGGCAAATAGTGGTTCATCTGCGTAATAGGTTCTTAAGTATAATGGTAAAAGTGAAGCCATCCATCCATGGACATGGATAATATCTGGTGACCAATTCAATTTTTTTACTGTTTCTACTACTCCCTTAGCAAAGAAAATGGCCCTTTCATCATTATCCGGGAATAGTTCGCCATTCTCATCTGTAAAGGTAGCTTTTCGTTTAAAATACTCTTCATTATCTATAAAATAGACTTGTATTCGCTCCCGGGGTATTGAAGCAACTTTAATAATAAGCGGCATGTCCATATCATTGATGACGAGGTTCATTCCTGATAGTCTGATTACCTCATGCAACTGATGCCTTCGCTCATTAATATTGCCATATCTTGGCATAAATATTCTTATTTGGCCCTTTTTACTATTGACCATTCTTGGCGTTTCGTACGACATTAAGGAAACTTCATTCTCTGGTAAGTAGGGCACTAATTCAGAAGATACAAATAATATCTTTTTACCATTCATAAAAAAATGTATTTTGTTTATCGGAAAAACATAGCTGCAAAATTACAAAAATAATGTAGAATAGCAGTAATTATAGTAAGTTTGCTGGCTTTTATAATTGATTATGTTGTTATTCAGTAGCAAAAAGGAACTAATAGCTCATTTGGCCACATTAAAAAACACTTCAACAGCTGTTGGTTTGGTTCCAACTATGGGAGCATTGCATAAAGGACATCTTTCCTTAATTAAAAAAGCCATCTCCGAAACTAAGGTCGTTATAATCAGTATTTTCGTAAATCCTACCCAATTTGATAATCAAGATGATTTAAGAAAATACCCCAACACCTTAGAAGCAGATCTTGAATCTCTAAAAAATGTTTCAGAGGAACTCATTGTTTTTGTCCCTTCGGTAACAGAATTGTATTCCGACAACATTAATTCAAAGGAATACGATTTTGATGGTTTAGATACAACAATGGAAGGGAAATTCAGATCGAATCATTTTTTGGGCGTTGCAACTGTAGT
Organism: uncultured Eudoraea sp.; assembly: GCA_965363995.1. GTDB lineage: Bacteria > Bacteroidota > Bacteroidia > Flavobacteriales > Flavobacteriaceae > Eudoraea. The sequence continues at coordinate 10,142 of CBDTVZ010000040.1, forward strand.
GGAAAAGCTTTTTTCGATTGTTAAGCCAACTAAAGCTTATTTCGGTGAGAAGGATTTTCAGCAGCTATTAATCGTTAAAAAATTAATTGAAAAAACCAATATGCCAATTGAAATTATTGGCTGCCCAATTGTCAGAGAACCTCACGGACTTGCCATGAGTTCCAGAAACGAAAGACTACCAAAAGACTTAAGGGACAAAGCCTCTTTTATCTATGAAACACTTTTGGCTGCCAAAGAAATATTTGGCACGAAAAGTGCTTCAAATGTAATGAATTGGGTTAAAAATAAATTTGATAAACAGCCCGAATTCGATTTGGAATATATAAAAATTACTGATCAGGACACTTTAAAACCTGTAAAAAGAAAACAAAAAAATACAAAATATAGGGCCTTTATAGCAGTTTATGCTAACGGGGTACGCCTCATAGATAATATAGCGCTTAATTAATTAACTTTGTGCCATGCAAATAGAAGTTGTCAAATCGAAAATACATCGGGTTCGCGTTACCGGAGCTGACCTTAATTATATAGGAAGTATTACTATAGATGAAGATCTTATGGATGCTGCTAATATTATTCAAGGTGAAAAAATTCAGATTGTCAATAATAATAATGGTGAACGATTGGAGACCTATGTTATTCCGGGACCAAGGCGTACGGGTGAACTAACCCTAAATGGTGCTGCGGCCAGAAAAGTGGCAGTAGGTGATATTCTGATTTTGATTACATATGCCCGAATGGATATTGAAGAAGCCAAAAAATTTAATCCGGCTTTAGTGTTCCCTGATGAAGAAACTAATCTATTAAAATAGTCTTGACTAAAGAACTGAAAAAGATCTTAAAAATCATACTCCCAATTGCTTTGGGAGTTTTTTTAGTCTGGTATTCATATAGTATTACCTCTGAAGAAGACAGGATACAAATAATCAGGTACATTAAGGAAGCTGACCTGTTTTGGGTAGGACTCTCTGTATTTATTGGAATTTTGAGCCATATTTCCAGGGCGATCCGATGGAATTACCTTTTGGAACCCTTAGGATATACTCCAAAAGTGTCTAACAATTTTTTCATCATCTTGATGGCTTACTTTGCTAATTTAGGCATTCCAAGGTCTGGAGAAGTATTAAGAGCAACAGCACTTGCAACCTATGAGGACGTTCCTTTCCAAAAAGGTTTTGGGACAATTGTAACTGAACGAGTAGTAGATTTATTGATGTTGCTTTTAATAATTCTTATGGCTCTTTTTTCACAGACCGATATAATACTTGCCTTCTTAAATGAAAAGGGTGTGGACTTTACAACGACCCTGATTTTTCTCGGTGTGGGTTTAATAGGACTATTGTTTATCATGTTGTTTTTAAGACATTCAAGTTCAAGATTTGCTATTAAAATCAGGGACTTTATCAAAGGTTTATTAGAAGGTGTTTTAAGTATATTTAAAATGAAAAAGAAATGGGCCTTTGTCCTTCACACTATTTTTATTTGGGGTGCTTATGTTCTTATGTTTTGGGTCATAAAATTTACCGTGCCAGAAACTATTGATCTCTCATTAGGGCAATTACTGGTTGCCTTCGTTGCCGGCGCCTTTGCCATGTCTACCACAAATGGGGGAATAGGCCTTTACCCTATAGCAGTAAGCAAATCCCTTGCTATTTTTGGTATTACGGCTGTTTCCGGTAATGCGTTTGGTTGGATTATATGGATAGCACAAACTCTTATGGTCGTGGTTTTTGGTGCAATATCTTTCCTGCTCTTACCGTTATTGAACAGGAATAAATAGCATATAGCTGTTTTAAAATACCTTGGCATGATACGTAATTTTTTTCTATTTGTTACACTGCTATTCTGTACAGGTTTAGGAGCACAAATAACACAAGAGATTTTTCAATCCTTTAAACTTCAGGAGAGAAGGGATGTAAAATATTATATCCCGGAAGATTATAACCCTGAGAAAAAATATCCTTTAGTGGTTGTTCTGGATGGAGAATACCTTTTTGATCAGGTCGTTGCGAATTCCAAATTTTACAGCTCTTTTCAAGGGACTCCAGAGACCATAATAGTTGGTGTTTTTCAGAATGAAAATGATTTGAGATGGGAAGATTGTGCCTTTGAGGAAGACTCCGGACTTCCCACAGAAAAAGGTAAATTATTTTTTGAATTTCTTGGAATGGAACTCATTCCTTACCTTAAGACCACTTACAATACGGCTCCTTTCAGCATGTTTGTTGGTTACGATATTACTGCAAACTTTGGGAATTATTATTTATTCAAAGAAAAATCCTTATTTAATGCGTTCATTAGCATATCTCCATATCTGGCGCCGGAAATGGAGAACAGAGTACCCGCCAGACTTAATGAAATAAATCAACAAATTTTTTATCATTTAATTGTTAGTGGAGAACGGAATGATAGCAGAAATGCGATATTACAAATGGACAAGGCTTTAAAAAGCATAGATAAAGCAGGTTTCAATTATCACTTTGATGAATATCCCACGGCTAATGAGGTATCGATAGTAACCTACGGAATCGGGAAGGCCTGGGGAAGCATGTTTGAAATGTTTAAACCAATTAGCCCAAAAGAATACAAAGAAAATATTCTTACATCAGAAGAACCCGCTTATAAATATTTGGAAGATAAATACAATTCTATTGAAGAATTATTTGGGTTTAGGAAAGAAGTTGAATTAAATGATATTATGGCCATATATGCGGCAATCAGGAAAAAAGATGATTATGAGTCTTTAAAACCCCTGGCGGAATTGTGTAAAGAAGAATTCCCGACCACAATGCTTGGATTCTACTTTGAAGGAGAGTATTATGAAGAATTGGGAGAGGGCAAAAAAGCATTGCGAACTTTTGAGAAAGCCTTTGCAAAGGAAGAGATCGATTTTCTGACAAAGGAAATGGCTTTGGAAAAAATGGACGCCTTAAAAGCCGACTTTGGTTTTTAAATCAGTACCTGTATAATCTTTCTATTTTAATATGGAATGATATTTAAAGTATCAACATTCTTTTGATTTCTATAGTAACCACAATATCTTTAGCCAAAACCAGCTTAGGTTCAAATGGCTAAAACAAAAACAGCTTTTTTTTGTCAGAATTGCGGCACACAATATGCCAAATGGGTGGGTCAGTGTGGTGCCTGTAAAGAGTGGAATACAATCGTAGAAGAAATCATCCAAAAA
>CBDTVZ010000041.1:0-13315 GCA_965363995.1 uncultured Eudoraea sp.
CTAAAATAAGATATGCTAAAAAAATAGGATAAATCCCAATATCCAATAGAGATCCCCCGGCCAATGCCGGATTTAGAAGCCTGCCTTTTTCATCCCTGTCAAGAGCATAAAAAGCAAAATCCGCATGTAAGTATCCTATCTCGCCAATAATACCCTGGTCTACCAATTCTTTTACTTTTTTAATTGAAGGGTTAAACCTGCTCCACAAAGCTTCCATCAAAAAAACCTTATTCTTTCTGGCGGAAGCAATCATTCTTTCTACTTCACCGCTATTTATTCCCATAGGTTTTTCGCAAAGTACATTTCGCCCTGCGTTCATGGCCATGATACTCAACTCTGCATGAGAAGTATGTGGTGTGGCAATGTAAACTACATCTACCTCGGAACAATTAAATAATTCCTGATAGCTCCCAAATGCATATTTGGCATTGTTTAATTCACCAAATCGGTTGGCTTTTTGAATATCTCTCGAGGCAACCGCAGTGAGTTCCCCATCAGGTACCAGTTTTAAATCATCCGCAAATTTTTGAGCTATATTGCCCAATCCCACTATTCCCCAACGAATTTTTTCTTTCATATCTTACTGTTGAATTTTGTTAAAGTTAATCAATATTACTCCTTATCTTTAACCCTGTTAAAGAAATTGAATATAGAGAATGGATATCAACTTCAATAAGAACGAAGATCGAAATAAATTACTTTTATCGGAGCTTAGGAAAAAGCTTGCCAAGGTAAAATTAGGTGGTGGTCAAAGCCGAATTGAAAAGCAGCATGAATTAGGGAAAATGTCTGCAAGGGAGCGTATAGATTACTTATTGGATGACAAAAGTAATTCGATAGAAATTGGCGCATTTGCGGGAGATAATATGTACGAGGAACATGGTGGATGCGCATCAGGAGGAGTTATAGTCAAAATTGGCTATATTAAGAGTAAACAATGTATTGTTGTTGCAAATGATGCTACAGTAAAAGCGGGTGCCTGGTTCCCGATTACGGCTAAAAAGAATCTTAGAGCTCAGGAAATTGCCATAGAAAACCGAATTCCGATTATTTATTTGGTAGACAGTGCAGGGGTTTATCTCCCAATGCAGGATGAAATTTTTCCCGACAAAGAGCATTTTGGCCGCATTTTCAGGAACAATGCTATAATGAGCAGTATGGGTATTGTACAAATCGCCGCTATTATGGGGAGTTGTGTTGCAGGAGGCGCTTATTTACCTATTATGAGTGATGAAGCTCTGATTGTGAATAAAACCGGTAGTATATTTTTAGCTGGCAGCTATCTGGTTAAAGCAGCTATAGGGGAGGAAATTGATAATGAAACTCTCGGAGGAGCTGTAACGCATTGTGAAATAAGCGGGGTAACCGATTATAAGGCAAAGGATGATAAAGATGCCCTTAATACTATCAAAAACCTGATTGGTAAGATAGGGATTCCCAATACTGCAGGATTTAATAGAATTAAATCAATAAAACCTGCAGAAAATCAGGAGGACATTTATGGTATTTTACCCCGATCCAGGACGGAGCAATACGATATGCTCGAAATAATTAAACGTCTTGTAGACAACTCGGAGTTTCAGCAATATAAGGAAGGGTTTGGGAAAACAATCCTGACAGGTTATGCGCGTATTGACGGATGGGCTGTAGGTATTGTGGCAAATCAACGAAAAGTAGTGAAAACCAATAAAGGCGAAATGCGATTTGGAGGAGTTATTTATTCAGATTCTGCAGATAAGGCCACTCGATTTATTGCAAATTGTAATCAGAAAAAAATACCTCTCGTTTTCCTTCAGGATGTGACAGGGTTTATGGTGGGTAGCAAAAGTGAACACGGGGGTATTATAAAGGACGGGGCCAAAATGGTAAATGCAGTAAGTAATTCCGTTGTCCCTAAATTTACCGTGATTATTGGAAATAGTTATGGAGCCGGAAATTATGCCATGTGTGGAAAAGCCTATGATCCAAGGCTTATCTTCGCCTGGCCAAGCGCCGAACTTGCAGTAATGAGCGGGAATTCTGCGGCAAAAGTATTGCTACAGATAGAAAAGGCCTCTTTAAAAAAGAAAGGGGAAAAAATAACTCCTGAAAAAGAAACCGAACTCTTTGACGAAATTAAGAAAAGATATGATAGACAAATATCCCCATATTACGCGGCAGCACATTTATGGACGGATGCTATTATAGATCCATTAGAAACTCGTAAATGGATTTCCATGGGTATAGAAGCAGCTAACCATGCCCCTATCGAAAAAGCATTTAATATGGGCGTATTGCAGGTTTAATTACTTGAATGTTTGGTTACCCTGGGTATCAATAATAACTCTGTTTGCCGTCCATCTACGTATCGAAAACCTTCTTCCCCATGTAAGCCTGTTTCTTCTAACATGATCCTGATATCTCATTTCCATTCCTGAATGTTAATTGTAGTATTCAATTCAATCGCATAAACCATACTAGGATTAAGGGGATAATTCTCAGCGTCGTCTTTCATAACACCTTCTGATCCTGGTAATTACTAAAATTAGGTTTCTCAGACTTTTGAATAATATCAGCTTTTTATTAAAGACAAACTTTTTTCCCTTATAATCTTGCCATTCGTTGTGTTTTTAAAAGCTGAGACGTAAAATATTTCTTTTGGTAACTCAAATTTCTCCAAATCAGCTTTAGAAATTATTTCCCCAAGTCCTTCTATTTTTTCACCTTCAACAACTAAAATTAACTTCTGTCCCAACTTTAAATCTGGTAAAGCACTAACAAAAAATCTTGATGGGATTAACGAAGACAGCTTTTGTTCAATTTGCTCAGGAATTAGTTTGATACCCCCCGAATTAATAACGTTATCAAATCGTCCCTGCCAAAGGAATTTCTTTTCCGAGATCAATTCTACAATATCATTTGTGAATACAGGGTCATCGCTAATATTTGGGGCGTTAATTACCAGACATTTTCTGTCATCCTGAGAAATAGCTATATCCGGTAATATTTCAAAAGCTTTATGATCTGACCCAGGACTGTATTGGCTCAAAGGTCTGACAGCAACATGAGTAATGGTTTCAGTCATCCCATAAGTTTCGAAAATCTTTGATTTGCTATTGGCAATCAATTTCATTAATTGCGAAGAAACAGGAGCTCCCCCAACTATTACCGTCTGAAACTGGTTCAATTTATTTATGGAAGATTCCAATTGAAGAGGTACCATAGCGCCAAATTTATAGGACTTATTTACTCCATCCAAAGGTCTTGAAGTGGGAGCAACAAAATCTAGCTCTAAACCAAGAACCATTGCCCTTACGACCATCATCTTACCGGCAATATATCCGGTAGATAAGCATAGTAAAACCCTGTCACCGGCTTCTAACCCGAAATATTCGCCTGTAACCCTGGCAGAGTTTACCATATGCCGTTTTTTTAACGCTATCCCCTGAGGAATACCTGTGGAGCCGGATGTTCGTATTGTGAGCTCAGAATCAGGTGACAACCAATCTAATAGAAAGTCTCCAATGTCCTTTTCAAAATCTGCTCCTTCCTTTATTAAACTATAGGCTACCTCTTTTAACTCCTCCTTTGAATAGTTGTGGCCATTAAGTTTAAATTGTTCATGTATTTTTAATGGCATCTACTTAATTATTAGGTTGTTCATCTAATTCTATAGGGGGTAAAACCTTGCCGGTTAAACGTTCTTTCCAATTGGTCCACCCGTACTTTTTGGATAAAATAAGAAGCATAATAGGATAAACAATAAAAACAGGGGCAAAAACTTCCAAACCAATTTCAGGTTCAGAAATATCCCTATATACAGAATTAGTTTGGAAAGCGGTCCAATCTGCAGAAACCAAAAGTGCGGCCGTTAAATTATTTGCGGCATGAAAACCCAGGGCCAATTCTAAACCTTCATCCATAAGGGTAAGAATACCTAAAAACAGGCCGGTCCCAATATAAAAAACCATTACCCCATATCCTATTTTAGCCACTTCCGGATTAAAGATATGTAACAATCCGAATATTAGAGATGTACCTACAAGAGGCACCCATCTACTTTTGGCAGCAATCCCAATGCCCTGCATTAAATAACCACGAATAAAATACTCTTCAAAACTGGTTTGAATGGGGATAAGAATAAGGGTGATAAGCAGCAACACCAAAAATGGACCCGGCTGAAAATTATATACATAGTCTTCAGGTGATAAATAAATATCCAACCCTATGAATATCACAGAAATTGCAGCCCATAGGACAAATGTAAAAGTTACCCTTTTCCAATCTATTTTTTTCCTGGATGTAGTTAAGGAAAGGAAGCTTTGTTGATGTAAAAACTTTACCGTTAAATAAAGGGCCAGAAATCCTATAACAAATGTCAACAGCATAAGAAAAAGAAATAGATTAGAACCCAATAAATTGGAAATACCGGGCATGTCTGTTGGGAAATCACCTGACTCCATTGCTTTTGCAAATAGAACTAACATTAAGGGTCCTGCCCCAATTACTTGCCAGCCAAAGAAAATAATAATTATACCAATCGCATACCTCCAAAGTTCATGCAATCCTTTAAAAGCTTGTTCTATATACATAATTTATTTATTAAATTCTGTTCCCAGTTTGAATTGTTGTTGTAGTATAATTTTCCCTTTTGTATTTCAAGTGGACTGTCAAAATTATTGGTGAATAAAGCCCCGGTACCTAATCCCTGAGGTAATTTGCTCTTAAACGTATACGTCCACTGTGCAATGGCATTAAGACCAATATTACTTTCCAATGCACTGGTAATCCACCAGCCGATGCCCAAACTTTCAGCCAAATTAATCCATTCTTCACAAGATTTAAAACCTCCTATCAGACTAGGCTTTAAAATTATATAATGTGGCATAATAGTTTGTAGTAAAATTTCCTTTTCCGTTACGTTATGATGGCCAATTAGTTCCTCGTCTAGGGCAACCGGAATTGGAGAATTTTCACAAATATTCTTCATCTTTAAAGGGAATCCTTGTTTAACAGGCTGTTCAATAGAATGTATATCGCAGGCTGCTAATTTAATGAGTTTATCTAAGGCTTCATCTACTTTAAATGCCCCATTGGCATCTACCCGAAGATCTATTTCTTCTTTGCCATACTTCTTTCTCAATGAAGTCAATAACGATAATTCCGTATTAAAATCAATTGCCCCTATTTTAATTTTAATACAATTGAAACCCGCCTCTATTTTTTCAGTTATTTGATCTTGCATGAATATTTCATCACCCATCCAAATTAAGCCATTAATATCAATGGCTGCTTTAGATTTGGTAAATGCGGAAGGAAAAAGCACAAAGGGGTTTTCAGATGCCAGGGAAGTGAAAGCCTGTTCCACTCCAAACCTGATGCTTGGATATTCCTTTAAATCTTCCAAAAGTCTTTCTTTACCTAAATGAATATGTGAGCAGGTCCAGGAAATTTTGTCTTCATATTCAGGTACATCATCAATACTCAGGCCTCTGAACAATCCGCATTCTCCAATGCCAGATTTTCCTTTATCCTTCAGAACTAATAACCAGGTTTCTTTTTGCCTTAGTATGCCCCTCGACGTAACACTTGGTCTTTTAAAGTTCAAATTGTATTTCTTGTAAAAAGCCTCCATATGAATTGGTGCTAAATTTAACTATATTTTCAATCTAAAAATTGAAGAATGAAGAGAAATACAACTAAAATAATATGGTTAACCGGAGCTTCTTCCGGCATTGGAGAAGCCCTGGCCTATGAATTAAGCTTTTAAGGCTACAAGCTTATCCTATCGGCCCGGAATAAAAAACAGCTTATCTCGGTTAAAGAAAAATGCAAATATTCGGAGTGTGTAGCCCTTACTAAAGAAATCTTGCCTTATTTATCTCAAAAAATTCTATCCAAAGCTATTACATAAAATAGTGCTGAGAAGTCAGTTCAGATAATTAAATTGTAATTGCCTCCCCTATTGGCAACAGATGCAATTTTATACCTGCTTTTGTAAATTCTTCCTGAGCTTTCTTGTGGTCGATTTCTATATAACCAAAAGTATCATAGTGATATCCCAACACGGTATCACAAGAAACAAAATCTGCCGCCAGAACTGCATCTTCTATTCCCATAGTGAAATTATCTCCAATGGGTAAAATAGCAAGGTCTAATTGATGAGTTAGAGGAATTAATTTCATGTCTGCCGTCAAAGCCGTATCTCCGGCAATGTAGAGTTGCTTGCTTCCAGAGGAGATAATAAAACCACCAGGCTGTCCTCCATATGAACCATCGGGAAAGGAAGAAGTATGTATTGCATTGGTATATTTTACTTTTCCAAAGTCAAAATTCCAGTTGCCTCCATGATTCATTGGATGTACCTTGAAACCTTTCGCCTGATAATGCATTGCAATTTCATAATTACTAACAATTACCGAATCAGATCTTTTAGCAATAGCTTCTACATCCAGGATATGGTCCTGATGCGCATGTGTAACAAGGATATAATCTGGATTCAAGTCTTCTATATGAACCTTTCCCGCTGCTTTTTCGTTTGCTGTAATGAACGGATCGACTAAAATCTTGAATTGGCCGATCTCAATCAATAAGGATGCGTGCCCTAAAAAAGTAATTTTCATGATGTAACAATTAGAAGTTCAAATTTATTTAAAATTGAACCAAAAACGAACACCATCTGTAGATTTATCAATATTTAATGTAGATTGTAATTGATTTACCAGGCGCTTCATCAATCGAATCCCCATAGATGAATTGGCCCTTTCTTCAGATTCTTCATCGAGTCCTATACCATTATCGGTATATTCAAAGAATCCCTGGTCGCCGTTTTTTCTAAGGTGGATGTATATTTTACCATTGTCATCATCCTCAGGAAATGCATATTTAAAAGAATTGGATACCAGCTCATTTAGTATTAATCCAAAGGGTATGGCCCTGTCAATATCCAATTCAACCCCTTCAGCATCAATAGTTATATTAATGCTATGTCCACCTTTTTTGAATACAGATTGTACACTATTTACCAAGCTTTCTATATAACCCTGCATTTCAATTACAGATAAGTCATCATTTTGATACAACTTCTGATGTATTAGAGCCATAGCTTTTACCCTGCTCTTACCTTCCTCAAGAGCTTCAATAGCCGCTTTACTTCGCGTATTTTTGGTTTGTAAACTCAGAAGGCTCGATACCATTTGCAGGTTGTTTTTTACTCGATGATGGATTTCTTTAAGTAAAGAATCTTTTTCCACCAGAGAATTTTCAATTATATGCTTTTGTTCAGCAATCAGGCGTTGAGTCTTAATACTTTTTAAATAAGCATAAACTAATCCTGCAAAACCCAAAAGTGTAAAAATCAAAGAAATAAAAACCAGATTTATTTGCTCATCCTTAGCCTGCATTTCATTTCTTGCACGTTCCATTTCCAGCTTTTGTGCATCTATCATTCGCTTCGAATTCTCTATTTCATATTTTGCAACTGTAGAAAGCTGCTGCTTTTTAAGTGAGGAGTCATAGATATTAATAGAATCTGCAATCCTTACATTTTTCTTCAAGTAATAACTTGCATTTTTATAATCCTCGATCTTGTCGTAATATGCAGCCAGTAATCTATTTTTCTTAATAATATGTTCTATCTTAATGGGATTGAGAGTTTCATTTAAAATATCCTTTGCTTTTTGAAAATTTTCTAGTTGCAGGTGACAATCTGCAAGAGCCAAACTATTTTCTATCACATCTTCAGAATACTGACCGATATTATTTTCCTTTATTAAACCAATACTATTTTCTAAATAGGGTAATGCTTCTTCAAATTGTTTTAGTTGCAAATAAGACTTTCCAATATTACCTTCTATAATGCCTTTTAATAATTTGGCCTCTTGCAATTCTTTCTCCGTCTTTACCTCGGTGACATCATTTAAATATACGTCTATATAACCCTTAGCTTTTTTAAAATACCTTAAAGCAGCCGAGGAAGATTTGTCCAGAAGTAAATACCGACCTACATTATTATTGTATTCTGCAAGACCGTAGAGATCACTGTTATCAATAGTCTTTTTCATATCCATGATGTAATCTTCCATGGCTTTTCTATGTAACCCCAGATTCGAATAAATATCGTAAAAGGTTATATTTTCGGAGAAACCTAAATCTCTTTTCTCCTGTCTGATCTCAACCTGCTTTCCATATAATTGCAATTGGGAATAGTCATTATCTATTAGATCTAGCATAAACCTCTTGGTCTTCAGATCGAGTTTATCTTTCACTGAATACAGGTCATTAGCTATAGCCACACTTTTGTCGTAGTCGCCCAAATCATAATAAATTTGAGACTGCATTAGCTTATAATTATTTATAGCCGTAGAATCTCCCGACTTCTCTGCGGAGTTTAGATAAAGTTTAACCTCATCTAACCAATCATAGGCAGAGTTTTCATTATATCGGTGTAGTGTATTGAAAAAATAATCAAACCTATCGGTAACACTTCGCTTCTCCTTGAATATATCCAATGCATTTTCATCCAAGGTATCTAAAACCTGGGCTCCGACACTTTGAACTAAAGAAAGAAAAAATATTACTAAAATTTTACCCAGCGATTTTGCCATAACATGCTAAGGGATATTTGCCAAATACTATTTTGATCTGATTATAATTATTAAATTAAAAATCGTAAAAACAATTTAAACTTACTATTAATTAGCCTAGTGTTTAAATTTTTGTTGTAAAGTAGAATGAAACTGTTGTCTACCGGAGCTCTTAGTAAAAATTAAGTCTCGTAACCGTAAATTTTCATCCATACTTTTAATACCAAGACACCTTCAATTTTCCGAATGTATTTCTCCTAATCATCCCGACAAAATACCTGGATAAAGTAAAAAAGACTATACACAAAGCATAGCCTTTTAAACTGTGATATAGAAATGATAAGATTTGGGGTGCTATATTAGCGATCCAAATTTATTACCTTGAAACTTAGCATTCGGGATTTTGTTGTGTAAGTGCCTATTTATGTTGTGAAATGGCATTTTACAGTCATTGCTTGCATTTCACCCGATTTTTTAGCCTTTCATGGAAACTTAAGCCTGGATAGATTATAAATCCGTTTCAATTAAAAATGGTCATAATCAAAAAGAGCCCTGCCAACTAAGACAAGACTCTTTTACGAGAACACTATATGAAAATGAAAAAAATTAATTATTATTAACATAGCCAAAGTATTCCAATTCTTCAATTAGGAAAAATATTTGTTGTGAAGTAGTTCAAATGTGTTGTGATTGACCTTTTGAAGGCCATTAACAAGATATATAAGACTCTATTTCGATAAAATAAAAGTGCTGAAAATTTTAACTCTATGAGTTCATGGCAGAAATAATAAACTCTTTAAAATCCTTCGAAATTGGGATCAGGGTATTATTTATCATAATATCCTTTGAGTTAATAGCATCTATATGATCTACGTTTACGATATAAGATTTATGTGCTCGGTAGAATTTATTTTTGGGTAATTTCTCTAAATAATCTTTTAAGGGAGATCTTACCAGAAATTTCTTGTCAATTGTATTTACTTCCAGGTAAACATTATCTGCTTTTATAAACTGAATATCTCCAAACTGAATACGATAATAAAGGTGTTGCTTTTTGACAAAAATAGAATCTTTGAGAACAGAATTGGATACTACTCTTTCTTCATCTTCTGGATGTTCCTGTCCTCCTTCTTTGGTTGAGTAATCAAAATTTGAAAGTGCAATCTCGATAGAAGTATATAGATCTTGTTGTTCAAATGGTTTTACCAGGTAGCCATTAGGTTTAACTGTCTTAGCGTTCTCCACAGTAGCCCTATCTGAATTGGAAGTGACAAATATGAAGGGAATATTGTATTTCTCTCTTATATGCTTCCCTAAATCAATTCCCGTTTTGTCGGATGCTAAAATGATATCAATAAGCACCAGATCTACATGATTATTTTTTAAAACCTCTTCAGCTTGCTCATAAACAATAACATTATCTACAATTTCATATCCTATTTCCTCCAACATAGATTGCATGTCGTCTGCAATAATCACATTATCTTCTACAATAAGAATCTTAATAGTTTGTTCCAAAGTAAGTATGGTATTAGTGGGTTATGTCTCCTCAAATTTACAAAAAATAATTATACCCTATATAAAACAAGAATCCCAACAAAAAAGTACTCAATGCCACTTTTTTTAATTCCGGGTCAAAATTCCGAGGATTTTCTATTTGGTTTACAAGTCTTAAATGAATAAAAAGAGGTACAAATGCGATCAGACATATTCCACTTTTCCATGAATAGTAATGATTCGCTACAAAAGTTAACATACTAATGAATGCCAAAATAATCAAGGTGTAATGGTAAACTTTCCCTTTAGAAATTCCTATTTTGACAATTACCGTATTCTTATTAGCTTTTTTATCTGATCTTATATCTCTTAAGTTGTTCAAATTAAGTACTGCTGTACTTAGAAATCCTATAGAAGCAGCAGGAAGTACGTCCATAGATGTTAAAAACTTTGTATACAAAAACATAGAACCCAGAACACTCAACAGTCCAAAAAATGAGAATACAAAAAGGTCACCAAATCCTTTATAACCATATGCATTGCTGCCAATTGTATATTTAATGGCAGCCCAAATACTGGCTATTCCAAGTATTGTAAATAAAACCACATACTTTAAATGTTCTTCTTCAAAAGCAAAGTACAAAAGCAAGAAGACCAGGAATAAATCTATAACAACAGATATACGAATACCTGTTTTTAACTCCTTTTTAGATAGTTGGCCACTTTGATAAGCTCGCTTAGGTCCAATTCTATCTTCATTGTCTGTACCTTTTACTCCATCTCCATAATCATTTGCAAAATTCGATGTTACCTGAAAAGCAACTGTAGTTAGCAAAGCAAGAATAAAAATATGTAAATCCCTATAACCGTAAATATTGGCCAAAGCCGTACCTACTAAAATACCTGACAATGATAAGGGAAGAGTTCTTAAGCGGGCTGCATTTAGCCAAGCTCTAAATTTGATCACTAATAAGGATCTTCAATTTTTAACCGTTTTCCATCCCGATAAGAAGCCACGAATGCATCATCGAAGCCCATTTTGACCAATTGAAATCTGAATGACCTGGCTTCTTCCAATGTTTCAAAATTTCCCAGGGAATAAGAATAAAAAGGGTTGGTTTTGACGAACATGGTATTTGTTAATGATTCTGAGGACAGGGTAAGATTATTATCAACAAAGGACTTTACCTGAACAGAATATATTTTTTCTTTTTCTAAAAACATCTTAGCCAGATAAAATTCTTTTACCAAACTCAGCTCTTCATTCTTTTGTTGAAGATTATCTATCCTCGATTTAACCGCATCCAGGCTATCAATAGAAACTAATAAATTTTGGTTGTCGTAGGTATTGGACCTGCTAAGGCCCGCAGTAAATGAGGTAATTGCAAGTGTTCCGATTAAAAAAAGTGTAGTTACACCAGCAAGAACATTTCTTATAACCTTACTCCTTTTTAATTCTTTGTTTTTATATTTTATTTGATCTAATAAGCGTTCATTAATAATCTGCGCTTTGTCAATGTCTTTATGCAATTCCAATAAATCGCTTTCTTCAATAAATGGCATTTGATATTTAATTTAGGGGGTCAACGGCTAAATTTAAGTAAAAAGCTTATTATCAACAAAATAAATAAGCTTATTTAGCAAAAATAACAGATTTATGGAAAGATTTAAATAGGAAACTGGTAATTTTTTAAAACTATTGAAAAGCAATCCGATTCACACTCTGTATATTCCGTCGTCCTTTATTTCAATTTTTCGATCTCTGTAAAGGGCTCCTATGGCTTTTTTGAAGGCTTTTTTGCTCATCTGAAACATCTGCAGTATTTCCTCCGGAGCTGATTTATCATGAAGTGAAATATATCCGCCTGCTAATTCTAACTTCTCGTAGATCTGCATAGCTGCAGGTTCAAGTGCCAAATGACCAATGGGCTTTAAAACAATATCAACTTTATTATCCTCACGAATCTTCTTTACATACCCTTTTAATGTTGCTCCAACTTTCATGGGTTGAAATACCTCACTCTTAAACACAAGCCCCTGGTATTTATTATTTATTATGACATCCCAACCTAATTCAGATTGCCTGCTTACTAATAGATCTACCTCATCTTTGGGGCTTAGCGATATATCTTCATTTTTCGTGAATTTATTCAATCTGGATGAAGCTACTAATCTGAAAGACTTTTCATCCAGCTTACAAAAAACTACATACGATTCTCCTTCAATCATTTTTGTCTGCTGTTCCCTAAAGGGTACGAACAAATGTTTTTCTAACCCCCAATCCAAAAAAGCCCCAAATTCGTTTACCTCGGCCACCCTAAGCCAGCCAAAAGCATTCCTTTTAATTAGTGGTTTAAGTGTTGTCGCAATAGGCCTTTCCTCATGATCCAGGTAACAAAATACACTTATATCATCTCCTATATTAAACTCTTCAGGAATATATTTTAAAGGAAGTAATAAATCATCCACGTCATCATCGCCTAAAAATAATCCTACTGCTGTTTCTCTTAGAATCTTTAACGTATTATAATTTCCTAATTCTATCATGAAGTCATTCAATTCAAAAAGGTAGAAAAAAAGCCGTTCATTTAAAGAACGGCTAATTTAATGTTCTAGTTATAAACAGATTCTCTTTTAAAGTGCTTTGCCAATATATAATATACTACCGCACGATGTTTGTTTCTCTCAGAAGTACCATATGTGTTAATTACACTTTTAATACCTTCCATTAGATGAGGACCATCTGTTAGTCCTAATTTTTTTAGTAAAAAATTTTTCTTTACGGTTTCCAGTTCAGAACCGTCTGTTCCCGACACTTTGGAAGAATCCATATTATAGATTGCGGGACCCAGACCAATAGCTACTTTTGTAAGCAAATCCATATCCGGGGTTTGACCAAATTTACCCTTGATATCAGCAGCGTATTGCTGAATGAGATTGTCTCTTCTACTGCTCATATTGTTAGTGTTTTTATGCGATTTAATAATATTCTAAGATATGAAATCAAAATAAGTAAGCAAAATTTTATCGTTTAATAATCGGGGTGTTTTTACCTCTAAAAGCACCGGCGATTTGGAAGGTAAATAAAAAGTTGACAAGGCAGTATCTAAGGTTTTTTTATCTACAGCTTCCAAATGATTTATATTAAATAGCGAGCAAAGTTTTTGCAACTCTAAATCTTGAACCGTCTCAAAGTAGGTCTCAAAATTCTGAGAATTTTCCATACCTGGTAAGATTCTGAAAATGCCGCCACC
>CBDTVZ010000042.1:0-12527 GCA_965363995.1 uncultured Eudoraea sp.
ATTAGCTGATATGGCAGACAGAAAGTTAACTATGATAGACGGACAAATCATAGACCAATATGTTGAGAGTAGTTTAGGAATTCCTAAAAAATCTTAATTATCTGAATAACTTCATCAAAATGATACATCCTTGACTTATAATGAGTTAAAAGATTTTTTGGATGCAAAAGTCATCCAATATAATAATCCTCAATTTCTGGATTCAGATCCAATTCAGGTTCCTCATTTGTTCACTAAAAAAGAAGATATTGAGATCAGTGGGTTTCTCACATCAACAATTGCATGGGGCAACCGAAAAAGTATTATTAAGAATGCCTTTTATTTAATGGATTTATTGGATAATGACCCTCATAATTTTGTCCTATACCATAAAGAATCAGAGTTAATCAACCTTGAACCATTTGTTCATCGTACTTTTAATAACATTGATTTGGTATACTTTATCAAAGCTTTGAGAAGTATATATAGACAACACGGAGGTTTAGAAGTAATTTTTAGCCAACATACCACAGATAAATCAACACAGCCCGCAATTTCTAAATTCAAACAAACCTTTTTTGAGTTAACACATCCAAAACGAACCACAAAACATATTTCTGATCCAGCAAAAGGTTCCGCAGCTAAGCGCATTAATATGTTTCTTAGGTGGATGGTTCGCGATAATACCACCAAGGTAGATTTCGGGATATGGAAATCCATCTCCCCTGCCCTTTTATCCTGCCCCCTGGATGTTCATTCGGGGAATGTCGCCAGAAAGCTTGGGTTATTACATCGGAAACAAAACGACTCTAAGGCTGTGTATGAACTTGATTCTAATCTTCGAAAAATGGACCCATCAGATCCGGTAAAATATGATTTTGCACTATTTGGGCTGGGCGTATTTGAAAAGTTCTAGTATGTTTAATAAAAAACCTGATTAGCCCAATTTTTTATATTACAATTTATATCAGTATTTTCTTATATAGATTTATATTATTTCTTAAATTTATAGTAATAGAAAATAAATACACCTTATTTCCCCCAAAACAACTTTGTCGAATTATTAGAGATCGTATGGGTAGTCTATATTTAATTGAGAAAGAAGAAAATTATCTGGTAATGATTATTTCCGGAGATTATTCTTATGCGGATTTTATAAAGTATCCCAAGATCATTAGAAATCATTGCCTGAAGGAAAAAAAATATAAAATTTTAGTGAATGTAGTTAAGGTTGTTAAAACTGAAATTCCTCTTGTTGAGCTATATTTTCTGGGCGAGCACATCGCTAATGTTTTAAGAGATCATATTAAACTTGCCCTGATCTGGGATGGAGAAAACCACAATAGATTCTTACAAAAAGTAGCCACCAACAGACTTGCATTGATACGCACTTTTGAATCTGTTGAAAATGCGAAAATATGGTTAATTCACGACAAGGAAGATGAACCTTTTTTAGACGTAATATCCTAAATCGACTATTGTATTAAATTCAAAATTAATTCGGGTCAAATCCTCTTAATAATAAATAAGGTCTAAGAAATATAACTTTAATTCGCTACAGCCCCATAGCACCTAATTTCAAATCAATTTTTGAATTTCCTTTCTCGATCGATTCGTAAATAGCTTCAACAATAATCATATCCCGTTTGCCCATTTCGCCGGGAGCGACATTTGGGGTATCATTTAAAATATGTCTTGCAAAATCATCCATCTGTAATTTTTGCTGGCGTTCATGCGGGAAACTCAAGTCGCCGCCCGAAGTTTTACCTGCTAATGGGCCATAGGAACTAGCAGGACTTAATTCAAACCAGCCCTTATCACAAGAGGCAAACATTCTATTTACATTCGTATTATGTGATGTCATAATATTGCCAAAAGCTCCGCTAGAAAATTCGAATTGCGCGGTGATAGTCTCATCGGTATCCTTAAAATAATCCGGCCTCGTACTAAACTCCTGTGCACATACAGATATAGGGTTTTCTCCGGTTCCGTAAATTGCACTTTGGATCGCATAAACACCCATATTCATTAGGGCTCCTCCTCCGGAAAGCGCCTTGTTTAATCGCCATTGATCCGGATTAGCACCAGATCTGTAGGCAGCTTCTGCAGATATATACTGTACATTTCCAAAAACCTTTTCATCAACCAATCGTTTTATTTCCTGAGTATAGGGTTCTGAGTGAAGACGGTAACCCACGCTTAATTTAACATTTGCTTTATTACATGCTTCAATTATTGCATCGCATTCCTCAACACTAACGGCCATGGGTTTTTCACATATAACATGTTTTCCTGCTTTGGCCGCTCTTATGGAGAAATCGGAATGCATAGAATTAGGAAGTACAACGTAGACTATATCTATGGAGTCGTTAGAAATGATATTATCAAAATTCTCATAATTATAAATACTGGCATCGGGGATTTTATATTTATCCTGCCATATTTTTTCTTTTTCAGGGGTTCCGGTAACTATCCCTGCCAAATAACATAATTCACAATCCAATAAAGAAGGTGCTAATTGATAAGTACTATAGCTTCCCAACCCTACTAATGCTATACCTAATTTCTTTTTTTCCTGTTTTTGATCATCCATTGCACAAGCCCAGGGCATTCCACTGAGAAGTGCAGCTCCGCCAATTCCTTTGGATAGTTTATTATTAAAGGATCTTCTGGAAATATTCTTCATGTTCACCAAATTAGTTGATCGAAATCATTTTCGTCTAAGCTAAATTTAAATAAAGTGAACCAATTTTTATTCTTTTTAATCTTAATCTTTGAGATAATCCGGGACAGGGTATGGCACAGTACCTTTATCTGCATGTATTGGTTCAACTTGGATATTATGACAATCCCACCACTTATTTTAATGCTAAATATACCATGTGGCAGATAGACCCAAGTGGTCGAATGAGAGATAGATTTGCATTTAAAGATACTCGCAGCAGTTATAAGATCTACCTGCGCAGAAAAGAATTAGAAATAGCCAACCCCGACATTAAATTTTTATTGAAAAAACTATGGCAAAAGGAAAACTGATAAATATTAGATTTCAAAACGAATAATACCAAATTTCTTCTGGCCATAGCAACTGATGTTTATATCTCTTAGCTGAAATTAAGATTCATTCTGAAATAATCTTCGTTGATCGATAAATTTTACCGCTTAGTTTTCGATAAATGACCTATTCTGCCACACTTTTATGAAAACTTAAGCGTTAAAAGAGCATATCAATGTGATTAATAAACAAATATTTTAAGTTATGAAAAATTGGAGATTATATAGCATGTTCCTGGTTTTCGCCCTTGTTTTTACAACTTCCTGCGAGAACTCTGATGAAGGCACGGATGAAGCCAATAACCTGGCATTACCATTATATGAAACAATGGTTATAGATTTTAGCGATTTTAGCGATGATTCAAATTCGGGAAAAAGCGCGGCCTTGGTTTATGATAACAAAGCACCAAATGGAAATTGGTTTTTTTCAAGAATTGTTGTAGGAGTCTGGAATTCGGCTCTTTTTACCACTTTGGCGGTACCTGTTGCCTCCTTTAAATCTGCTTTTGCACACTCCCCTGAAGAATTAGGAGATAATAAATGGCAGTGGACTTATAGTGTTGATGGCTTTACAAGTGAATATACGGCACGTCTTACGGGAGAGGTTACGGGTGAAGAAGTACTTTGGGAAATGTATATAACCAAGATAGGAATTGGAGCTTTTGAAGAATTCTTATGGTTTTCCGGAAGTTCTGCCATGGATGGTAATAGTGGATATTGGTTATTAAATGAAAGTGCAGAGAGACCTGAAGCAATGTTAAGAATAGACTGGGAACGTTCAAATGACGAAATTGGCAATATTCGATATACGTGGGTCAGAGAACTGGATGAACAAGAGAATGACGATATGTTTAAAGACAGCTATCTTGAATATGGGCTTCAGGATGGTGATTTCGATGCTTATTTTAAAGCATACGCTTACGACAGCAACAAACAGGATTTTAGCGATATTAGAATTGAATGGAGCAGAGATACCTTTGTAGGAAGAGTAATGGCATTTGATTACTTTGAAGATGAAGATTGGCATTGCTGGGATAGTATTGGTGATGACGTTCAATGTGAATAATTAAGAATTTTATATCTATATATATAACCCTGCATTCGTTTAGATGCAGGGTTTATTAATTCTTGTTCTCTCTGGAAATGCAATTACTAATTGATATATTAAATTTAGGCATTTATATTTTCGACATTTTGTATCTTTTGAAACAATAAAATATATCTGTCTATCATGATTTTAACAATGCCAAAAAACCTTTTAGTTATCTGCCTTTTTTTAATGGTTTCCATTTTAAGTGCCCAGGACTGGGCCCAACTTCGACACTTTGACACTGCAAATAAAGAATTACCCGATGCCAAAACCAATGAAAGCCGTGTGGTATTTATGGGAAACTCTATTACTATTGGATGGTCTGATCATCAACCTGAGTTCTTTGAGGGTAAACCTTATGTAAATAGAGGAATTAGTGGCCAGACAACCCCCCAAATGCTGGTACGGTTCCGAGAGGATGTTATTGATTTAAAGCCTAAAGTGGTTGTTATACTTGCAGGAACAAATGACATTGCCGGGAACACAGGACCCTCAAGTTTGCAAATGATTGCAGATAATTTAATGTCCATGGCAGAATTGGCAGAAGCCAATAGTATAAAAGTAGTTTTATGCTCAGTATTGCCTGCTTATGATTATCCCTGGGCCCAAGGGCTTATGCCAAATGAAAAAATCCCGGTGCTAAATACTATGATAAAGAGCTATGCCAGTCGTAAAGGCTTTGTCTACCTGGATTATTTTTCTTCAATGACTGATTGCGAAAATGGACTAAGGGAAGATCTTGGTAGTGATGGGGTTCACCCTAATAAAAAAGGATATGAGTTAATGGCTCCATTGGCTGAAAAAGCCATCGCTGAAGCATTGGGTAGGCAGTAGTTCTGCAATAGTGCAAAAGGGTAATACTCAGCCCCTTTCAGCTTCCGGTATAAAATTATACAATAGTGTTGAAGATTCCGGAGGCTTCTAAATTTCTGCAAAAAATGGATCTACTGTGCTTTGGGATGATTTTTTGGAAACAATAAAATAAATTCGCCAATTACCTTTTTAATGAAAAATCAACTAATTAGCATATTAATACCATTTAAAAATACTTCGGATTACCTGCCGGAGTGTCTTGATTCAATTTTATCTCAGAGTTACCAAAACTGGGAAGTCATTGCCGTAGATGATCACTCGGTGGATAACAGTCGTATTTTAGTTGAACAATATTCATCAAGAGACCTCAGAATAAAAGTACATTCAAATAAAGGAGATGGCATAATTTCAGCACTCAGGACAGCCCATTATTTGAGCAAAGGTGAGTTGTTGACAAGAATGGATTCTGATGATATTATGAATTCCAATAAGCTGGAAATCATGGCTTCGTCATTAGAAAAACATGGAAAAGGACATATTGCAGTAGGAGGTGTTCGCTATTTTTCAAACCATGGAATCGGCAATGGTTACGAGCGATATGAAAAATGGTTGAACAAACTCACGGCCAAAGGAGAAAATTACTCTGAGATCTATAAGGAATGTGTTATCCCCTCCCCTTGCTGGATGGTCCACAAAAAAGACCTGGAAGCAAGCGGTGCTTTTGAGCATAATAGATACCCGGAAGACTATGATCTTGCATTTCGATTTTATGAGCGGGGCTTGCAATGTATTCCTTGTAGTGAGATATTACACCTTTGGCGCGACTATGACAACAGAACCTCAAGAACCAGTGAGCATTATGCACAGAATTATTTTTTGCATTTAAAACTATATTACTTTCTAAAACTTCACCATGATCAAAGGCGACCTCTAACTGTTTGGGGTGCCGGGGACAAAGGGAAAAGTACTGCCAGAGAACTTTTAAAACAGAATATTCCGTTTTATTGGTTATGTGATAATCCAAAAAAAATAGGTAAAAATATTTATGGACAGGAATTAAGGCATTTTAATTTTTTAATTAAACTTAAAAACCCTCAAAGTATAATTACTGTTGCAAATGAAGAGGCTAAGGAAATGATTACAAATTTCTTTTCAAATTTGGGTCAATCCCCAATGTTGGATTATTTTTTCTTTTGTTAAAGCATTTATTATTTAAATCAAACATGAATAATGTATTTTGGGTGGAGTCAGCATACATATTAATTTCATTTTTTCATTCTACTTGTTTTCCTTCCCAATTTTGTCATAATTACTAGGCAATATCTTCTCAATACTTTATATATTTGTCAAATCAAAATTGGGAATGCTGTTTAAATATCCGGAACTCCTTTGGGCCTTTTTTCTGCTTCTGATTCCCATATTAATTCACCTCTTTCAACTTAGGAGATTCAAAAAAACTCCTTTTACCAACGTAAAGCTTTTACAAAAAGTAGTTGCCCAATCTCGTAAAAGCAGCACGATAAAAAAATGGCTTTTACTTATCTCCCGATTATTATTGCTTTCAGGTCTTATCCTCGCTTTTTCACAACCTTATTTCGCTAAGGAGTCCGCTGCATATGCCAAAGAAACAGTAATATACCTGGATAACTCATTTAGCATGCAGGCGAAAACAGAAAATGGAACCTTGCTCCAGGATGCTGTTCAGAAGTTATTACAAGGTCTGCCTAAGGACAATAGGTTTAGTCTTTTTACTAATGATAAAGTTTTTAGTAACACTACCTTGATGGATATTCGCAATGAGCTTTTGACCCTGCCCTATACTTATAATCAGTTAGGGTTTAAGGATATTCTTCTTAAAGGGAAAAATTTCTTTAGTGAAGATAAAAAAGCCATTAAATATTTAGTGTTTGTCTCGGATTTTCAAAACAGAACCGCCATCCGGGAATCCGATACTCATGGTAATATCCAAACTTTTATGGTTCGCCTTAATGCCGAAAATCTTGACAATACTGTTTTGGATTCGGCGTATATAGATGAGGTAAATGCAACTACAATAGACCTTTCTGTGAATTTAACTACGACAGGTACTTTGGAGACTATCCCTGTTTCTTTATATAATGATGATAAGTTAATTGCCAAAACGGCAGCAACTTTTGATAAGAACAGAAAATCTAATGTTGTATTTACATTACCTTCTAATGAAGTTATTATTGGCAAAATTGAAATATCAGATATTGGATTGCCTTATGACAATCAATTGTTTTTTAATATTAACCAAAAGGACAAAATCAAAGTATTATCTGTAAGTGAGTCGGATAGTGAGTTTTTAAAAAGAATATTTACCGAAGATGAATTCATATTTACAGATGTGCGAATGAATAATCTTAATTACAGCATACTGGAGTCTCAAGATCTTATAATTTTAAATGAAATAAAAACTATTCCTGTATCACTCAAAAATACTTTAAACAATTATGCTCAAAAAGGCGGTCATCTGATGATTATCCCGGCTTTTGATGCCAATATTGAAAGCTATAATAGCTTCATCGGAAATTATTATTCTACTTCTTTTGTAAATAGAATTGATGAAGAACGTAAGGTAACGGAAATTAATTTTGATCATCCTCTTTACAAGAATGTATTTGCCCAAAGAGTTAGCAATTTTCAATATCCAAGGGTAACAAGTTATTTCAAAACCAGAACATTGGCGCCAAAAATACTTTCATTACAGGATCAATCTGCTTTCCTTGTAGGAGAGGATGGCATATATTTGTTTACCGCTGCAATGATTAATACAAATTCTAATTTTAAGAATTCACCTCTTATTGTACCTACAATTTATAGTATTGGAGCAAATAGTCTTAAATCGCCCAAATTATATAATACCATGGGCCAAATAACCACAATAGATGTTAAGGCTGTAAGTGCAAGGGATAATATTCTAAAGGTCACTCAGAAAGAGTATGAATTTATTCCGGAACAGCAGTCTTTTTCTAATAAAACTATTTTAACCTTTAATTACAATCCTATTAAAGATGGTGTTTATGTGATTAGTGAAGAATCCAGACCCATTCAAAATATTAGTTTTAATTACCCCAGAACAGAAAGCGAAGCTATATATGCTGATTTGGACACATTAAATAGTAATACCACCTTAAATAATTTAACGGAAGTCTTTGAAACCATGGAAAAAGACAACAGAGTAACTGAGCTATGGAAATGGTTTGCTATTTTTGCTTTGCTTTTAATGCTGGCCGAAGTTCTTATTCAAAAAATATTTAAATGAACATCCTTCTAAAATCTGCCACAATTGTTGATAAAATCAACAGTAAACTTCATCTAAAAAAACGTGATATTCTTGTTCTTAATGGGGTTATTGAAGAAATATCTACCTTGATTAAACCTGCCAGGAATATAAAAACACTAAACTTCAAAAATTTGCATGTCTCTACTGGTTGGTTTGACAGCAGTGTATGTTTTGGTGAACCTGGATATGAAGAACGTGAAACAATTAATAATGGGCTCATTGTGGCAGCGAGAAGCGGATATACAGATATTGTTCTTAACCCAAACACTTATCCACTTCCGGATAGCAGTGGCGCAATTGTTTTTCTGAAAAATGCTGCTAAAGGACAGCCTACAAAAATACACCCTTTGGGGACTCTTACAGTACGTAGTGAAGGCATTGATCTTGCAGAGCTTTATGACATGCAGAATTCTGGGGCCGTTGGTTTCTATGATTTTAAGACATCCATTTCAAATTCTAATCTATTAAAGATAGCATTGCAATACTCCCAGGATTTTAAGGGATTAGTTTATTCTTTTCCAATGGATAAGCAAATAATGAGTAAGGGTATTGTTAATGAAGGTATTTCTTCAACAAGGGTTGGTTTAAAGGGAATTCCGGCACTGGCGGAAGAACTTCAAATTGCCAGAGACCTTTTTATTCTGCAATACACGGGTGGATTTCTCCATATCCCTACGATATCTACAGCCCAGTCCGTTAGGCTTATTGGAGAAGCTAAACGAAAGGGGCTTAACGTAAGTTGCAGTGTTGCTGTGCATAATTTGTTATTTTCTGACGAAGTTTTGGACAGCTTTGATAGTAATTACAAGGTTTTACCTCCACTTAGAACAAGCAAAGATATAAGTGCTTTGAAAAAAGGTCTTAAAGAAGGTATTATAGATTTTGTGACCTCAGATCATACTCCAATTGATATTGAAGAAAAACGTATAGAATTTGACAATGCTGCTTATGGCACAATAGGTCTTGAAAATGCGTTTGGTGTTTTAAATGAGCTATTCGACACCGAAACGGCCGTCTCCTTATTATCTAAAGGAAGGGAACGTTTCGGATTAAGTCCGGTGACTATAAAAAAGGGGTCTTTGGCGAATCTTACTCTTTTTGATCCTGAGGCGGGATTTATTTACACAAAAAAACATAGTAAATCGACTTCAAAGAACAGTATGTTTTTTGGCGAAAAAATGAAAGGTAAGGTTTACGGAATAATAGCAAACAACCAAATAATTGTCTGATCAAAGAATAATTTAGGGAATTGTTATAAAAATAAGGCTTTGGGACAAGATTCAGTAGCAAAAGGAAAAACAACAGCAATAATAGCTTATTTCACTATTATTGGCTCTTTAATAGCAATAACCATGAATATGGAGCCAAAAAATGAATTTGCCAGATTCCATACAAGGCAGGCATTTGGTTTACATCTGGTTTTTATGGGCTGCGCCCTATTCTTAAGTCAGTGGTTCAACTTTTATGTATGGATTGGCCTTTATATATTCTATTTTGTCCTATGGATGTATGGACTTTTGGGGGCATTAAATAATAAAAAACAGCCTGTCCCAATCTTCGGATCCTTATTTCAGAATTGGTTTACCTTTATTCAATAAAATGAAAACAGTTTCCCTATCCTTATATCATATAATTCGGCCTTCCCTAATAGAAGATAAGCGACCACCTGTTATCTTTCTCTTTCATGGTTACGGCAGCAACGAAGAAGATTTGTTTTCATTTGCCTCAGAATTACCTTCAGAATGTTTTATTATTTCTACAAGAGGTCCATATCCTTTACCTCCCTTTGGTAATGCCTGGTATGCCATTAACTTTGATGCATCATATGGAAAATGGAGTGATGAGGAACAGGCAATCTCATCCAGAAACAAAATTGTAAATTTTATTGAGGAAGCTTGTGAAGCCTATCAATTGGATAAAGATAATGTCACCTTGTTGGGCTTTAGCCAGGGTACAGTATTGAGCTATGCGGTTGCACTTTCATTTCCGGATAAGGTTAAAAATGTAGTGGCCCTAAGCGGCTATATAGACGAGAATATCCTCGAGAAGAATTATACTCAAAAAGACCATAAAAATCTTAACATTTACGCCTCCCACGGTCAGGTAGACCAGGTAATCCCTTCTGAATGGGCTCAAAAAGCACCTATTCTCTTAAAAAAGCTGGGCATTAACTATAAATATGAGGAATTTCCAGTAGGTCATGGGGTTTCCCCCGAAAATTTTTACTCCTTTAGAAAATGGCTTGAAGAAAATATTTAATTGCTCCGGGTATATAAAAGATGGTCCATCATTGTAAAATCAACACCCATATCATCTTTTAATTCGTATTTCAAAAGTAGTTCTCCCCAATATTTACCATCGGAAAAATCAGCTATTATCCATTGATGATTCAATATTTTTATCTTATTGATCTTAAAATCACTTTCCATACCCTCATACGGAACTAATGGATTATCTCCTTTCTGTTCATTGGTTTCCAATAACTTATCTGAAATATAGAGCGAAGGGTTTTCCAGTCCAAGGTGATCATAATATGACAGGGCATCATCATTATTTTGCAATGAAAAATATTGCATATCAAAAACCTGAAATTGTAATTTTTGTACAGAATCCTGAAGTATGCTAACTTCAGACTCCAGGTTTTGAATTTTTAAATCCTTATTCTCTAACATGGAATTGCTACTTACAAATAAGTAAAGCGATAACAGAGCGGCAAAAATGAACAGGTAAATAAATATTCTACTTTTCATAAAATTAAAGAATCAATTATCAAACTATCTAAAATTATTGTTTTGTAGCTCAAACCGAGACTACAAGATTGTCATATGCTAAATGCACATTTTTAGGTAATTTCTCTTCCACTTCATCATGAAAACCCAAATAATGGCTAATATGAGAAAGATATGCTATGTCTGGTTTAACTATTTCAACAAATTCAAGGGCTTCTTCCAGATTAAAGTGAGAATGATGTGGCTCTATACGTAATGAATTTATTGAAAGCACTTTAACTCCCTTTATCTTATCTATTTCTTCATTAGAAATTGTCTTAACATCGGTAAGGTATGCAAAGTCACCAATTCTATATCCATACACCCTTAAGCGGTTATGAAAAGCCTCAATTGGTACTGCTTGCAGGTCTCCGATTATGAAGGGTTCATTATTCTGTATCAGGTTAACCTTTACCGCCGGAGCCCCGGGATACCTGTTCTTATCGGCAAAAATATAGTCAAATCTCCTTTTTAATGAGAAGATTACATCTTCATGCGCATAAACAGGAATATCCCCCTGTCTAAAGAAAAAAGGGCGGATATCATCTATACCTGACGTATGATCTGCATGTTCATGAGTAAATAGAATACCATCTAATTTGGTAACTTTATGAGTTAACATCTGTTGCCTGAAATCAGGACCACAATCAATTACATAATTATAGTCTTTCCATGAAATCAGAACAGAAACTCGAAGTCTTTTATCCTTGGGGTTTTTACTTAAACAGACCGGATGATTACTGCCAATAACCGGAATTCCCTGCGATGTGCCAGTGCCTAAAAATGTTATTTTCAACCTGTCATCTATTTATTTCAAATTTATAACTTATTTATTTAATAGATACCCCAATCTTGTTAACTTTGCTTAAAGCAAATTATATATGGCTTCAGTATTCAAAAAGGATCGGGCTTTTGAAAATATGCCCTCAATAAAGGCTAAGACCCTTAGAATAAATCTAAATCCCGATATCTACGGGACTTTTGCGGAAATAGGGGCCGGACAAGAAACCGCCAGGTGGTTTTTCAGATCAGGCGGTGCCTCTGGCACAATTGCTAAAGCGATGAGTGCCTATGACAAATCCTTTAGCGATGCCGTTTATGGTGTTGAAACTGCAGGCAGGTATGTCACTCAAAGCAGGCTAAAAAAGATGCTTTCTCATGAAATGCATCTTATGGAAGAACGTATTAACAGAGATCAAAATCCGGATAAACTGTTTTTTTCCTATGCAAATACGGTCGCAACTATAGACTTTTCAAAGCGATATAAAGGCCATGGTTGGGTAGGAATCCGTTTTCAATTAGATCCAACTCAAAAGGAATTTGACGAGATCGTATTACATGTCAGGTTTAAGCAAAATGAAGCGCGTTTGCAGCAGGAAACCCTCGGTATAGTTGGAGTGAACCTCATCTACGGTGCTTTTTACAAATATAATAAACCCAGAAAGTTATTAAAATATCTCTATGATCATATAGACCGGGATACCCTGGAGATTGATATGGTAAATTTCTCAGGCCC
>CBDTVZ010000043.1:0-12491 GCA_965363995.1 uncultured Eudoraea sp.
AGCAAACTTTCAAACGTACTATCAAAATCTTAGGGGTATTCACT
The DNA here is from genome assembly GCA_965363995.1 of uncultured Eudoraea sp. Taxonomy (GTDB): domain Bacteria; phylum Bacteroidota; class Bacteroidia; order Flavobacteriales; family Flavobacteriaceae; genus Eudoraea. The sequence continues at coordinate 45 of CBDTVZ010000043.1, forward strand.
GGAATATTAAAGGAAAAAGTTTTTTTGATCTACATGTAAAATTTGAAGAGTTATACAACGATGCAAATTTAAAAGTAGATGAAATAGCCGAACGAATATTAACCTTAGGTGAAGTTCCATTACATACTTTTGAGGATTATTTGAAAAATTCAAATGTTCCGATAGGAAAAAATATAACAAAGGATGAGGAAGCAATTAAGTTGATCGTTGATTCTTTAAAAGAACTTTTGCTTATTGAGCGGAAAATTCTGGCTGATTCCGATGCGGCCAATGATGAGGGTACTAATTCTATGATGAGTGGTTTTATTACGGAACAGGAAAAAACAGTTTGGATGATGAAAGCCTGGCTGGCTGAAGAGATATAATATTTTCTGTTTCAGAATGATAGCTTAGTCATTCGAAATATATTTATATTTCTTTCAAAAAACATTTAAAATAAAAAAGCCCGCTTAATGTGGGCTTTTTTAGCGTTTTATACTGATTTAAAAACGAAGATTTAATTCAAGATCTTCGCTGACCACTTCAAACTTTACATCCTGAAAAGTTGGGGGTCCCATGACCATTTCATTTCCGCTCATCGCAAAGTTTTCTTTTGGCATGCCGTTATCCTGGAAATCCATTTTTTGATTTTCATTTGCATCATGTAAGGATGAAATTGCATAAGCACCGGGCTTTACATCTTCAAAAACGAAGGAAATACTTCCAGTTTTTGCCTCAGAACTAAAACTTTGGATTCCCGCAGCTCTCATAAAAGTATCCTGGGTATGCAGAGCTGCCAGGATTTGACCTTCATCACTTAGAACATTTTCAATAGTGACCTTAATAGTAATACCTTTTGCATCCTGTGCATTGGCAATAATCCCCGAAATTAATAAACCTAAAATAAGTGCTAATGTTTTCATACTACTGTTTTTTATTTGTTAATGATGTCTCAAAACTCTTAATACTGGCAATCATTCTAAATTATTCCGTACTCAACTGTAGAAAATAAGGATTGAATTGTATTCATATTTTAGAGCTTCAATTCATCTTAATTAAAGGACAGTTGGGTAAGCTAATTTATACTGTGGTAGAAATGCATTCCATTTTTGCATCAATAACAAATAAGAGTTTTTGGTATGAAGTGGTTGGTATATATAATTTCTTTTTTGTTCTTTTCGATGTCCCTTTACGGGCAAACAACTATTTCCGGATCGGTGATTGATAAGGATAACAATGCCATTAATGGTGCTAACGTTTACCTGGAGGGAACTTTTGATGGTAGTTCCACCGATTCATCCGGTAGTTTTACCTTTACAACTTCCGAGAGCGGTTCCAGGGTACTTATTGTATCCATGATGGGTTATGAAACTCACGTGGAAGCAGCTGATGTAACTTTTTTATCGGATCAAAAAATAATTCTCAATGAAGCGGTTAATTCTTTAACCGGAGTTACCCTTACAGCAGGAACTTTTGAGGCCGGCAGCAATTCAAAGGCTTCTGTTCTTAAACCATTAGACATTGTTACCACGGCAGGGGCATTAGGAGATGTTGTTGCTGCCATACAAACCTTGCCCGGGACGACTACGGTAAATGAAGATGGCAGATTATTTGTGCGCGGAGGAGAAGCTGATGAGACACAGGTATTTATAGATGGATTACGCGTATTTCAACCATTTAATGCGTCTGCTAACAATATTCCTACAAGAGGTCGTTTCTCTCCATTTCTTTTTAAAGGGATTACTTTTAGTACAGGAGGATATTCTGCAGAATACGGGCAGGCCCTTTCCGGTGTATTATTACTTAATACCATCGATGAACCAGTACAGGAGAAAACAGATATTTCCACTATGACCGTAGGTCTGGGATTAGGCCATACAGAAATATGGGGTGATCAGTCTCTAAGTATAAACACTTCTTATATTAACCTGGCACCTTATGAGGCTTTAATTCCTTCAGATCAGGGTGTCCGCTGGATTTCACCCTATGAATCTTTCTCCGGGGAGGCTGTTTTTCGCAGTAAAAAGGAAAAAAGCCTATTTAAACTATATGCCGGTTTTACCTATGCCGATTTTGATATTGAGCAGCAGAACATAAATTTTGAAGAATTTGTACCCTATCAACTAAAAAATAATAATTTTTACTTGAACGCCAGCTATAAGGAATTTCTTGCGAATGAATGGTCATTCAATACTGGAGCGAGTATTTCATATGATACGAATGCTATCGGATTATTTCAGGATAAGATCCATACAAATCAGACCGCAGCGCATTTGAAATTTAAAATAAGAAAAGGATTTAGTAATCGTTTTAATCTAAATTTTGGGATTGAACATTTTATTACCGACTATACCGATTCATTTCGGCCATTAGATGGATTAGATTTTCAGAGTTATTTTAATGATAACCTGAGTGCTATATTTGCCGAAGGGGATATTTTTTTAAGCAATCGCTTTGCCGTGAAACTCGGTGCAAGGGCCGAATATTCAAATGCGTTAAACGAGTTAAATTTAGCACCAAGGATTTCACTTGCATATAAGAGCGGAGATCATGGGCAATTTTCATTGGCCTATGGCGATTTCTATCAAAATCCACAGATTGACTATTTGAAGTACAATCAGGAATTGAAAATGGCCAAAACATCGCATTACATTTTAAATTATCAATATTTAAATGATGGCAGGACCTTTAGGGCAGAAGCTTATTACAAAGATTATCAAAATCTGATTAAATTTGATACCGAGCTTCCCTTATTCGATTCTAATTATAACAATCAAGGCAGTGGATATGCTTCGGGTCTGGATATTTTCTGGAGAGATAACAAAAGTCTTAAGAATTTGGATTACTGGCTTTCCTATTCTTATTTGAATACAGAAAGAGAATATCTAAATTTCCCGCAACAAGCTACTCCTAATTTTGCTCCAAATCACAGCTTTTCCGCAGTTACCAAATATTGGGTTGACAAGCTCAGGTCACAAGTTGGATTATCCTATACCTTTGGTTCGGGGAGGCCTTATGATGATCTTAATAGCCCTGAATTCCTTGCCGAAAAGACAAGTTCTTATAGCAACCTGAGTTTTAACTGGGCCTATTTAATTGATCAGCAAAAAATCCTTTACTTCTCTGTGAGCAATGTGCTTGGTTTTAATAATATCAGTAATTATGAATATGCCAATTCACCTAATTCAAATGGTGTTTTTGAAAGGTTGGCCATACGCCCTCCAGCAGATACTTTCTTTTTTGTCGGATTCTTTTGGACAATTAGCACGGATAAAAAAAGCAATCAATTAGATAATCTATAAGCAGCCTAAAACCTCAATTAGATTTAGACAGGACTTATTTTTTTACTAAATCAGCAGTGACTTCATTTGTCTTGGACAAAAACACATAATAAGCCGGCAATGATCATCGAAACGCCGCCAATTACCAATGCATAGATAGAAATATTTCCAAAAAATGATTTTAATAAAAAACCCAGGATACCTGCCGCCACAATTTGTGGAATAACAATAAAGAAGTTAAAAACCCCATATAATAACCCATCTTATTAGCCGGTAAAATACTGGATAACATAGCATAGGGTATTGACAAAATGCCTGCCCAGGCAATACCAACTCCTATCATGGATACCAGCAATAAATATGGATCCGAAATAAAATAAATATTTACCCTGTTAAGAGGATGAAATATCATTTCTTCAGGCAGTATCACGGTACCTATAGGATTTCTTATATTTACCTCCCTATGTTAAGCCAGAAAAATTACCGTTATTTAAGACAGACGCTAACGTTTGGAATTATCTGGCTCATATTCGGATTTATCTATGTATTACTTGAATATGGATTACTCGGTGATTCTCCCATATACCCCGCAACGGGCAACAAATATGATTTTAAGACTGCCCTGATATCTATCAGTCTGGGAAGCTTTCTTATGGGATTGGTACAAGGTTGGATTGAGGTGACCTGGTTAAGAAAACGATATGAGGACAAATCGTTTTGGAGCAAGATATTCATTAAGGGAACCTTTTACTTACTCCTGTTAATCATTTTTCTATGCCTTCTCACCTTATTTGCAAATTCAATCCGCTATAATAGTTCTGTTTTTGATCCGGTGGTTTATAACAACTTGATAGTCTTTATGAAGGAATTCTCTTTTTGGAGTATTATCATATATTCCGCATTAATATTAGACATCGCATTATTCTATTCTGAAATAACTACATATTTGGGTAACGAGGTGTTCTATAATTACTCCTTTGGCAAGTACATAAAACCTAAACAAGAAGTAAGAATATTTATGTTTCTTGATATGAAGTCTTCCACATCTATAGCAGAAAAGATGGGACATAGAAAATACTTTGACCTTATAAAGGCTTTTTACGCCGACATGACTGATGCAATCCTGGAAACCAATGGAGAAATATTTCAGTATGTAGGAGATGAAATTGTTGTAACCTGGCCAGAGAAAAAGGGTTTGTTTAATAATAATTGTATTGTTTGTTTCGATAAGATTTCTGAGGCGTTTGAAAACAAAAAGTCTGATTATATTAGACATTTTGGACTAGTACCGGGATTTAAAGCGGGTTTCCATATTGGCGAGGTAACAACAGGAGAAATTGGAATTATCAAAAAGGATATTATATTTACTGGAGATGCTTTGAACACCACAGCCAGAATTCAGTCGGAATGCAATAATTATGGTGTAAGGGCTTTGATATCAGAAGATCTGGTTATAAAATTAAATCCGGACCCCATTTTTTCGTTTACTAAAATTGGCAAATTAACTCTGAGGGGAAAACAGAAAGCCATTAAATTATTTGCGATTAATTTTAAATAATTCAAATGAATATTGATTGTAGTTTTGACTAAATGAAAAGTTAAAACTGCCTTATTCTAAATTGAGCCAAACTTTTTCAATCAGCACCCTGGTTGCCTTGATGCCCTCGGGTTCACTTAGTTTTTTGCCCTCGTATTCTATCCCTATATAACCATCAAACCCGGAATCTTTTACCATTTTAAGCAATCTTTTATAATCCAGAAAAGTTTCATTGCCATTCGTGTCAAAATTGTAAGATTTGGCACTTACTCCTTTTGCATATGGCAAAAAATCGGCAACTCCTTGATAGGGATCATAGATATCTGTGCATTTGTTATTTTGCGTGCTTCCCCATTTGGCATTAAGGCACCAGTTGCCAAAGTCCGGTAATGTTCCCAAATACTCGTTGTTAACTTCTTTCAGTATTGAAGTCATAAACTTACCATCTGAAGTATGTAGGCCATGATTTTCAATCAGGACATTAATATTTTCTTTAGCGCCATATTCACTTAATCTACCCAAACCATCTACTAAGGCATTCTTTAATTCGACCTTATTTCCCTGCCCGAAAGCATTAACTCGAATGGAGTGACATCCTAATAGTTTGGCTGCGTTTATCCATTTGTAATGATTTTCAATAGCCTGGGTACGTTCGTTATTATTTGGATTTCCCAGTTCACCTTCATCATCAACCATGATCAGGAGATTTTTAACTCCGGCAGCATTCGCTTTACTTTTAAGTTGATTCCAAAACTTTTCACTTTCCCCGTGTTCTTTATAAAATGCATTTACGTACTCAACCGCATTAAGTCCAAATGAGTTTTTTGCAATATCCGGAAAATCAATAGCGTTTAATTCACCTTTGACAAAAGCCCTATTTAATGACCATTGGGCAAGTGATAGTTTTGGTTCTGTAGAGTTCAGTGCAGAGTTCGAAGCAAATAAATTAATATAAGGTGCCGAAAGCGCAACACCACTGAGGACGGATTTTATAATAAAGGACCTTCTGGTATCCATTGGAAAGATTATTCTAATTGCTCATTTTCACTTCTTTTCGCTACAATTTCCACCAGCCAGTAGATCAATTCTCCCAAGCCGCCAACAAAAATGAACAATAAGATCCATAATAGCAGCATATGACCCTCCTTTAGATTTGGATTCTGAACGGCATGTACGATAAAGAATACCAAACTTGCAACAGAAAGTAGTATCACTAAAAAAAGCACAACAAAGAAAGAGCCTATCCATTCTATAATAAGTTCAGGTGGCCCATCATGAGCTCGCTCCAATTCGGGAATATTGCTAAGTATGGAAAATAGAAAAACCAAATACCCCAGCAGCATAATAAATAAAATAATTATGGGTGATAGAGCGAAAAAGGCCTGCCAGTATTTATTGTGTATCATTGGTTTGTCTTATAGTTCTATAAGTTAGTTATAATTTCATTTATTAAGGTAAAAAAATTTAATTTAAGATTATGAACAAACAAAACCCGGTTAATACCGGGTTTTGAATGGTTGGCTAATTTAAAATCTATTTCATTTTAAAACTAATTTATTAAAATTAGCAGTAATTACTGTCGGTCTTGAGCATTGACAGTACCACTCAGTCCACTTAGGTCTTTCCTAAATGTCCATAATTCAGCTCGATCTCCGTTTGTAGCTACTTCAACGTCCTTAATAAAATCCATAAAACTTCCTTCACCATGTACTTCATCAAACTTCTTAGGAAATTTGTCTTCACGACCCATCCAACCTGAATTGCTAAAGAAATTTACAAAAGCCATATCTCTACCGTCCTTGGTATCTGGCATTTCATTAGTATAAACTCCATAGGTGTCATCAGGATTTTTTTCCGTATTTACCTTCTTAACTCTTTCCAGAATACTTATCATTTCGGGATATTTAAATCGTTTAAAATCTACCATGAAAACAGATAAATAATTTAATTCAAAATCGTTGGAAAAATTGGAAAATTGTGGATGAAACCTCCAGTACGTAACGTCGCTTTCAGCCGTGGTATAAGGAACTACATTCTTGCTCCAATCCTCATCATGCCCGTCAACAGCAGGTCTGCTATCCATTGCGCTCCAGGGTAAAGGGCCCATCGCCCAAATATATTTCCCGGCATTTTTACCACTCGAAACCCAATAAACACGTGCACCATACATGCCTTCTGCATGGTATTTTTTATTATGTGCAGCTAAACCTGCTTCAAATTCCATAGTTTTTGCCGGAATAGCGGTTAACATGACATTTTCTATAACCATGTATTCTTCTTCGCCTTGAGATATTACAAAAAAAGGAATAAGTAACATCAGATAAATAAATTTTCTCATTGTTTTTAAGATTAAAGTTAATTGTGTTATTTCTACTCAGTTAAAATTCTTTATTTGCCCATTGGGGGTGAAAGCGTGTATTTAATGTTCTCATTGTTGATTCAATTTTGGTTAAACTAATTAAAATATTGGGTTTAGATTATTCCAGCACCGGTGACGTAAGGGTATAGCCCAGTTGTTGCAATAGATCTAGTTCGTTATAATACACGTCTTCCTTATATAATTTACCTTCATCCGTGAAGTAAAGGTGTGAAAGCCCCTGAATTCTAATTTTTTTACCCGTAGCCCGCATCTCACCAAACACCCCGGTATTGCTTCCGGTACATTCCCAATTCATAAAAATGTTGTTGCCTTCAATATAAGCATCAGCGTATTGAATTTCTAGATCAGGAAAACCTGTAAAAAACACATTCATGTGAGCTGCCATTTCATTTTCATTTCCTGCCACTTTGATACCATTGAGGATTCTAACAAAATTCTTCGATACAAGTTTATTTAATTTGGAGACATTTTGATCATTCCAGCACGAATCAATAAATACATTTAAATTACTGGAAAGTTTATCGTTCATAGACAATTCTGCACTTTTGTTCTCTGTCTTGCATGCTGTAATTACAACTAATAAAATTAAAATATGAATAACAGATTTGGACATAATTTTCCACACAGATTACCCGATAAGCGTTCATTATACCTATGCGGTAAGCTAAAGACGCAAAATACTGGCAGAAATAAAAGCACGAACGGACGAACAGCCCTATTTACTGTCCGAAAGTCTATTTTCAGTTAGCGAAGCAATTATTATGTTAAAATTTGTATATTTAGGGAATTGCGTACCTCTTTTGCTTATTTCTAAATTAAAATGGTGAGCCGATTTTTAACGGTTTTGGTTTTCTTCATTTGCTCATTTTTGAGCCCTGAGATTCTTCGTTCCCAGATTACAGATATTTATATCGAAAATTCCTACAATAGAGTGTTTATTGATACAGATAATTTTGGTACTTCGTATCTGGACATCCTTAAGAGCTCTTACCCTTTAAGTAAAGTAGATACAATCCAATTCAATATTCTCAATGACCTTGCCTATTACTGGCATACCAGGAATTTAAAAAAAGCCTTAAAATTTACAAAGGAAGGATTGCAACTGACACGCGAAAAAAAAGATTCCTTATGGGAAGGCAGGTTTCAAATTACTGAGGGGGCTATTCTTTTAAGAATGGAAAAACTGGATAGCGCACGTTTTGTTTTAGAATCCGCTATGAAAAAAGTTTTGGAGAAAGACCTGCCATTGGTCTATACTCAGTTGGGATATGTATATGAAAGACAGGGCAAACTAGATAAGGCGGCCGATATTGCTATGGAAACTCTGCTTTTAGGGGATCAATTGAAAGATAAAAGAGCAATGGCAGTTGCATTTAGCGATTTGAGTAATTTATTTTGGAAACAATCACGCTATGAAAAGGCTCTGGAATATGGACTAAAGGCCTTAGTTCTTTTTGAAGAAAGAGGATTAAACGACCTGGATTATGATTTTACACTATATGTAGTTGGGAATTGTTATCTGGCCCTTGATAAACATGAAGAAGCACTTAATTATTACGAACATTCTATAGCAATTGGTGAGCGATATGGCTTTTATAATAATTTATGCGATGTATATATTTCTTTGGTATATCTGAAGGCCTATCTGAACGATTTTGAAGCCGCAGATCTCGCAGGTGTAAATGCCGTTAAATATGGACAATTGTTGGATAATAACTTTATGTTAATGCGTTCCTGGTTGTCTATTGGTAAATCACAAAACCTACAGGGAAAATACATTTCGGCAATTGGGAGTCTTGAGAGATGTATTAAAATTGCCACAGCTGATTTTGGAGATGATTTTTATCTTAGTCAGGCCTATGAAGCATTGGGTAAGGCCTATGCAGGTAATCACAATTACCGAGAAGCATATCAGGCCTATGCAGAGTATGATAAACTTAAAAAGGAGATATTTACAGCTGAGGCAGATCAGCATATTTCATTATTACTTACAGAGTTTGATGTAGCTCAAAAAGATAGTACTATCATAGGACAGGAAAATCAAATTAAAAAACAAAGATCCAGGCAGATACTAATGATTCTTATTGGAGGGCTATTGCTCTTAATTTTAATGCTTTTATATAATAGCATACAAACCAATAAGAAGAAAAACGGATTGCTAAAAAAGCAAAATGACGAAAAAGAATTTCTGCTAAAAGAAATACACCATCGTGTAAAAAATAATTTGGAAGTTGTATCCAGTTTATTATCCCTGCAATCGGAACAGGTAGGGGATTCAAAGGTGGCCGACGCTATGCAGAAAAGTCAACTTCGGGTTCATAGTATGAGTATGATTCATCAAAAACTTTATCAGGGGAAAAGTTTTTCATTCATTGAAATGAAGGAATATTTCAAGAGCCTGGGAGATTATATTGTAGATGTTTACGGGGCTTCAGAAAGAGTACATATTGAATGTGAGATGAAGGAACTGGAATTGGATGTTGATACCGCTATTCCAATTGGTCTTATAGTGAATGAGTTATTTACTAATGCTCTAAAATATGCTTTTCCAGATAATCGAAAAGGACTTATAAAGATTAGTCTTATAGAATCAGGGAATCATTTACAGCTTGAAGTATCAGATAATGGCATAGGGAAAAACTATTATGAAAAGATGGAGGGTACAGGCTTTGGGACTCAATTAATTGAATTACTCACCATGCAATTAGAAGGCAAAATGTCCTTAAGTGTCAAGAAAGGAACAGCAGTTTCTTTTGAATTTCAAAACCATAAAGCAGCTTAAATATGGAGAAGTTAATTAGAATTTTAATAGTGGAAGATGATATGATTATCGCGGCTAATCTTTCGTTACAATTAACAAAGTTGGGTTATGAAGTCATAGGTATTGTTTCCAGGGGTGAAGACGCAATTAGCAATGCAAACCAAAATAAACCTGATATCATTTTGATGGATGTAAACCTTAAAGGAACTATTGATGGCATAGATGCAGCCATTGCTATTCATCTTCAAAATGAAATACCTATAATATATTTAACGGCTAATAATGATGATGGCACTTTTTCAAGGGCAAAAGAAACGCAACCTTATGCTTTTATTTCCAAACCGTTTAACAGACTAAACCTTCAGCGCACTATAGCATTAGTTGTTGAAAAGATAAAGGATAACGGAAGTTTAAAACAATACCAGAGCCAAAGTAATTTACAGGTTTTACCAGATCGGATTTTTGTTAGGCATAATGGTAAAATGGTTAAAATATTATTAGACCAGATTCTATATATCGAGGCCGAACGAAACTATTGTAATATTATAACCACAATAGGTAAGTATTTGGTTGTAAGTACTTTAAAAACAATTGAAAATGAATTAAAAGATAGTTGTTTTCTACGTGTCCACAGGTCATTTATCGTTAACATATGCAAATTGGATATTGTAGCCGATAGTCATCTGGAGATAGACAGAAAAGTTATTCCAATAAGCAAGTCATATAAGGAATTTCTGCTGGGAAGATTACATACCATTTAAAGGTTAAAAGAGTAGCTTTCTTCTACTATAAACTTACTTATTTAAGTTTTTTATTTGTTTTTTTCATGGCTTCTACTATGGCATGTCCACCACTGGCCTCTCGTTTTGCTAACTCCTTAATTATTTTGGGATGATCCTGTTCACGTCCTTGTGATAGCTTATAAGCTGCCCGTATTTCCTTGATTTCAATTTCAAAACCTACAACGCCTTTAACTTGCCTGAGTGTATTCTTGGACAAATTATTCAGGGATATGGGATTTTCTGATTTTTGCTCATATTTGTCTACCAGTTTATGAAGAGAGGACATCAACGCCTTCTCATTCTGAATTTTTAATAATCCGTAGACATGTACTGCAATATAATTCCAGGTAGGAACTTCTTCTTCTGCATACCAGGATGACGAAACGTAACTATGTGGTCCGTTAAAAATACAAAGTACTTCAGTGCTTTCGGTAAAATATTTCCATTGCGGATTTGCTTTTGCAATATGACCTACCAGGATGTCATTGCCATTGCTATCCTTATCTAATTCTAGCGGTATATGAGTAGCCCAGGGTTTTCCGTTTATATGGTTTATCAAAATACCAAAGGAATTATTGATAATGAATTCCTTAACTTCTTTCAGATTTTCATTTTTGTAGTGTTGTGGGATATACATGGGTTTAACATTACTTATTCTCCGCTATAGGAGTGTCTAAATTACAATTAGTCACTCAAAAACTACAGTTCAGGAAGTATTTTTTATTTGGGGACCGGTTTTGAGGCATTTTTGAACTATTAACCTTTTAAACTCCAAAAAATGAAAAACACATTATTACTAATATCTTTCTTTATAGGGCTATCTGTATTTGGCCAGGATAAATATACCAAAGGGATGCAAAAGGCATTTGCCCTTTGGGGAGAGGAAAAGACAACAGAAGCATCCAACCTTTTTGAACGCATTGCGATGGCAAAATTGGATAATTGGTTGCCATATTATTACGTTGCTCAGGTAAATACTTTGCGTTCGTTTGGCGAAACAGATAAAGAAAAAATAAGCCAACAGCTCGAAAAAGCGCAGGAATCTATTGATCTTGCTAAGGCCATATCGCCTGAAAACCCCGAAATACTAATACAGCAGGCGATGATCCATACTGCCTGGATAGCTTTTGACGGTGCCACTTATGGAATGACCCTCTCAGCGAAGAACACTGCTATTTATATAAAAGCATTAGCCCTGGCCCCTGATAACCCCAGAGTGGTTTTGTCTAAGGCAGAGTGGGACATGGGTTCTGCCAAATACTTTGGAAAGGATACCACACCATATTGTAAAGACGTGGCGCGGTCATTAGAACTTTTTACTAACTTTAAACCTGAAGGACCTTTTTATCCCAACTGGGGAAAAGAAAGAGCTGTAATGATCCTCAATAATTGTGATAATCAGAAAGTTAATAAATAATTAAGGCTTTAAATAATGAGATATCTGTTTAAGACATTTTTAGTTGGCGTATTTATTGGGCTGGTCTTATCTGTCATTTTTGTGGGTATTGAATTCTTTGCAAATGGTTCGGTTCAATTTGATAGAGAATTTTTCATACATGTGGGTTATAATTTATTTTATTCCGTGATACTGACAATTATTAACAGTTCTTTTTTTGATTATTTAAATCACCGGGTTGTTTGGAAAAAATATGGCAGGTACAGACTGGTTATAGGAGCCTTTGGTGGAATAGTTTTAACCATGTTTGGTATTCTTTGGATAAGAATAT
>CBDTVZ010000044.1:0-12230 GCA_965363995.1 uncultured Eudoraea sp.
AACCCCATAATATGCAGACTCAAAATTACCCCAAAAGTAGCCCGCACTGCAGGCCGAAAACAAGAGCACATCCCGTAATCTTCTTAAAAGAGGCTCCCATTTAAAGTATAGTAAAAACAGTTTTATTCTAGTTTTATCTTATCAGGTGCTTGAGCTATTCAGGTCCTAATGAGGTTAACAAGATTGGATGTATTTCTATTCAATGGTGTTCCTAATTCCTAAAACAGATAATTCTTGTTTTAAGGCTTTAACATCAACTTTGATCTTATTGTAAGAAATTGATGGCTAGTATCCATATCTAGTATACATCCCTATTTACTATGGTTTAAAAAATTGCTAATCGAGCAATGATTTATCCGTGATAACTTGCTCATTTTCAATATTTTAATTTCCTATTTCTTTAATATTTTTCAACCCCAAAATACTAATAGATATGAAATCAAATATTCTTAAAATAATTGTTATAGATAATGACCGTTTATTTCACGCGGCATACAGGTACTATTTTGAAACCTACCAGGATTATTCCCTTCAAGGCATTTATGTTTCGGTAGAGGATGCCTTAAAAGAATATGATGATCTATTACCCGATATAATTGTTTCTGAAGTATCAATGCCCGAAGTATGTGGTATTCAAGGAATCCGAATGTTTAGAAAAAAGGACCCCGATGTAAAAATTATTATGATAAGTGCCCAGAATGATTTTGAGATAATCAAAAAGGCTTTCAAAAATCGGGCAAATGGTTATCTGACCAAACCCGTGACCAAGAAAAGATTATACAACGCCTTAAATTCTATCAAATATGAAGGTGCCACTATGAGCAATGACATTGTTAAAGCGGTGATTTCCATGTTTCACAGAAAATCGTATAGTAATTTTTCAGAAAGAGAAAACCAAATAATCGATTATCTGTGCCAGGGCGCAACATATAAACTTATCGCTGACAAGCTTTTTGTAACTACCAGCACCGTAAACTTTCATATTCAGAACATCTATTTAAAACTGGATGTCAATTCAAAATCGGAGGCGCTCACTAAACTCCAGGAATTGGAGAATTAAGCACTTGATAAGGATGGCTGTACTACTCAATTGAGGAGCAGGTCAGAAAAAATGCGCGTTATACAAGTAAGTTAACGCGTTATTAGCCATAAGTGTCCAATTCATAAATCAGAAATAAGTTAGGCTATATTAGCAAAAAATAAAATTGAAAAAGAAAGGCCAGGGATGAAGAAATGATGCCGAATTTAAAACTAACTATTTTCATTGGATCCATTTTCACCAACTATGGCTTGTGCATCTTTCTTTGTTCCGAGAACAATGGCAATCCATTTCGTCTTTGGGTTTTGCTCTAACATAATCTTCAAAGTCATAGTTAGAGGTACCGAAAGAAACATACCTACGGTTCCCAATACAAATCCCCAGAAAATAAGGGATAAGAACACAATAAATGTAGACAAGCCCATTCCTTGTCCCAGCATTTTTGGCTCAACAATGCTTCCAATAATCATATTCACGGCAACAAATACAATAATTGTGACCAGTGCACCACCAAAACCCAATTGAATTAAAGCAAATAAAACAGCTGGAAAGGCCGCAATAATAGAGCCTATATTTGGTATATAGTTTAAAAGAAACGCCAACAAAGCCCATATTATGGCATAGTCAACACCAATAATCACAAGTGCAATCCAAATAAAAATTCCGGTTAAAAGACTGGTAAGTGTTTTAATAGAAAGATAATGTCGAATACTATTACCAATAACATCTAAATATGAAAGAGATCCTGAATAGTTTTTAAAGATCGCATTGACCTTAAGTGAAATATCATCCAATTCCATTAAAAGAAATAGCGTCAAAAAGAGAATAGTTAATGAATTGCCCATAAATCCACCTAGTTCGCTGAGAATGCCGGCAGTAAGGCCCATAACCTTAGAAGGTTCCATCAGCTCTTTTAATTTATTGAAGGAAATATCAATCCCTCTTTCATTAAAAAAATGCAACAAGGACGCACCCATTTCATCCAGGTTTTTTTCATATACACCCGCATTATTGGAAAAGGAAGACAGGGAACTTCCTATTAACTCAGCAAATCCAATAAAAATTGCAATAAGAATTCCAAATACAATAAAAATGGCCAGCCCCTGAGGTACCTTTTTTTTCCTTAGATACATAATGGGTTGTGAACATACAATAGAAATAAATAATGCCATTAATAATGGTGTTATTAGTGCAGCCCCATATATCAATCCGGCAATTACAACAATAAACGCAGCAAGGCTTATTATGAAAGGAACCTTTGATGTTGATGTAACGTTATTTTTCATTATTTATAATACTTGTGCTTAAGCGCCTCAGAATTGAATGGTAAATAGCTCAAAATTGTTGTAATTAGAAGGGTATAATCATAACGTATAAAGCCCAAATCTACAATATTCTAAATATTGTCAAAAGATAAACTCGTATGTTACAAAGAATGTCTTCTGCTTGCAAGCCTTTATTTGTTATAATTTTAATCCAGTTTATTGAATAAAATTAAGCAAAAGTGTATTCATTAACAATACTAATATAGTGGTATATTGGTAGTACTTATAAGTTTATATCTAGCCATCTGCATTCTGTTTACTTGCAAATTTACCCACCAAAATAGCCACAACAACGGCCACATAAAATTGCCCCATTACTGCGATAAGCATTGCCAAAGACTGAGCCAATGGGAGTTGCGGTGTTATATCTCCATAACCGGTGGTAGTTAAAGTTATAAGGGTGTAATAAACTAATTCCATATGAGTTTTACCGATGGCATTGAATGAGCCGGGCATGTACTGATCACAAAAAGCTACAAGGCTCATAAACATAATTCCGAGTAATAAATACCCATTTAAGGCACTTACCAACGTATAAATTGTAACGTTTTTTTGATTCATCATATGACTCACAACAGAACCCACAAGAAAAATGATAAAAAGATTTGTGGTGAATTCAGCAAAATAATGTATGTATTTTAAATCTGTAGTTTTGGTTGCAAGTTCAATAAGGATGGCAACAAATCCGATATACATGACTTTCCTGGAAATTGGCTGAGAAGCTAAAAAAATGATAAGGGAAAAGAGGATTACAGAAACCACAATTGTTTGAGGCTCAAAAACCGGTAAAATAAATATAAAAATAAAGCAGGCCAACAAAAGCAATACTGCCGTTCCGTTCTTGTCTTTAATTGTTATACCTATTTTTTGCAGCATCTAGATAATAATTTTCCGGTTCCTTATCTGTTTTCGGTATCTATATTGGACCAATATCTATTATTTTTTAACTATTTATTTTTTCTTTTTAATAACCATGTAAATACAGCAGGAAGAACAAACCAGGCAATGGTCCATGCCAATGGTCCTACAAAGGCAAGCCCGATATTTACAACGGCCGTTAAAGGTTCCATCAGGTTATCTTTTGCAATGGCTTTAACCTGGTCCTGGTCTATTCCTTCGCGTATCAGATTATTTTTTGCAGCATACATCCAGGTACCGATACTGGTAAATCCGGCAAGGGCCAGACATCCGGCCTGAAGTGCTGGTGAGGATTTGCTTACTAAAGCCGGATCGGCAATGGCAAAATACACGAATAATACTACCAGGAACAACTGAACCAATGAGAGTAAGGCATGTACCCCATTGGTTTTTATAAGGTTTTTAAAGAGGTTATTGTTTTGATTCCAGTACAGAAGCGTAAGCCCTCCTCCTATAAAGATTCTAAGAAGTTCTGTACGGTTGTCTATCAAATGACTTAATAAGCCCATGGGTTTATGTGTCCACTCCATGTCTTCAAATTCGGGAAGGTAGTTGATTATTAAATGGAAGAATAAAAGGGCATATACCACATCAATAAATCGGCTTAATCTTTGTAAATAAATTGCATCGGGCTTCATCTTTTATTGCTTTGTTTTATTTAGTTTAAATAATATGTCTTAGTTTTTTTATTTCCTAAGTTCTTGCATGATTATGTCAAAGGAATAAATCAAAAAACAAACTCAACTAAGAAGCGTAAATCGTACACTGTACCTTTAGTTGGGCGAACCACATTCTCGAAAAACTGTGCCCCAAGGTTCAGTGTTGTTTCCGGACCTAAAGGTATTTGATATTGTGCACCTCCACCCAATGGCAGGTATACTTTTTCTCCGGCAGATTTATTCCAATACACCGAAATACCATAAGGCATATAAATAAGGTCGAAGCGTTTAACCACATTAAAAACCACAAATGGTTTTATCATCAACATATTTACGTCCTTAACATCAGATTGTCCTGCGAAAGACCATAGTTGCAGGGCTATAGCACCTGCAAACCAGCGGCCACTTTCAAATTCATAATCAAAACTTGGTCCAATAGACCATTTTCCTGATCCCAAAGAGGCATCTGTGGCTGTGGGCAGCTGCGCCGCAAAACCTCCTGTAAAATGATGTTTGCCATGATGTTTCCTCCTTTTGGCGAACCAAAAACCCATCAGCAAGTCATTAATACCATCGGCTCCTTCTACATTAGTTCCATCATCAGGGTTTCCGTTGGGTTGTCCGGGAATAACTCTTGGATATTGGTTCACTTCAAAATAGGCAATGTTCTTTACATTGTACTTGCCAACATTTATATAACTTTCTAGTTCCAAACCCAGGGTGCTGGCGTCATCTCCAGGATCTTTTAAATAACTAAAAAATAACCACGAGCGCTGTGATCCCACTCTAAAAATTGGTCTGTTACTAACTTCTTCATGCTCTGCTTCCTGATCCGCATCTGATTTTGTTTCTACTTGTGCCGAGGCAAAAGAATGCAGCAGCAAAAAGGCCATTAAGATAAGGATTGGTTTAAATGATATGCTCATGTGATAATTTATGTTTTTTAATACTATTGATAAAAGTCGGTAAATTCTATACCAGCCTTAGGTTAAACAATTTCTTATTTTTTACCGCCTCCCATAGGCATCGTGTAGGTAAAGTTTACACGGAAAGAATTTTTGACTGCCGGACCTTGCCAGCTTTTATAAATGGCACTGGTACTGTATTCCAGGTAAGCATTAATGGATCCCTTTTCCAGTACCCAAACCTTCCCAAATCGCGCTCCAATAGGTAAATAAAATCCTTTGGTATTCCAGTCGTACAAGGCAACCATATCAGGGGTTCCCAAATAAAACCCTGAGGAGCCAAAACGATAATTTACAAAGGGTGCAATACCCAAAGGATTTACATTGGAAGATTCCTCTGGTTGAAGTGCACTGGGATCAACAGCCCTCCAGGATTGCGTAAACAACATTCCATAAAACCATTGTCCCGTATTATTTACAATAGTAGCCGCAAAGCCATAACCCCACTCATCTTTGGCTACATCTTTATTCCCGGGTGCAGTCACCAAAGGACCTATTCCCGCTCTTCCTGTACCCCAATCCGTAGCTTTAGGTATAATAAGCGCAAATAGCTCTGTATTCCCCATGCCGGTATTGCCAGTACTCAGGTCTTCATAATGCCGAAGGGTTACCCTGGGTAAAATGGTTAAGGATTTAAGAGGAATAGGTGCTACTATTCGCAATTGAACATAATTATCCAGTCCCGGCCTTCGGGCAACTCCATTAACAAGATCCGAATAATAATCCGGCATATCCTGATATGCCAATTGGAAGCTCCACTGTGTTGCAGTAGCATCCAAGGCTTTTGAATCTGCATTTTGTTCTTCTTTTGAAGTCACTTCCTGCTCCTCTGCTGAGGTTTCGCCTTTCTCCTGGGCGAATACCGACAGAGAAAAAAACATCAGGATGGCCACAAATACATTTTTCATAATTTTATTTTTTTTTAATTAATTATTTGATCCAGCTATTTAGCTAAATTAGAATTATACTTAAACAAGCCACTTAATCTATCCCAAAAATCACCCCCCAACACGAATAAACCTATGATAAATATGGCATCCAGGCTTATATGAAACCACAAGGGGTTCTCTTTAAAAAAAGGTATAAAATGGGCGAGATAGGGTTCTAAAATACCCACCAATATCGGAACACAGAACATAACCAAGCCTAAGCGGAAGCGACCCAGACTAACCGTATCAGGCGGTGCAAACCTTTTCAGGTATTTTAAGGCCTTGCCTTTTATAAAATCATAACCCGGTTTACCCATTACAATAATAGCAAGGAGCATAAACAGCTCTGGTATTCCAAATGCCAGTAAGCCCGAGATAACAGTTTTGTTAGTGGCCGACAAATCGGAGGCCACTACCAGTGGAATCAACAGGGGGCTAAGAAACCCAACTACCAAGATGACGGCTCCCAACCGGAGTTTTGTCTTTGATTTTTGAGGCACTATTGGCTCCAGATGTTGGTTATCAGTCATTCAGTTTTTTCAATATCCGGTAATACCCAAGATTTGTCAAGAAATTCTTTTTTTGGCGAATACAATCGAAAGTAAGGAAACCATGCTTTACCTGGAATAGTTGGAATCCAGTTTTGTTCTTTTCCTTCAGGTTTCGTTGGTCCAATATATATATCAATTGAACCATCTGCATTTTCAATCAAATCCATTCTTGAAGAACGATCAACTTTCTCAAATTCACTATCCATCGGGCATCTTGTACTTACATCGTAAAGTGTTATGGACCAAAAGGTCTCAGCAGGTACGTTTGGCGGAAGTCTTAAGATATAGTCTTCTTTTCCATCCAACCAATCACCATCCTTATCTTGATAAGCTGCCATGTAAACCTGTCCCCATCCTGTTGTCTGTCCATGCATAGCAATGTCATTTGTAACAGCTTCATAAAACCATGCCGCTCTTCCATCTAGTTCATCATAATATTCTTGTCTTTGGTCAGGAGGGCAGACTGTGGCATACTCCCAATGTGAACCTTCAAGATAATGAGAAGCCTCCAGACGCGGATTAAAAAAGTCGTTTGCTTTTGTCATTGCTTCTCCAACAAGTACAGCTTCTTTTAAAATTGCTGTTTGTTTTTCACTTGGATTGAATGGTTTTCCTTTTTCAATTCCTAGTGGTTTAAGCATAGCCATAATTAATCTATCTCTTTCAGCGACAGGTTCGCTGTTGATTATATCAGACATACGTTGCCAATATTCCATACCACGAGGGGCAGCACCAGACCATTTTTTGCCTTCAGGGCTAATATAGCCTCGCGGTTGAGGATTACTTCTCTCGCTATACGGGTAAATTTCAACCTGTTCTAACAATTTAAGTCGTTCTTCGTTCGATTCTGGCATTAAACGTATTCCTAACAGTATATTATTTGTTGGTGATTGAAAGGCCTTATACTCGTTTCCTTTAGGAATTTCCTGGCCAGGACCAACAAATAGATATTTTCCGGGTTCCGTCATTTGTGTAATTCCAATTTGCCATGCATCATGGGCTGCACCACGAATCTCCCCTTCAGGCATTTCAACAATCCATGGTTCCTCAATCAAATCAATAAATGGGATAGCATAAGGTGTGGTAACATTATATGTTAATCCTCCTAATTTATCCTGATAAGTTTCAACATATACTATTTGACCATTTTTGGCACCTAGTTGTTCTGTATTTGCGTATTGCCATTGTGCAAATGAAACCAATGGCACCGACCACATATATGCTTGACAAGCACGTTGATAGTCCATCTCTTCAAACAATAGTTTGACTGTTTCTTTGGTAGGGTAGCCATTTTCAAAGTCGTGAGTGAAATCAAGTGTACCAATTCTTGTGTTTATTGCATTTTCAGAATATTCAACTGCATTATCGGGTGTCTGAGTTTGTTTACAAGCATTCAGAATAAAAACAGTTGAAAGAATGAGTAAAATCTTAATGTTCTTCAATATGTCTAATTTTAATGCTCTCATGATGTTCTAATTTAATTTCACGGTTAATCATTTTATTATGAGCAAATTTCATAAGATTCTCTACAACATAATATGATTAAAATCAGTGCTTCTTGTTTTGTCTATTATATTAATTGGTTGGTAAATTTCTATTAAAATATCCATCACCATTTGAAGCCCAACGTTTAATTTTGCAGCATAGAACGGCACTGCTGAACAATTTTATCAACTACTGTAAATTCTGTTTACCAGGGGGAAATCTTTAAAGGTATTCAGGAAAGATTTACATGCTCTTCATGAAAATCTTTCCTGAATTAATTCTTGCTATTCAAATTTTTGAAATGTTCCAAAAAATTATAAGAGAGCTTACTTTAAATAATTAACAGAGAACTTATTTGTCCCCAGCACCTTTTTGCACAGCTTCCATCACCCTGTCCAAGCTAAAACTACCTGGTTTTTGTCGTGGGGGAAATTCCTTGAAACTTTGCAACCACTGACCGACATAATAGCCCGCAGGTGCAAAGACCCACATATGCTCAAATTGCCAGCGACCATAGCCGATAGCTTCAAGGTGGGCGCGTTCGAAAGGATCGGTACGCAGATTGCCTACCATGGGCATGCGCAATTGTTCATAAGGTGCCTCCCATACATGCATGCCATGCTCATTTTGTCTCAGGAAGGTTATCTTCCAGTTATTATAGCGAAGTGCGGCTACGCTACCGTCATCTGTCCAATACAAAAACTCATGACGTGGCCACTCTCCCTGGCCTTTAAAAGCGGGTAAAAGATTATATCCGTCCAGATGTACATTGTAGGTCATATCGCCTACTTTTTTTCCTTTTAACAGAGCCTCCTTTACACCAGTATCGCCGGCCGCGGCTAAGAGCGTAGGCAACATATCTTCATGTGCGCCGATGTCATTATAAACAATTCCAGGTTCAATAACGCCCGGCCATCGGATTACTGTGGGGACGCGGAAACCGCCTTCCCACTGGGTGGCTTTTTCTCCGGCAAACATGGTACTTCCTCCATCAGGCCATGTAAATACCTCTGCCCCGTTATCCGTGCTGTACATGACGATGGTATTGTCTGCAATACCTAGTTCATCGAGCTTATCAAGCAGCTGTCCTACCATGGCATCGTGCTCTACCATACCATCTGCATAGACTCCCAGGCCCGTCTTACCTTCAGACTCCGGCTTCAAATGTGTCCATACATGCATTCGGGTACTATTCCACCATAAAAAGAATGGCTTATCTTCTTCCACAGCCTTATCCATAAAACCAAAAGCCGCATCTGTGACTTCCACATCAATCGTCTCCATGCGTTTTTTAGTCAATGGACCTGTATCTTCAATTCTGCCATCGGCGTAACTATGTATTACACCGCGGGGCCCATATTTTTCTTTGAGGGTTGTTCCATCAGCAAAAGTAAATTCAGCATTATAATCCGGAAGTTCCGGTTCTTCTTCAGCATTCAGGTGGTAGAGGTTCCCATAGAATTCGTCGAAGCCGTGGTTAGTTGGAAGCATTTCATCGCGGTCACCCAAATGATTTTTACCAAATTGCCCCGTTACATAACCGTGTTCCTTAAGCAGGACGGCGATCGTGGGGTCTTCTTTCTTCATACCTTCTGGAGCACCAGGAAGTCCTACTTTGGTAAGTCCGGTACGGATTGGTGACTGTCCGGTTATAAAGGCGGCACGACCAGCAGTACAGCTCTGTTGGCCATACCAATCTGTAAATGTTGCCCCTTCTTTTCCTATTCTGTCAATATTGGGTGTTTTATAACCCATCATGCCCATATTGTAGGCACTGACATTAAACTGGCCAATATCATCACCCCAAATGATCAGGATATTGGGTTTTTTGTCTTTTTGTGCAAAGACAACAGCGCCAAAAAGTAGCAGAATTGTCATTGTTAAAGATACTTTTCTCATAGTAAAATTGATTTTAAGTTAATAGTTCCCGTTATAAATATTTATAAAGTGTAAATCTATTCATATTTGTACTTATTCTTAAGTTATTCCAGCACTTTTAATAAATCTTCTTCTTCCGCTACATTATATATATGTGATTGTTGAATATGTCCAAGTACTTTAACCACACCCATTAAATTTGTGAAAATCTGGCTCTCCAGATCTTTTTGCATTTCCTCTCTGTTGTCCCAATTTCGGATAAACTCAAAAGTTTTACCTGCCTCGTTATTCACCGCGGTGTGGAGTGTATAAACCGGCCATTTTACCAGACGCCCCAGTGCGAGATTAAATTCATAAAGCTTATTTTTTGGTATCTGAAATCTTAGAAAAAACAAATACATACGTTTTAATTAAGGTGGTTGTTTGTACAAATAATTTGCTGTGTCATCAAATGACAATGACTGTGCCACTTCATACGACCCATCGCCTGCTTTGTTTTATATGATTGCAGATTAGACAGTTGACAGTATAGAAAAAAATATTTGAGGATTTTTTGTCTTCCCAATTAAAAGCGATATCTAACAAGTAGCGATATATCGACACTAAATATAACGAAATATAAATCTGAGGCAGCTAATTAGCCGAATTTCTTTTGAGCCTTAATACCTAATTTTTTCATCTTGGATCTCAAGGTGCTGGAGGGTAGATCTAGTATTTCCGAGGCGCTCGCTTTTCCGGAAATTTTCCAGTTGCATTGTTCCAGAACATGGGTAATATGCATTCGCTCACATTCCTCCAGGGTAACAGATTTACCGGAATTCTCTGAGTAGGTAATTTGTGGATTTGGTACTACCCCGGAAGATAAAGGCAGGGGCTCCGATAATTTAAGTCTGGATTCGCTGGAAGTAATTACTGCACGTTCTATTACATTACGTAGTTGCCTTACATTCCCGGGCCATTTATAGTTCATGAGGTCATCCATAAGTGATTCTGAAATTTGAATTATGTCTTTTTGATACTGTACGTTAAAGGAGTTTACAAAAGCTTTTACAAGAAGTGGGATATCAGATTTTCTTTGCTGTAAAGGCGGTATGGTAATAGGAAAAACATTTATCCGATAATAGAGATCTGATCTGAAATTACCCTTTTCTACCTCCACTTCTAAACTACGATTGGTAGCTGCAATTATCCGAACATTCACCTTTTTTACTACTTCGGCTCCAAGAAGTTGTATCTCCCCATCCTGTAAGGCTCTTAACAGTTTTGGTTGCAGTGCAAGAGGTAAGTCGCCAATCTCATCCAAAAACAATGTTCCTCTATCTGCCAATTCAAACATTCCTTTTTTACGCTTTTCAGCCCCGGTAAAAGCTCCTTTTTCATAGCCAAATAATTCACTTTCCATCAACTCTGCGGGAATTGCTGCGCAGTTTACTTTAATAAATGGGTTTTCCTTTCTGGCACTTTTATCATGAATAGCATTGGCAAATAATTCCTTGCCCACTCCTGTTTCACCTTCCAGTAATACAGGGACATTTAAAGAGGCTACATCCTCAATTCTATTAAGAACATAGTTAAAATTAGGACTTTCACCAATTAGTGTTCTTTCTGCTACCTGGGTAGTACCTTCTTTACGCAATTGTATATTTTCTGCCTGAATTTTATTCTTTAAATCCTTAAGATCTTTGTAGGCTTTTCGCAGATCTTCTTCCGTTTGCTTTAATTGAGTTACGTTAGCACCAAAAAGATAAATATATTGAGAAGATTTGATGGAATCAGTGTTTTTTAATTTTACAAATGACCAGGCCACTGTGAGTTCTGATTGTTTTGTTATGATTTGTGTAACCATATTGCCAATGTCATTTTTAATGTCAAAAGCAAGTTCTTTAAAGACCTGTTTGCCATCCTCTGAAAGAAATTGGTCAATATTAGCGTTTACAAGATGCTGGTCATTTTGAAAGAATTCAGAAAAATAAGGGTTAGCAAATAAGATCTTACCATGCTCGTCTAATGTCAATACAAATTTTTTAGTCTGATTTAATATAAGGTTAAGGTTATCCTTATAGAAGATCACCGCTTTTTCCAGTTTTAGTTTAAGCATTTGATCCTTAACCAGACTAATCAATTTCAAGGAAATAATAATTACAGGAAATAAATCAAGATAGTTAAAACTTAAAAATCTTCTCCAGGGTAATTTATCGCCAAAAAAATTGAATGCTATTTCTTCTGAAACAAAAACTATGTAATATACCGCTACGGCAAATAAGGGCCAGAAAGGGAACTCATTTTTTGATACCATTTTCTTTATCCCAATAACACACAAGCAGGATGTTAAAATATAAACTCCATAACTAAAGAAGTACTGAATTTGAGGAATTTCATAGAATGAAACAAGTATTACCGAAATATAGTACCCGACACATAGGCCAGTAATTAGCCAAAGTAACTTTCTATTAATATAGCCTACTTCATATGCAAAATACC
>CBDTVZ010000045.1:0-12223 GCA_965363995.1 uncultured Eudoraea sp.
AGGTTAGATATGCCAATTCATTTTGAATGAGGCCATCATTTTCATGTAATTTTTTAAGAATTATCATTTGCTCCTTACTAAGATCAAGTCCTTCTCTTTGAAAAGCTTCGTGTAAATAATTATCAACCATCTTAGCGGTGCTGCCGATCCAACGACCTACAGATTTATCAAAATCTACTAAAATGTCTGTATTATTCATGTTGCAAATATAACGTTAAAACCTATTAGTTGCATATGCAACTAATGTTAAATAATTCTTAATATTTGTTTAATATTTTTAGTTTAACTTAAAACAAAAAGGGATGCTTACTGCATCCCTTTGGCCAAACTAACTAAAGTACGAGTCAATTACTCATTATCTTCTTCAAATTTCGTATCTGCCATACGGGTTTTAGAAAAATTGACATCCTTGAAATCTAATTCTACATCACCTTTATCATAATCAAAAACCAGAAATTCCCTGGTGTCCATAAGTTCAAGGTTTTTATATGAATTAAATTTGTTATTCTGAATTTGTAACACCTTAAGACTAGCCAACTGACCAAATTCTGCGGGAATCTCCCCACCTAATTGATTATTTGCAAGTACAAGTTCCTTGAGTAAAACCAGTTGTCCTAAATTATGTGGGATCTCACCATCCAAAGTATTCTCAAAAAGTCCCAGACTTTCAAGTCTTGTAAGATTTCCTATTGAATCTGGTATATGGCCAACAAAATTATTACTGGAAAGGTTTAGTACCCGTAGGTTGACTATATTCCCTATACTACTTGGTATAGCACCAGAGAAGAAATTATTAAAAGCGGTAAGCTCCAATAAATTTTCCATGTTTCCTATCTCCTTTGGAAGATTCCCTTTAAACCTGTTCATCTCAATTTTCAGAACCTCCAGGCTTTGTAGCTGTGTAATTGTATTTGGTAACTCACCGCTCAGGGTGTTAAATGCCAGATTAAGAATTCGCAAATGATTCAAGTTACCTACGCTCTCAGGAATTGTACCTGAAAGATTATTGCGAAATAAATTTATCTCCACTACATGATTTCCTTCAACCTTAACCCCATACCATTCTGAAACCGGTTGGTCTAAATGCCATTGTTTTAACCAGGAAGTACCATTAGTACTTTTATAAAGATCTATTAAAGCTATTTTTTCAGCCTTACTAACCTTCGCATTTATCACCTGATTTGCGGTTATTAAAAGAACCAGAACAAGGAGAAGCTTTTTCATTAGTTTAGGGTTAAGAATTTGTTGTATCTTTAAATGAAAGAAAAACATTATATTAATAAAGAATTACCTTACAAAAATACTAATTTATATAGATAAACAACCTATATAATCGATGAAGTGCGCGATTTTGTTGTGAAAGCCCTCTTTTCTGTTGTGAAAAAAATTTAACCCTACATATTATTCCCCCGTCCCACTGTTTTCAAGCTCTAAAGTGGTATTTTCCCACTTTGTCATCAACTCCTCCAGCTCCTTTTTTTTAGCCTGATAAGTATCAAAAAAATTCGGAATCGCAATTGTAATATCATAGTCCATAAGCAAGTCGTGATCTATTTTGGCGATCTCCTTCTCTAATCCAGCTATGTTACTTTCAAGAGCACTTAACTTATTCTTTAGCGCCTTTAATCGTTTCTGACCTTCATAATCTGAAGGTTTGCTATTGCGTTTTTCCTTCTTTTTCTGATCTTTTTGTTTCTTTTCAATTTCCCGGAAATCTTCAACTTTCCGCTGATCAAGAAAATAATTGATGTCCCCTAAATACTCTTTTATTCTTTTTTCCTTAAATTCATAAACCTTATTGGTAAGTCCCTGCAAAAAATCCCGGTCGTGTGAAACCACAATCAATGTGCCTTCGAACTTTTTCAATGCTTCTTTTAAAATATGTTTAGATTTGATATCGAGATGATTTGTTGGCTCATCCATAACAAGAACATTAAAGGGTTGCAGCAACATTTTAGCTAAAGCCAATCTGTTCCTTTCCCCCCCGGATAAAACTTTTACATATTTATCTACATCGTCACCACTAAAGAGAAAAGACCCTAATATATCCCTTACTTTACTTCTGTTCTTCTCATTGGCAGCATCGATCATAGTATCAAGTACGGTTTTATTGCCATCCAGATATTCCATTTGATTTTGGGCGAAATAACCTATCTCGACGTTATGGCCGGATTTTAGTCTTCCCTGATACTCCAATTCCCCGACAAGAATCTTGGCCAATGTTGTTTTACCTTGTCCATTCTGACCAACAAAAGCCGTTTTGCTATCCCTTTCCAAAATTATGTCTACTCCATTTAACACTGCCTTATTACCATAACTTTTGGAAAGGTCCTCCATTTCAAATATCACTTTTCCAGGAGTTACGGAAATTGGAAACCGCAATTTCATCGCACTAAGGTCATCTTCATCAACCTCAATGCGTTCCATCCTGTCCAGCTTCTTAATAAGTGATTGTGCCATAGTGGCCTTTGAGGCCTTGGCCCGGAATTTATCTATTAAGCGCTCTGTTTGCTGTATTTCTCTCTCCTGGTTTTTGCGGGCACTTAGCTGTTGTTCTTTTATTTCTCCTCTTAGCTCTAAATATTTGGTATATGGTTTGTTGTAATCATAGATTCTTCCAAGGGATATTTCAATTGTTCTATTTGTAACAATATCCAAAAACATTCTATCGTGTGAAACGATTACCAGTGCACCAGGATAATTAAGCAGAAATTGTTCTAGCCAAAGTATAGAATCAATATCCAAATGGTTGGTAGGCTCATCTAATAAAAGGACATCATTATTCTGCAGGAGAAGTTTAGCCAATTCTATACGCATCCGCCATCCACCGGAGAATGTATCTGTACTTTTATTGAAATCTTCCCTTTTAAAACCAAGACCTAAAAGAATTCTTTCTGTCTGTCCCTTATAATTGTAACCTCCATGAACTTCATATTGATGAGTTAAATCATTCAGGTCTATAATTAATTGATTGTAAAGCTCGCTCTCGTAATCTGTTCTTTCCCCTAATTGGAAATTTATTTTCTCCAATTGGAGTTCTAATGCTTTTATTTCAGTAAAGGCCTCATAGGCCTCTTCAAGAACAGATCTTCCATGCTCAAAATCAAGATCCTGTTTAAGGCAGCCAATTTTAATATCTTTTTCTGTGGCCAATGTACCCGAATCTGGTTCCATTTCCTTAGAAAGCAGTTTAAGCAAGGTAGATTTCCCTGCGCCATTTTTTCCAATAAGTCCAACCCTGTCTCCCGAATTTAATCTAAACGCGATTTCTTTAAACAGGTATTCTCCTCCAAAAGAAACAGAAAGATTATGAATATTTAGCATTTTTGTGATTGGTGTTACAATTAGAAACTTTGCAAAATCGTAGTTTTGCCTAAACTTTTGCAAATGTTAAAAAAAGGAAACAAACTCTACAGTATTTTAACAGGAAGTTGTCCAAGATGCCACCAGGAAAGTATGTATGCCGATAACAACCCCTATAATCTTGGTTCTCTTTTTAAAATGCAGGCACGTTGTACGCACTGTAATACCAAGTACAAAATGGAACCTTCCTTTTTTTACGGGGCGATGTACGTAAGTTATCCCGTTGGAATAGCATTTGCGATAGCGGCCTTTGTTATTGCTTTTTTAATAATTGGCACGAATTTACTAAATACATTTATTGCAATAGTGGTTACCATGGTTGTCTTTTTACCTGTAATTATTAGGCTTTCCCGAAATATATGGATCAATATCTTTATAAAATACGACCCAAAAACTGTTCGTATTGATTAAGCATTAATATAGACTTTTTCATATCTGGTAATGTCCATTTCGGGGTCTATGGACGCACCATTCTCTATATATTCATATAACTGCTTTGAAGCATAGGGGGCAATCATGACGCCTCTTGACCCAAAACCATTTAATAAGTAAATATGGTCCAAAGCAGGATGTTTGCCTGCCAAAGGCCTCCTATCGGCTACTGTGGGCCTTATGCCGGCAACATGGCTTACTATTTTATAATCACAGTTTAAAAAGGTATCCAGCTTTGTAAGGAGCTCTAATCTGGCTTCTGAAGTGGGCTCATTATTTTTATCCTTCCATTTGTAAGTAGCTCCTATTCTGTAAAGATCATTTCCTATAGGTATAATAAAAACAGAAGATTTAATGACTCTCTCTTCCTTAAGAAGCGGGGCCTTTATAGTTAAGAGCTCTCCTTTTGTTCCGTTTAGTGGTAAGTAATTAAAATACCTATTTCTTTTTAGTCCAAATCCTGTAGCAAAAACAATTCTTTTGGCATTAATAGCTCTATAGGAAACACCTTTAGTTCCTATCTTCAAATCCTCAAAGTTGAAAGTTTCCTCATATAATAGCTTTTTTTCGGATAAATATCCAGAATAGAATTCTACTAACTTCCGTGTGTCTACCCGTCCGGTATGTAAGACCTCTCCAAAGCCGAATGGTGCATTGAGGCTTGGGTTGTTATTAATGAGTAATTTTGTAGAAAGATATGGCTGTAATCTTTGTTTATCTGCCGCCTCAAACCATAGGTTTTGCTCCTCTACAGATGCAAATATTCTTAATACTGGCACTTTATGATCCAGGGATACCCCCAGTTTATCCTCTAGTCTTTTGTAAAAGTGCTGAATCAATCCCAGTTGTTCATGAGCTTTCCAGGCAAGGCTAAATCTTTTTAAAATAACCGGATTATACAAGCCTCCTGCAATATTCGATGATGTTTGGGACTGATCATTGATCACCATGAAGGTTTTACCGTGCTCTTCAAGCCTTTCACAAAATGCTATCCCGGCCAGTCCAAGACCTACTATTAAGTAATCTACCATAGTGTAAAATTAAAAAACGCTGCACCAAATGGTGCAGCGTTTTTTAATTTATATCTGAATTGGAATTTAACGCATGCTTCTAATATGCCCACATGTCCTGTTCCCTGTCTCGTATTGTTTCCTTAATACGATCTGATTCAAGCAACTGGAATAGCGCATTGTCTGCTATGTAATCATTTATTAAACGATCACCCTGAACATTGTCCTCTCTATAGATAAGACCATTAAAACGTCTGGCATTCAACAACATATCAAAAGATATTGGTTGTGCTGAGTTTTGCTGGTTAAAAACCTTGGCTTCATGTAATATCTCTCTGGCACTAGGATACCAAACCCAAAAAAGTTCAACTTTATTCTCATTGGGATCCATGGAATCATCATCTACAAAGTTAACATCAGGTGCTACCGGAGCAATACCTAGGAGTCGATACTTCAATTCGCCCTGCCGCTTATCAAAATACCATATCCCTTTGATACGATATTCTTCAATATCTGCAGCAGTAAGTTCCCTCTCGTTAACATATTCGAGCGAAAGTATTTCACCGGCATTGATTTGCTCATATCCAAGATCTGTGGTATCTACTTTTTTCAAAGTAGCTTCCAGGTCACTGAAATTTCTTTTTTCAGTAAAATAGGAATCTACATATACGTCAGTAAGCTCACCGTTTTTAATGTTTTTCATAAAAACATCATATAACGACCTTCTGTCCGCACCAATATCTATGGTGTCAAGTGGATAATACAGGGGGAAATTTACTCTTTCATCGAGATCAACCACCTCCCATACGGTCTTAGACCAAAGGATATCCCTGTCGTCTACATAGCCGTATGGCAGCGGAGCATCATTATCCGCCGCTATTTGCGCTTCTGTCTTTTTCCCAATTTCATCAGGCAACTTGGCATTTAAAATATTAGCCTGTGCCATCATGGATATTGGTAGTAGCGCTACAGCTCCAGTAATTAAAACATTCTTCCAATTCATAAAATTATATTTTATACTATTCTTAGTTCGTAATCTCCACAATTACCGGAGATACTTTCTTCAGTTTATAGCTTTTGTTATTCGTGATATACGCTTGAATATCGAATATCTGAACAGCCTCACCTCTTTTGGCTCTTCTTAAGGCCGATTTAGCTCTTGAATCCAGTTTGTTGCCTTTTACACTTACCGTGGGTTGACCTGGAACTTTGAATTTAAATCCGCCAATTGCAAGATTCAAGTCAAAATCGAAGTCTTCAAGCAATGCACCAATTGTTGCAATTTCAAGATTTTTTCTAGGCATCTTGGCACTTCCGGTTTCTCCTCTAATAGATCCAGAAGGTCTTGGAATATCCTTTATTCTGAACTCAGATTTTGAGGAAACACGTTGTCCATCAGGCAACGTACCAGACGCGACAATTGTGACTGTTCTTCCAGTTCCAGGGTTCATGATATACTTACTGCCTTCTCTTTTCTTAAGACCTGCAGCTGATGCACTAACCTTGTTATTTGGAATTCCAGGAATAGAAATCGACATTGGGTTAGAAACCCCGCGATAAACCACATTCATCTTATCTGCAGCAATTAATGCGGCATTAGGTTTAGTGATTGTGGCAAATGTTTGAATAACAGGAACTTCTGTTCTCTCACCATCCTGAATAAATACCAGGGTACCGGCAATCTTGTGGTCTCCGGGAGCACCCGCGCTAACCAATAGTTTTACCTGACCATTATCAATCTCATAATCCTTACCTTCACTCAGTTTTCTTCCATCTAAAGTAAGATTTACTTCATTTGGCCTGGTTGTAGCATCTTTACGACCTAATACAACTGCCCCTGAGAATCTCTCACCAGCATAAAAAGCCGATTTTTCCTGCTCTAGTAGCGTGGTATAATTAGTCATGGAAACTTCACTGGTCAACTGACCTTCTAACATAGACTTTAAAGCATCCTGCTCTGTAGCCTTAACATCAGTTTGTATCTGTGTTATCTTAGTTAGAGAAGCAACAACTGGAAAACCTTCAAAATGATAGTTTATCCAATCCTGTTTTGTTCCATCTCTTTTTTCAACTTTACCTTTAGCATCACCAGTTTCAAATCTGGTTTGAACAGAAGCCTTAACTTCACTCATGCTTTCTGGTAAAATAGTCGAAATTTGAGTACGATAATCTGTAATCCTTTTTAAGAATTCTTTCCCTTCAGGAGCCAGGTTATCACCTTGAAAAAATTTCTGATCCAAATAATCAGACTTATCCATAACCTGATAATCTTTAGGATCTTTAATCTCTATTAACATTTTACCTTTAAGGGCCTCCAGATAGTCATAATAATCCTGGGACAATTCCTTAATCTTTTTGGCATCTTTTAGTAGCGGACCAAATTTTTCCGCATTTTCAGATGCTTTAGTTTCTAAACCATTTAAGAACGCTATATTGTTCTCTGTGGTTTTTGCGTTAGAAGCTTCCAGTTTTTCGTTCATAAGACCGAACGCCGCTAGAACTTCCTTGCTCATATTTAGCGCCAACATTGCGATGAAGATCAAATACATTAAGTTGATCATCTTCTGACGTGGTGACAATTTTCCTCCTGCCATGTTTTCTAATTAGTTTTAATTAAGATTTTGATTTGGGTTTACTAATACACTAATTAGTTTTTGCTCATTGCAGATAACATGCCGCCATATACTCCATTTAAGGAAGAAAGATTGGAAGCAAGAGATTCCATTTGGTCTTTAAGAGCACTTGCATTTTGAACAACTTCTTCATTTACAGAAGCTTGTCTGCTAGCGCTTTCCAATTGTACTTTATACAAACTGTTTAAAGATTCCATTTGAGCCGCTGCCTCTACCATTTCATCTGAATATTTTTTGGTAGATTCCATTGCATCTACTGAAGGAGCAATACCTTTTGCAGCACCTTCAAAATTGCGAATGCTCTCTCCAAGGCTCTCCATAAGGTTAGCATCAATGTTGGCTTCTTTTAAAAGCTCATCTAATTTTCTGGATAATATGCCTTCTGCTTCTTTAGCATCTGAAACATCATTTTTACCACCAGACATACCACCTGCTAATTCAGGGTATACAAGAGACCAATCGTATTCGTCATCTACTGGTTCAAAAGCACTAATTGCAAAAATAAGGGCTTCTGTGATAAGACCTACAGCCAGAAGAAGACCACCAGTTAGAGGTCCAAATTCCCAGTGCAGGATTTTAAATAACGCACCAATGATAACCACCGATGCTCCGAGGCCATAGGCCATGTTAAATAATTTCTTTGTTGATTTTGATTGTGCCATAATTCTAAATTTAATTTAAGTTTAATGTTAAAATAAGTATTTGGTTTATTGTTTGATTTATTTATATACGTAAAAACTATTGTGTTGAGTCTTCCTCTCCCATATAATCTTGAACGGTTCTAAAACCGATATAACTTCTGGCGGAATCTCTATACTCATAATCTCTGGTACTTACCTGTAGGAAATAAGCAACATCTTTCCAAGAACCTCCACGTATAACTTTTCTTTTGTTACCAAAATCACCTGCATCGGGATTCATAGTAGATTCATATTCGTATGAATTTGCGTCATAGCTAGAGCTAGTCCATTCAGAAATGTTTCCGGCCATATTGTAAAGATTATAATCATTTGGCTCATAAGACTTGGCTTCCACTGTATACAAAGCTGCATCAGCTGCATAATCACCTCGCTGTGGCTTAAAGTTGGCCATAAAGCAACCAGTATCGCTAATCACGTAAGGACCGCCCCAGGGATAAGTTCCACTTTCAATTCCACCTCTGGCGGCATATTCCCATTCAGCTTCTGTAGGTAACCTGAATCCGTTAACAAATTGCATGCCTCTGCTCTTTTGGTCATCATTTTTAAATTTTGTTCTCCAGTTACAAAAGGCCTGGGCCTGTTTCCAGGAAACTCCAACAACCGGATAATCACTATAGGCATCGTGCCAGAAATAGTCATTATGCATTGGTTCATTATAGGAGTACTGAAAGTCTCTTATCCAAACCGTCGTATCCGGATAGATCTCCAATTCCTCATGTATTATAAAATCTTTTCTTCTGGCATCTCTTGAACGTGCAGCTGCCTCAATATCCATCCAGTTGTAACTGTATTTAAGTTTTGTGACATCTACAGTGCGCTGACCGTTATATGATTCCTCTTCAGGAATATATATTGAATCCATTATTTCTGTATAGTATTCATCTGGATATTCCGAAGTGTCCCAGATCAAATCCTGGTCTCTATTCAGAGCTCTTCCTTCATAACCAGTCTCGCCCATCCCGGAATAATTATCCATCATATACTTGTCATAAGTAGACATATTGGTAGTATCTGCATCCTTAAATGCATAATCTCCAATACCTTCATCCTCCGGTCCCATTCCTAATTCATCAGCCAGGATGGCCAGCTTAGTTCTTACGATGGAATCTTTCACCCATTCTACAAACTGGCGATATTCGCTGTTAGTTATTTCCGTATCATCCATATAGAATGATCTTACGGTTACAGTTTTAGTTGGCGCATTAAGAACCTTCCCCACATCTTCCTCACTTTTACCCATGATAAATGCTCCGCCTGGGATCAGTTCCATTCCATAAGGTTTTTCCGGATACCACTTTTTACCTTGGACTCCGACTAGTTCTCCTTTTGTTTTAGACCCACAACTAGTGAGCAAAAAAACAAACGCTATAGATAATAACAATAGCTTCTTCATACTTTAGGTTAAATTTCGATTAAGACTATAAACAGTATTCACAATTATTATTCTCTAAAACTGCATTTTGAATAATTTATTGTATAAAACTGTCTATCCTTTAAAATAATTTATGTTAGTTAAAACCTTTCTTATAGGCCTTGAACCACCTTTCGGGAATATTTTGGTTACATGCGTCTAAATAGTCCTGTTCAGTGCATGGTAATAACGCAGGTGAATTTGTTTTATTATGTGAAGATAAAATTGATGGAATCTCAACCCACCATCTTTCGGTAAGCAAACTTTTATAAAAAATTAATTGCTCGGTTTCTGTAGGCACATTAAACTTGTTAAAATCTTTGCTTTTAGCACTTGGCAACTCTTTTATTCTAAAATTATATCCTTCTATAAAATACCATATAATCTGTGAAATTAATTGAAAGGATTGAACGGTATTCTCGCATTCATATATTCCAAATATTGCAACATTATCACTCATACCGGCATATCTGGCTATTGCACATATTTCTCTTCCATTAAATCCATTTGGTGAAAAATTCTTAGACCCATCTATCTCACCGGCTTTTATTACCCTGGCATCCAGGCTTACAATATGTGCGTTTCTCAATACGGGTTCTGCAAGGGAAATGTCGGAGGTTATTTCTCCCAGCCTGTATGCATCAAAAAATAGGCGGTCCATAAGATCTATTTCTTCCTGTGCATTGAAATAGCTTTGATAACCAATATTTGAAAAGTTGAAAAGATTGTTGGGCTTATCTGTAATTATTTTACTCATATAGGAATGCGAAGAAATAAGTTCCTCATCCGCCCCGAAATCGAACCTGCTGTCTATTGACACCAGATTTATCATATCCTTAATTTTATCAAATGCCCTATAGGTAGGGTAAGTAATATCCTGAGTGGCCCCAATTATAATCGGAATTACATTTTCTTCAAGTAATTCGGCTACAATTTCCTTTACAACAAAATAAGTGTCCTCGACCGATTCTCCTTCTTCTATATCGCCCAGGTCAACAAAGACTGAATTCCAATTGCCCATCATTAGCTTGTAAAGCTGAATTCTGATCTCAGTCGTATCTAGACGCTCTATTTTCTTTTCAAAGGCATTTCTCGATTCCAGAACTCCAATTAAGGCAAATGAAGCATTGGCTAAGACAGGTAACCCTTTTT
This sequence comes from uncultured Eudoraea sp., assembly GCA_965363995.1. Lineage (GTDB taxonomy): Bacteria > Bacteroidota > Bacteroidia > Flavobacteriales > Flavobacteriaceae > Eudoraea. The sequence continues at coordinate 10,703 of CBDTVZ010000045.1, forward strand.
TCTCTGTATGCTTATGAATATTCCTGCCAAGAGATTGTGGTGGTAATAGCTCACAGTGTGCAAGGGCCATTTCATCAATAGGAAGTAAAAAATCGAACGCCATATTAGTACGCTAATCTTAGGTTTTCTTAGTTTTCTTTGAGGGTTTTTTCTTTTCGAGTAATGCCTGTACATCTTCCAGGGAGATATTTGCAGCATCTACTTCTTTGGCAAGCTCAACCTTGGTCTTGCCTTTGATAATTGTGTGCCTTCCCCATCGCGCCTTTTCAATCCGGATGCCTTCATCAGACCATTCCTTGATAAGTTTCTCTGCCTCTTTTTGTTTTTTAGATTCTATCAGCTCAATAATATCAGCTTCCGAAAGAGTATCAAAATCATACTTTTTATTCACATTAATAAACATCCCATCCCATTTGATAAAAGGTCCAAAGCGACCTTTACCTTTGATAACATCTTTATTTTCATAAACCGCAATAGGAGCATCTGCTTTTTGTTTTTCGCGAATTAATTCTATTGCCCTTTCAAGATCAACATCAAAAGCACTTTCGCCTTTACCCAAAGAGACAAATTTTTTGCCGAATCTAACATAAGGACCAAATCTACCAACATTGGCATCTACTTCTTCTCCTTCAAAAACCCCTAACTTTCTGGGTAGTTGGAAAAGCTCCATTGCTTCCTCATAGGTAATTGTATTAAGGGACTGTTCGGGGAGTAAACTAGCAAATAATGGCTTGTCCTCTTCCTCAACCGTACCAATTTGAACCATAGGGCCAAATCGTCCCAAACGAACTGCAACTTGTCTTCCCGATTTAGGGTCTTTACCAAGGACACGTTCTCCGCTTGCACGTTCCGCGTTTTCTTCAACATCCAGTACTTTGGGGTGAAAGTCCATATAAAAGTCTTTCATTACCTTTTTCCAATCTTCCTGACCTTCTGCAATTTGGTCAAAATCTTTCTCCACTTTGGCAGTAAAGTTATAGTCCAATATATGCTCAAAATGATTCACCAAAAAATCATTGACAATCATCCCTATATCAGTAGGTACCAATTTGCCTTTATCTGAACCTATTACTTCTGTAAGAGATTTTTCCTCAACTTTATCTGATTTTAAAATCAGTTGCGAGTACTTTCGTTCTTCACCTTCAATACTTCCTTTTTCCACATAACCCCTGTTTTGAATAGTAGATATTGTTGGGGCATAGGTTGATGGTCTTCCTATACCTAGCTCCTCCAGTTTCTTTACCAATGTTGCCTCTGTATATCTATATGGGGGTCTTGTGAACCGTTCTGTTGCAGTAATATAATTATAGAACAACTGATCGCCGGTTTTCATGGCCGGAAGCAAACCTTCCTGCTCTTCAGCTAAATCCTCTTCGTCCTTACCCTCAAGATATACTTTTAAAAATCCATCAAATTTAATGACTTCACCATTCGCGGTAAATTCTTCCTGATAAGAGCTAGATTTTATTTTTACATTAGTACGCTCTAATTGTGCATCGCTCATTTGTGAGGCAAGCGTAC
>CBDTVZ010000046.1:0-12174 GCA_965363995.1 uncultured Eudoraea sp.
AGGCTATGTTTTTGTCATCTAACCATTGATGGTTCGATATGTAATTCTGTGCGTCTGAAACTATTTTTGGTTGTCCGCCTGATTTTGGTAAGATGTAAACTTGTTGGAGATTATTGCGATAAGAAATAAAAGAAATCCATTTTCCGTCTTTTGACCATTTTGGGTCATAATCATATTCTTTTTCAGTTAGTTGAATTTTGTTTTCTCCATTTAAGTCCGAAATAATTATCGATGAAAAAGATTTCCCATCCCAATTTTCTTTTGTTGTCTTTGAGTAAATTATTCTTGATTGATAAACCGATGGATTGGAAACATTTTCCATTCCTAAATGTTCTTCAACCGAAAGCTGAGAAAAAGCAAAAATTGGTATTAGAAGCAAAAGGGACAATATAATTGAAAAGGTTAGCTTCATAATTTTTGCCATTATAAAAGTGCAGTGATAGATCTAGCATATCGACAACACCAATTTACCAATTTTTGATTAATATCAATAGTTCCGTAAAGTGGCAGATTAAAAAAACGAAATGAAGAAGAGCGCAGGTGTTCTAATAAACGTTGGTTTTATGAAACTAATTTTTTTTGAAATCTAATGTGGGATTTTTAATATCATCATTATAAGAACAATTATTGGGGTGAAAAAAGCAATAAGCCCCCAAATCTTCCATTCAACATACAATTTTCTAAAACCTTTCCAATTAAAATCGGACTTTTGGTATTGCCTTGAAGTAAGTGTATAAATTCTTTTTTGAAGAGGACCAACTCTTAAAGAGAATATGATTCCTGAAATAGAAAAAAAGAGAATTGACCAAAAAACCCAACCTGTACTCAAAATGGGTATATTGTTGTAAATGGCTGATATGAATCCTGTAGCTGCAATAACGACAGCTGCTGGAATCGTAAAATAAGCATCACTCTTGATAACTCCTTTAACTGAATGGGAAATTATTGCTAGATCCTTTGTTTTCATGGCAATTTGCATCCAAAAGAATCCGGTAAAGATATTTCCTAAAAACAATACTACTGCCAAGTAATGCAATAAATTAACATAACTGTATATCATTATTCAATTCTTTTTAAAATTACTAAGTCAATATGTATAGATTAATAAATAATTGTTGGTTTTCGTCTAATGTATTTATTTGTTTCAAGTTCTTGCAAAATAAAATGAGCAACATCTGCCCTGGATATCATCTTTGTCAAGATGTAACTACCTAGCCCGCTCCCATGTCTGTATTTCGCTCTCTTTCTGCCGTTGGTGAGTTGTCCAGGTCGGACTATAGTCCAATCCAACCCACTTTTTGCTACTAATCTTTCTTGTTTCTCTTTATCTAAAAAGTAGAATAAAAGTATAATTGGAATTACAAAGAATGTATAATATAATCCCAACTTAAATCGTGTATCATTTATTCCTAATGAAGTAATACATATAAATCGCTTTATGCTACACTTCTTTATACTTTTAATCATATTTTCTGTGCCCATAGAAAGAATACTTGTTTTAATAAAAAAGCGTTTATGGCCAAGAGCAGAAATAACCGCATCCCGTCCTGCAAATGCACCATCTAAACTATTAGAATCTAGAACATTTCCTCGCACGATATTAAGGTTGGGATGGCTTATCTTTAATTTTTCAGGGTTTCTAACCAAAACGGTAACATTATGGCCAATTTCCAAAGATTGTTTAATTAGTTCTCGCCCAGTACCTCCCGTTCCTCCAATAATACATAGTTTCATAAATACTTATTTTTGTATGAATCAAAAATAGGTGCTTAATCAGCCACAGTAAATATAAAAGGACTGAAATGTCATAGTCAATGGATGAATCGTAGTTTATCAGATAATGATTAAAAAAAAGAATCCAAAAACCGATTCTAATAAATTTCTGTCCATTTTTTTTAATTGGTATATAAGTAGGTCACCAATAGTCTTAACATTCCTTAATATGATTCATTAAAATGATTACAACACCATTTGGGTCATTAACAAAAAACCTTCTAACTCCCAAAGGTTCATTACTAATCGGATAAGTTTTTTTTCTTATTCATAATAAGAATTCAACTTTCAGCAAATGGAATTTTTGGATTTCTCAGTTTCTTCTAACAATTTTTTAATTATGTCAAAATCAATTTTATTAGGATTTGAATATCGAATACACCCTTTTCCATGATTTAAACCCTTTAATAAATCTTGATTTGTTAGCATCACATCATGGATTAGGAAATAAATACAGATATGTTGTTTTTGACTTGCAAAAGCCACTTCAACTTGATTGTTTCTTTTGTACGAAGGCATTTTGTAACTCATACTTTCCTCATGATTACGTAGGTAGGTTAAACATAGTTCTCTAATCTTATTAAGAGCTAAAATTCTTTCCTGAGGCACTTCTTTTAAATAGTCTGTTACGTTTTTTGCTTCGCTTTTCACTGTTATTTATTTTTCAATTTGATTTTTCAATTCTTGTAGAGTTTCTACAGTATTTTTAGTTGCTTTTATTTTTATGAGAGGATAAAACAGTTTTAGCATGAATCCTGAAGGTTTCCAGTTACTATCTAAAGTTAGTTCTAATTGATTGTTCTTTTTAGTTATAACATATTCAACAATCATAGGATTCCCCCCCAATGTGCCACCAGATAATTCTATGCGCAAATGTTGGTGGGGCCGATATTCTAAAATCTTATTGTTATACCAAATTTCTCGACCATCTTCCCTTATCAAGACCTTAGTTAAATATCCCTTTCCAACTTCACCTTCTGAGATATGCTCCTCGTCGATAATGCTTTTATTCCATTTTGTTAATTTGTCAAATTCGGTTATCCAGGACCATAGTTCTTCCTTCTTACAATCGATTTGAATAGATTTGGCTATTTTCATTGTACTTTCAAATAATTGGGATTCCAATCTCCACCTGATAAGTTGGGGAATCATCAAATAAGCTATTGTTTAAAAACCTTTCGAATCTGTGCCCATCTTTGGCCCTTAAATTATTTTTATTTAACCAAAATATCATGCTATTCCATGCCATTTCAAATTCCCTATCATTAAGTTCAAATTTTCCGATTAAATATTTCTGAGAAGGTATTTTTAATACGGAAATTTCATGTTTTAGCGAAACGATATTTTTAGTTTCAACACAAGCACTTTGTTGGATTTTGTAGTCGATGGTCAGGGAGGGGTTGTCATGAAACAACGTAAAATAATCGTCCCCAATCTGATTATTATCAAATGCTTTGCACCAATCCAATAATTTATCAAATGCTTTATGAATCGTGTACGGGCTTCCCCAATGTCTTATAAAAGCCAGTGACACTTCAGGTATAACCTTTACACTTATTGCTGCTTTTGACGCCATCCACTCTTTGAGCTTTTCTGATTCTGAAAGGTCGGTTTTAGATAAAAAGGTTGTTTTACCAATCTTGCTATTTAATGACGGATCAATTCCTGTACGATTTTTAACCCTTTTTCTTAATTGGGAAGCACTGAAGCCAAAGTATTTTTTGAATGAACGGGAAAATGAGGATAGATTTTGGAAACCATAGTAAAAACTCAAACCTGCTATTGATTGCTTCGGATCATGGACTAACAAAGAAGCAATTTTTTCAATTCGCTTTCTCGTAATATAGTCATTGGGTGTTTCTTGAGTTATAAATTTGAAGGTCCTATGGAAATGAAACTTCGAAAGATTTGCAATCTCAGCCAATTTCTCAAGTGAGTGTTCTTCAGATATATGTTTTTCTATATGATCTATAACCTTATTTATTCTAATAATTAATCCGGAGTGCATATAATTATTATTATTTAAGAGGGAAAATGATAATTGCTCATATATCTATTGTACTAACAATACCAATTTAACATTTTTTTCATTCAACGTACGCAGTCTTGTAAAACGGCCGTTTTATGGGACTGCTCCGCTCGCAAACTTTTTACTGAATTGTCGATACCGTTCGTATTTATTGTAACTTATAAATCTAATCACCCCTAACCATGAAAATACTAGCCAAATTCATTATTCCACTTTTAGCCTTAATAGTATCATGCGATTCATCCAAAAATATTAATATTTAAAACAAATATCATGACAGCTTTAAAAGTAATAATAATCACGATTTGTATGCTTTTTGTATCTATTACCGGTTTCTCTCAATTAACTCCTGAGCAACAAAAGGAAATAGAAGAAATGCAGAATGTCTACAGTCAAAGCGCTCCTGACGCCTCAAATATGGCTAGAAATGCCATGAAGATACAAGAAGATATGATTAGGTTAAAAAATGAAACACCCTTAACCAATGATGAACTCAAAGAATGGCTGCCAGAAACGCTCAACGGGCTGCCGCACAAGAGCTTTGAGATAGGTTCACAAGAAGGTGGTAGAGATGTAAGATCTGTCAAAGCTAGTTATGTGACACCAAATCAATCCGAATGGATATCTAAAGGTACAGGAGGCGACGAACGAAACCCAATGCTGAAATGGGTGAGAGTTGAAGTCACAGACGGGGCCGGGGAAGCGGGTTCAACAGTACTTGCACCAATGATTTTTATGACTAGTATGGATTTTGAAACAGAAGATGCAAATAAGCATGAGAAAACCGTTGTAGTAGATGGTATTAGAGCTCAACAGACTTATACTAAGCGGAATAAAAGAACGAGTATAATCTTTGTATATGAGGGTAGGTTTGGAATATCTGTTACCTCATACCAGATAAATCCAGAAGAAACCTGGAAAATTATTAAGTTATTAAACCTTAAAGCACTAACCTTAAAAGCCACTAAAAACTAATTAAAACCAAGTTTAAACAATAATCACAAGTAATTTATCGGACATTAGCAAGTAAGTGGTAGTACCCGATTAAAAAACAAAGTACATACTGTAATATCGATGATATAAACAGATGTTAAATACTGTTTTAAATATGATAATCAAAAAAGACTCTAGCCCAGTAAGTGTGTAAGTTTCAAAATAACAGGGGTGAACTTTTTTCATATCCGAGCAAATAAAAATTCCATAAAACGAGCGTTTTATGGGTCACCAATAATTTTACATAATCAATCCTATTTTCCCAAATCCTTACCCTAAAACTTTGCGCATGGTTCCTGTTGGGTTTTGGTAGTGCCCTTGTAGATACAAAAATGCACTGAATTTACTTAACAGATCATTTAGTGCTATATCGCCCGCTAAACCAAATTGTCACTCATTGATGCATCATAAACCCAAACCTCGGCTAAAGTACAAAGGTCAACCAACGTGCCACTTCAATTCCTAAACAGCTATTTAGGCAACGTCCACCAAGGCATTTAAATCTTTTATATATTTTCTATACATAACAATTTAAAATCCAGAAGGTCTCTGCATTTACAAGACGTTATGAAAATAAGAGATTTCTAATTCAATGGTATTGACCTTTACCTAAGAGTGTCACTTTATTTGGAATCTTAACCATAATTTTATTTATCTTGTATTTTTGTTGGAAACTACGCCGATGCGCATCCTTGAGTTTTGCATGAAGATTCGCCTATTTAAAATTTACTAGATGATTAAAAAAATATTCTTTCCTGTTATTCTGGTCTTGCTCGGATGGGCATTTTTTATAAACCCTACGATCAAGGAAGTAGGTGCCGGTGTAGCTATACTTCTATTTGGAATGATCATGTTGGAAGAGGGCTTTAATGCTTTTGTAGAAGGGCCACTGCAAAAGTTGTTGAGACGCATGACAGATAAGTTATATAAAAGTTTGGGGCTGGGATTAGTGGTAACAGCATTTTTACAATCCAGTTCTTTGATTAGTGTAATTACAATTTCATTTCTCAGTGCAGGCTTGATCGAACTCTATGCAGGAATAGGGATTATTTTCGGGTCAAATTTAGGCACTACTGCTACGGCCTGGCTAGTAGCAATTTTTGGTTTGAATATTAAGGTTTCTGCCTTGGCAATGCCCATGCTAGCTTTTGGAATTCTCTTCGTATTTCAAAAATCAAAAAGCTTAAAAGGCATTGGTTATGTTCTTGCCGGACTGGGTTTCTTCTTCCTGGGTATTCACTTTATGAAACAAGGCTTTGATATCTATCAGGACAGTATCAACTTGGCTGATTTTGCGATGCCAGGATTTTGGGGTCTGATAGTGTATACTTTAATTGGCATTCTGATTACTGTTGTTTTACAATCCAGTAGTGCGGCCATGGCATTAATTCTCACTGCACTCGCTGTCGGGCAGATCACTTACGATAATTCATTAGCGCTTGCTATCGGAGCTAACGTCGGGACTACCATAACCGCGATACTGGGGTCACTCAATGCCAATGTTGCTGGAAAACGACTTGCCGGGGCACATCTGATATTCAATATGGTGACTGGCATTCTTGCCCTTGTTTTTATTGCTCAGTTGGGGCAACTTGTGAATTATATTTCATTTTCAACAGGTGTCGCTGCTAATAATTACACGATCAAATTATCCATCTTCCATACGCTTTTCAATTTAATTGGTGTATTGATAATGATACCGTTTATAAATGTGCTGGTCAGGTTTTTAACCCGCGTATTTGTCGAAAAAGAAAAAGATGATAAAATTGAATATCCAAAATATCTGAACCAAAGTGTATTGGCTTATCCGCAAACAGCCCTACGAGCCCTTTTGGATGAAAGCAAAAGGTTGTTTGAAAAAACAACTTTCGAAATTGTTCCTCATGGCCTTAATTTGCGTATGAGAGATATTAAAGGTGACAGGAAATTAAAAGAGGTGGTCCAAAAATCTAAAGAGGAAATGGACGTTGATATTGATGAACTGTATTACAATAAAGTAAAAATTATTTATAGTAAAATAATTAAATACGCGACCCTTGCACAAAGTAAATTCTCCTTATCGCCAGAAGCCATGCAAGCATTTACAAGAATAAAATTGGCCAACCGGAATGTCGTAGAGACGATAAAAAGCATCCGTGGCTTGCGCAAAAATGTAAGTCAATATATGCTTTCTGATAACAAGTATATTCAAAAAGAATATGACCGGTTGAGACGTAAAGTTTCACGGGTTCTGCGAGAAATTTATTTTACCCGAAAAGATGAAACCCCCGAAGCGCATTTAGAACGACTTGAAAGACTTAAAGAAAAAGCAGATAAAAGCGATGTATTACTAGATGGCACACTGGATAAATTGATTAGGGAGCAGAAGATATCCAGCGTAATGGCAACATCTCTCGCCAATGACAGTGATAATGTTGCGGACATTGTGAAAAGATTGATTGAAACTGCGGAATTGCTTTATATAAATAGTGATACGCTTATAGGATTGACCGAAGAAGAAAAGAAAAAGAAAAAAAAGAAGGAGAAAACAAGGAAAGTAAAAAGTTAGGAATAAAGGGCATATATTTTTATTTATGAGCCAGGCTTCATTAGAACAACTGAATTGAAAGAACCTAATTATAAACAGATTTACTAATGACTCAGATAGAACCTTTCGATGACCGAACCTGAAAAACTATTTAATCAAATTATTAGAGGACTCCCAAATGGAATTGAGGGAAAAATGGTTGGTGCAAAATGTATCAAGTCACTTAATGGCAAAACAGCGGCTTTTTATTGGCATGGGTCTATGGTTTTCAAGCTGGACCGAGAAAGCCAGGTAGCAGCGTTAAAACTGAATGATTCAAAAATTAGTTCACACCTCTATGCGCCCGAAAAACAGATGAAGGGATGGGTTTCAATACAGGAAAAGCATTCTGGTGAGTGATTCGGTGAGCGCTTGAAAAATTAATATTATAACTTTTTGAATATCAAATAGATAACTTTAAAGTATTGATCCTGGCGCGATCACTTAAGAAGCTTAAGCTAAGAAACTTCAAATAATTTCGTGATCAAACTTTTGACTTTAATGATGATGTTAACATAATTGTTGGAGATAATGAAAGTGGTAAGAGTTCGGTTCTTGAAGCCATAGAAATCGTACTCAATTGTGCTTTTAGAGGGAGGCCGTTGATTCCTGAATTCTCTACATCTCTTTTTAATCAGGATTGATAATATTTTCGCAAAGACTTATACACTTCTCCAGCCCATAAAACCGAAGAGGCAAGGAGAAATAATACCATAAAATCAACTAGCTGAAGCGATTGAAAATGAAAAATAGAAGCAAGAAAAGGAACTTCTGTAACGAATACTAACAATAAAATAGAAACACCTACAGCAAGATTAATATGCCTGTTTGAAAATAAGCCTATTTCAAATATTGATTTGTTGATAGATCTCAGGTTAAACACATTAAACAGCTGCGTAAATGCCATGACAATAAACAAACCTGTACGGGCTTTTTCTAAATTTTCATCCATGTAATAGAAAAAAGTTGTCAATGAAAGTCCGACCATCAGGAAAACATTGATGAACAGAAATGGTAATACTTCTCTGTTCAAAATATTCTCATTTTTCAACATCGGTTTAGTTTTCATAATCTCTCCATGTCCGGGTTCAGTGGCCAATGCTATATCGGTAACCCCATCGGTTACCAGATTAAGCCAAAGAATTTGTGTTGCCGTTAAAGGAAGTGGCAAGCCTAATACAATAGAAACAAGAAGTGTAACACTTTCTGCAATATTTGTAGTTACAAGGAAAAAACTTGTTTGTCGAGAATTCGCAAACACAATCCTACCTTCTTCCACGGCATTTACAACAGTGGCAAAATTATCATCAGCGAGTACGACATCTGAACTGTCACGGGCAACGTCCGTTCCCATAATCCCCATGGAGATTCCTACATCTGCTCTTTTTAAAGCAGGTGCATCATTAACTCCATCACCGGTCATTGCTATGAGGTGCCCCATAGCTTGCAACCGTTCTGCAATTTTTAGTTTCATTGTTGGCGTAAGGCGGGCAAAAACGGAAATACTCCTAATAGCATCGTCAAATTCATCATCATCCAATTGAAGCAATTGCTGTTCGGTCAATGCCATAACTTCGCTTTGATTTTCATTTCCAATGATACTACTTACTTTTGCAATTGCCACAGCCGTATTTACATGATCGCCCGTTACCATGATAACACGAATTCCCGCCTGTTTGCATTTTTCCACGGCCTCTTTTGAATCTGCTCTCAGAGGATCAATCATTCCCACTATCCCGACTAATACCAAGTTGTCAATAGCTTCTACGTCAATTTTTTCGGCACCCTCTTTCTTATAAGCTATTGCAATTACGCGCATAGCATGATTTGACCATTCGGATATTTTACCTTGGATTTCAATTTTTTGTTCTTGGGTCATTTTTGATTCGCCATGAGGAGTTAAAACAGATACTGAGATTTTCAATAATTTTTCGGGAGCACCCGTTACATAAAGTTCCTGATGATTTTCTTCTTTTATTAAAGTAGCTCTTAACTTTATATTTGAATCAAAAGGGAGGTCATCTATCTTTTGATTTTGAAAATATTTAGCTTGTATACCTCCTTTTCTTGCCAATACTGATAATGCTCCTTCTGTAGGGTCGCCAATCAACTCATAGATGTTAGCTTCTTTATCCTGACGGAGTTCTGAATTATTGGAAACGGCAGCTATTTTCAATAGTTTTTGTAGTACACTATTTTTCTTTGCATCAATAATAGCATCTTCTTGCATAAAGTTGCCTACAGGAAACCATCCATCGCCTGTAACATTATAATCTGTTTCTCCCGGAATAAATACTTTTCTAGTAGTTAGTGAATTTTGTGTAAGGGTTCCTGTTTTGTCTGTTAATATTGCGGTAATTGCACCTAAGGTTTCTGTTGCTGTAAACTCCCGGACAATGGCATTTCTTTTAGCCATTCGATGTGCTCCTATAGCCAAAACAATAGAAATTACAGCAGGTAACCCTTCTGGTATTGCAGCTACCAATAATGCAATAGAAGTAAGGAGTATTTCTTCGATTTCAAAATGTCGATAAAAATACCCGATTAAAAACATTAGTACGGCACTGGTAATTGCAATAACCGACATTTGTTTTGCCAAAACATCTGTCTTTTTATTAAAAGAAGTTCGTGTCTCCTCTATATTACTTAGTGTTTCAGAAATGCTCCCAATGGCTGTATTTATTCCCGTTCCGGTAACAATTGCTTTGGCATAACCACGTGCTACAAAAGTACCTTTCCAAACCATATTTTTTCGGTCTGCCATTGGTGTTTCTTTTGGATACTTTACTTTTTTCTTAGAAACAGGAAGAGATTCACCAGTCAATGAGGCCTCAATAGTTCTGAGATTTTTAGATTGAATAATTCTGGCATCCGCAGGAATACTATCTCCATCTTCTAATACAATTACATCTCCCAAAACAAGCTGAGAAGATGGGATTGTAAATAATTCACCATCACGTAACACTTTAGCAGTTTTCACTATCATCTTTTTCAAGGAAGTAATGGCTTTTTCTGCGCGATACTCCTGTGAAAATCCTATTCCTGCATTAACAAAGATTACTGTTATTATAACCCAAGTATCTACCATGTGTCCTGTTAACCAGGAGATGGCAGCTGCAAAAATTAATATGATAACCAACCAGTTTTTAAATTGTTTTAGCAATAAAAGAAAAAGAGAAATAGATTTACTTTCAGGTAATTCATTTGGTCCGTAAATTTTCAGCCGATCTTGCGCCTCTTTATTTGAAAGCCCATTGTAGTTACTGTTTAATTCATTTACGATTTCTTTCGCAGATAGCGCATGAGGGTTTTCAATTGTTTTAGTCATACTCCAATAAATTATTGTTTTATATCTTCGAGTTCCATCTTTAGAATTTCTTCCATAATGTCTTCCAATGTAGCGATCCCTCGAAAGCTACTGATTTCATCAATTACCAAAGCCATGTGCATTTTTCGATTAACCATTAAGTTCAGTAAATTGTCCAGTTTCATAGATTCTTTAACCACAATCAGGCTGTTTTTACTACACAAATCTTCAATCATTGTTTCATTTGTTACAGGGACACCAATTAAATCTTTTGCGTATAAAATTCCTTTGATTTTGTGTTGATTGCTGTCATATATTGGAATACGACTAAATCCTTTTTGCTTTATATCCTCAAGTACTTCCTTATTAATAGTAACATGTGGTTCTTGAAAGAATACATTTTTAAGGGGAATCATAATATCTGCAACCTTTAGCTCGGAAAATGAAAGGGCTCCAAGAAGTATACGTTCTTCATCTTCATCAATAATTCCATCTCCTACATCTTCATGATATTTTATAATTTCGCCCAATTCCTTTTTGCTCCATAAAACAGGAGGTTCTTTTCCTATTAATTTATCCAGGATCCATGCAATAGGAGCGGTAATGGGATAAAAAATGATTAATGATATCCAAACTAACCAGGATAAATTTGCCCCCATCTGAAGGGCATATCTTGGAAAAATAGCTTGAGGTAAAATTTCTCCAAAAATAAAAATAAGTGTTGTAGCGATGGTGGCAGCAATCACTCCTGAGGTAATGCTTCCTAAGAATACAGCCATAATAGTATAGGAAGCAACGTTTCCCAGTAACAATGTACACAACAAGAGGTTACTGTTTTTTCTAAATTTATAAACCTTCAGGGCATTTTGATCCCCAAGATGTATTTTTTGCTCCAGTGTAGTTAGTTTGATGCTGAACAATGCTAGTGTGAGTCCAGCAAATGTTCCGGAGAGGATAACCAATAGTACTACAATGATTAGATTAAACCACATATAAATCTTGAAATGGTGAAATGTATTTTCAAAAGTAAGACACTTGTTAAATAATTATAATGACCAATATCATCGAAATCAAAGATTTGGGTTGTTGATTGATGGTTTGAAATACTTTATATTTAGGAATTAGTAAATCGCCATTTTTCTATGTTAGAATTTTTTCTTATGCTGCTCGGGTTGGTAGTTCTGTGGTTAGGTACTGAACTAGTAATTAAAGGAGCAGTGAACATTGCAAACTACTATGAATTATCTCAGGTATTTGTTGGTGTAGCAGTTTTAGCTATCGGTACAGATTTGCCCGAAATGGTTATTGCCATAAACGCCTCTATTCAAAATGTATTACAAGGTGTTAATACTTCAGGAATAATTATTGGAAATGCTATTGGGAGTAGTTTTAGTCAAATTAGTTTGGTGCTGGGTTATATTTTCGTGCATTACGAAAAGGAATATTTGAAGAAAGTATGACAGATTCTACAATTCGTAATAAATTGGAAACGGACTATGATGATAA
>CBDTVZ010000047.1:0-12049 GCA_965363995.1 uncultured Eudoraea sp.
CGCAAATTCACTTCATATTGGTCATTTGGTGAGCGTAATGATGCTAAGACACTTTCAGCTCGCAGGACATAAACCCTATGCTCTGATTGGAGGAGCGACAGGGATGATAGGCGATCCCTCCGGCAAATCAACTGAGAGAAATTTATTGGACGAAACTACCTTGCGATTAAATCAGGAAGCGATTAAGGAGCAATTATCACGCTTTCTTGATTTTGATAGCCTGACAGAAAATTCTGCTGTACTGGTTAACAACTATGATTGGATGAAAGATTTCACTTTCCTCGATTTTATTCGTGATGTTGGGAAACACATTACAGTAAACTATATGATGGCGAAAGAATCTGTCAAGAAAAGACTTTCAGCAGATGAAAAAGAAGGTATGTCTTTTACTGAGTTTTCATATCAGTTAGTTCAGGGGTATGATTTTTTATATCTTTTTCAAAATTATAATTGTACACTTCAAATGGGTGGGAGTGACCAATGGGGAAATATTACGACCGGAACAGAACTAATTCGCAGAATTGGAGGGGGTAAAGGATATGCACTTACCTGTCCTCTTATTACTAAGGCAGATGGAACTAAATTTGGAAAAACTGAGGGCGGAAATATCTGGTTGGACGCCCATAGAACATCGCCTTATAAATTTTATCAGTATTGGCTAAATACATCAGATGAAGATGCGAAAAAATACATTAAAATCTTTACTTTTTTGTCTAAAAATGAAATTGAAGATTTGATTGTAGAACAGTCTCAGGCACCTCATTTACGAATACTACAAAAACGCCTGGCTCAAGAAATTTCCATTCTGGTTCATTCAAAAGAAGAATACGAAAATGCAGTGATTGCTAGTTCTATTCTTTTTGGAAAATCAACTTCAACAGATCTTAAGAGCTTAGATGAGAATACTTTTTTAGATGTTTTTGTCGGAGTCCCTCAAGCTGAGATTTCCAAATCTGAAATGGACAACGGATTGGATATGATTGGAGCATTGGCTGCCAAAACAGGGTTTTTAGGTTCTAATGGTGAAGCACGGAGGGAGCTTAAACAAAATGCCATTTCCGTTAATAAGGAAAAAGTAAAAGAAGATTATTTGATAACGGAAACAGATTTGATAAACAACAAATATGTTTTACTTCAGCGAGGCAAAAAGAATTATTTCATCCTGGTTGTAAAATCATAAATTGGGGATATAAATGGAGGAAATTGACTTTTTTGACTTCAGTGCGGTACTGCTTTTAACCTTTGTTCTGTTTCTGATTATATTTATTCGCTTTTTGATTGTTTCTGGAGCTTATCACTATGCATTTTTCTTTTTGTTCCGAAAAAGATTTGATAAAAGGATATTAGATCATACTGCATTAAAGAAGAAGCAACTATACAAGGAATTGTATTGGTCGGCAATAAGCGGGTTGATTTTTGCGGTTTTTGGAATATTTATTTATTTTTTATGGTCTAAAGGGGTTACGGCAATCTATGTGGATTTAAACGCCTACCCATTATGGTATTTGCCAATTAGTGTATTATTAACGCTATTTATTCAGGACACATATTATTATTGGATACACCGTTGGATGCATAAGCCATCTGTCTATAGGTATTTTCATAAGATTCATCATAAGAGTGTACACACTTCAGTATTAACCTCTTTCTCATTTCATCCATTGGAGACAGTGTTACAGGCTATTATTCTTCCGTTAATAGTTTTGTTTATTCCTATGCATTATTACGCTTTACTTTGTATGCTATTGATCATGACTATTTCAGCAACAATTAATCATGCGGGAGTTGAAATATACCCATCAGGTAAATATGGTAAGTGGCTTGGGCATTGGGTCATTGGCGCTACTCATCACGATCACCACCACAGAAAGTTCAATTATAATTTTGGATTATACTTTACATTTTGGGATAAGTGGATGGGAACAGAAAGTCCTGAAAGTACTGGGAAGTGATTTAAGTCCCGATATTAAAGCACCATTAAGTTGCAACCGCGGACGTCCGAATGATCAAACCTGCCTAATACTTCAAAACTTCCATCTTTATAAACCCTGCCTAGATCTTGGGTTGCAATAAACGAACAGGAATATATATTGGCGAGATCTATAATGTTTATACCTCCTATTTTGCCAAAAGGTTCAGTTGTTAGAGGATCTTCTGTTTCGCGTATAGAGACGGACATCCAGGGAGGACAATTGAAAACTCCATTAGCTTTAGAATACGCCTGAGAAAGAAGTTCAGTCATGCCATATTCTGAGTGAATGGCATCAAGGCTAAAACTGTTTTTAAGCATACGATGTAACTCATCACGTACCATTTCAGTTCTCCTGCCTTTCATCCCACCTGTTTCCATAATAATGGTATTTTTTAATTTCATTGAATGATTTTCGGAAAAATCTAGCAAGGCATATGAAACACCAATAAGGATATTTTTACCAGCAGATTGATCCAGGCTTGCAAGAGTCTTTAATAAATCGGCATTGTTATCAAGATAAAAACCACTCTTCGGATTCCCGCTTTTCTTAATAAGGTCTTTTACCATATAGATAAGGGAAGATCCTTCGCGTTCCATATAAGAAGGTAATAAGGCCAACACGCAATAATCTTCAATATTCCCATAAAAATGCTCAAAGGTTTTCAAATAGCTTTTTACATAAATAGCCAGTTTTGCTACATAATGTTTGCTAACAAGTTGTCCGGTTGTCCCGCTGCTTTCAAAAACGATCTGCGGTTTTTGGTTCTTAGTTATTACTCTTTGGGATTTGAAGAATTCAATCGGCAAATATGGAATATCTTCAATTGCATTTACATCGGTTCTGGATTTACCCAAATAACTGCAAAACTTCTGATAAATAGGATTGTTGTCATATTGAAAATTAAAAATTTCCAATGCAATCTTGTTGAACTGAGATGAGGTTTTGATCTCAAAAATTTTATTGATATCCATATCGTCTTGAAGACTACAAAAATAGTTAAAATAAAAAAGGCTCCTCCCGGGAGCACAATTATGGATATATCTGAAATGTTATTTTACAACCAGTTTTCTGGTCATCGTTTTGTTATTCTCTACTACCTGAATTACATAAACACCTGGTGAAAGCCTTCCTATATTGAGCATATTTGTTGAAATCCGATCCTGAAGTACTATTTTACCAAAGACATCGTATACTGTTACATCTTTACTCTGATCATTTAAAGTTTTAATGTAAACGATACCACCAATAGCCGGATTTGGATAAAGCGTAAAATTAGAAGGTTCTTGATCCTTTTCATCTATAGCCGGAACCTTTTCCTGTCCGGAAAGTGTTAGAGTAAAGACCAGTAAAAAGAATAAGTAGGCTTTTTGCATCAACATTGATTTGGGATCAACTAAGTAAATATAGGATAATTGTGTTTCTCCTGGTAGAAATTGTTGTGAAAGCCAACTTTTTGTAGGTAAACTTTTATAGCTGTGACATTCATCGATGAATTGTGTATTTAATCGATAAATAATAAATTTTATAAGGAGGGTTAAGCGGCTATTTTTTGAGGAAGTAAATCTATTTAATTATCAACTTTCTTGTGGCTATCTTATCTTTTTCATATACACGAAGTACATATATCCCGGCGACTAAATTAGAGACATTCAACTCCTTTCTTAGAATTGTTGTCTCAAGCCTTTGAGTTCCGAATACATCAAAGATGAGTATTCTTTTCGGGGCATTCAATGTAGTTTGTATATATACTTTTCCATTGGAAACGGGATTTGGATATAGCTTAAAACCCTCTATTTCGCCACCAACGTTTTGCACTTCTTGGCCGTAGCTAAAAGAGATAAAAAGAAAGAATAAAACAAAGTAGAATTGCTTCATAAATAGTATTCAACAAAGTAATTATCACAAATATAGATATTTTAGTTATCCATTATACTTCATGAATTTGTTAAATCATTAATATTCGATAAAATGCATCAATAGGAGCCGTTAAATTATAATAGAACTCAATAAGTCCTAATATTTGACTCATTGGTGTTATATTAAGGTTATCAGCATTAAATGAATGTTAAGTAATTAAAGCTTATTAGTATTATCTTTACTTTTGGCCAGAATGATCAAAGAATAAACCCTATGAAAAAGCAGGATATTAAAATTCTATTGGTAGATGATGAACCGGATATTTTGGAGATTCTCAAATATAATCTTTCTTCTCAGGGATATCAGGTATTTACTGCTAAGAACGGAATTGATGGTGTAGAGAAAGCAAAGAAAAAAACTCCGCATTTGATCATTTTGGATGTCATGATGCCGGAAATGGATGGGATAGAAGCTTGTGAAATTATTCGAAATACAAAAGGATTAGAAAATACCTTAATTACTTTTTTAACGGCAAGAGGAGAGGATTATTCTCAGGTGGCAGGTTTTGACGCCGGTGCAGATGACTATATTACCAAACCGATAAAACCAAAATTATTGATAAGTAAGATAAAGGCCTTGTTGCGGAGGTTAAATAAAGACAAGGACCAGAACGAAGATGTATTGAAAGTGGGTAACATTGAAATTAACCGCGAAGAATACAATGTAATCAACAGTGGAAGAGAGATTATTCTACCAAGGAAAGAATTCGAGCTTTTGGCCTTATTAGCCTCAAAACCAGACAAGGTATTTAAACGTGAAGTTATATTGGATAAGGTCTGGGGTCAGGAAGTAGTGGTAGGAGGCAGAACAATTGATGTACATATACGAAAACTACGCGAAAAAATTGGGGACAATCATTTTAAAACTGTGAAGGGTGTAGGCTATAAGTTTGTATTGTAATGTCTGCAAGGTTTAAAAAGTCATATAAGTTTGCATTCCGTTCCGGACTTTTAATTACTATCATTCTTGCATTATCTATAAGTCTTTTTCTGTTGTACAAAAAACAGTTAGAAGACACCTGGCTTGTACTACTGGTTTTTACATTTGTGGTTTTTGCAATATCTTTTGGTATAATTCAGGTCCGTGTCGAGAGATATATCTACCGAAGGATTAAGAAAATTTATGACGATGTAGCTTTGTTGGAGTCGACTTCTTTTACTGCCGATCCTGTTACAACAGATATGAAAACTCTGACAGAGGAGATAGAAAAATTTGCAAAGGACAAAAAAATTGAAATAGACACACTAAAAATCCGTGAGGAATACCGGAAGGACTTTTTAGGTAATATTTCACACGAACTTAAGACCCCTTTATTTACCGTACAAGGCTATATTCTTACGCTTCTCGATGGTGCCTTAGAGGATAAAGCGGTTAGGAAAAAATATTTACAGCGGGCCCAAAAAGGTGTAGAACGGCTTATCTATATTATCAAGGACCTTGATCTGATTACTAAATTAGAAGTTGGGGACCTCAATTTAGAATTAAGTGACTTCGATATAATTGAACTTATACACAGTGTATTTGAACTGGCAGAGATGAAGGCAGGCAAAAAAAACATCTCGCTTACTTTTGACATGAATTATGAATCTCCCATCTATGTAAAGGCCGATAGGGATAAAATACAGCAGGTGTTGTCCAATTTGTTAGTGAATTCTATAAAATATGGTCATCGTGATGGTACTACCGAAGTAAGTGTGGAAAACCTTATAAGGAATAAAGTGATTGTTAGAATCACTGATAATGGTGAAGGTATTCCAGAAGAACATATGCCCAGACTTTTTGAACGTTTTTACAGGGTTGATAAAAGTGGTAGCAGGAAAGAAGGTGGTTCCGGCTTGGGCTTGTCCATTGTAAAGCACATAATTGAGGCACATGGGGAAAAAATATATGTTGAAAGTGTTGTGGATGTAGGATCTGAATTTTCATTTACCTTAGAAAAGACTGAACATAAAGCTGACTAAATCTGCTCTCTAAAAGAATTCCTTAGTTTTGCTGATATAACTAAATACCCTTTGCTTTGGGAAGTAAAAATAAACTCAAACGATTTGAACAAAACAAGACTTTTAGCCATGTTATTGAACCTGGCAGGGATGAATTAATAGAGGGTAAATTTCCTTTAAAAGGAAAATGGAAGAGTTTTTTTAATAATGACAATCCGATAGTTTTGGAACTGGGTTGTGGCAAAGGAGAATATACCATTGGCCTGGCGAAGCTGGATAGATCGAGGAATTTAATAGGTATTGATATTAAGGGAGCCAGGTTATGGAGAGGTGCAAAAACTGCTGTGGATGAGAATTTAAGTAATGTAGCCTTTTTGCGAACTCAGATAGAACTAATAGATTTAATCTTTGCCGAAAATGAAGTAGATGAAATCTGGATTACATTTCCAGACCCACAGCTAAAGTATAAACGAACGAAACACAGGCTTACAAATAAGGCCTTTTTGGACAAATACAAGTTTATACTTAAAGATAAAGGTGTAATCAACTTAAAAACGGATAGTGAATTTATGCATGGGTACACTTTAGGGTTGTTACAAGGCTTGGATTGTGAAATTTTATATGCAAATCATGATATTTACAAGAACGAGGGGAGTCCAAAAGAAGTGATGGATATAAAAACTTTCTATGAAAAGCAGTATCTTGAAAAAGGAAAACCAATAACATACATAAAGTTTACTGTCAATTAGCCAATGACGCATTTAATCATACTTTTTTTTGTAACTTTTTCAGCTGCTTTTATGGCGACTGTTCCTCCGGGTTTACTAAACATGAATGCTGCCCAAACAAGTGTTAAAAAGGGGAAACTGAACGGAATTATGTTTAGCCTAGGGGTCGCAACCATGATCATGATGCAGGCGTACATTGCGGTTATGATTTCAAAATTTCTATTCCGACATCCTGAAGTCATAGATTTACTTCTTAAGATCGCACTTGGTGTTTTTACTTTTTTTGCAGTATATTTTTTTATTTCAGCAAAACGGGAAAAAATGAAAGAAATAAAAATTGTAAAAGTTAGTAAAAGGAATAGTTATTTTAAAGGAATGCTCCTCGCTACTCTTAATTTGCTTACTATTCCTTACTATAGTGGGCTTAACGCCATGTGGAATGCATCTGGCTGGATTAAATTTGAAATTTGGGATATTCTAACGTTTATTATAGCGGCAGGTAGTGGAACTTTTACCGTACTGTATTTGTACACCGTATACTTTTATAAATTAGAAGCCAAAACTGATCGCTTTTCTAAAAATTCGAATTACATTCTTAGCGCATTAATGATGGTCTTATTGGTAATTACAATTTTCAGGATATTTTATAAATAATATGAATCCGGAAAACAAAAACTTCTTTCAAAAAGTTTATGAGGTATCTAGGCAAATTCCTTTTGGAAAGGTTACTTCTTATGGAGCAATTGCCAAGTACCTGGGTGCGGCCAGGAGTGCAAGGATGGTAGGCTGGGCCATGAATGGTGCAGGGTCAATTGAAGGTGTTCCCGCACATAGAGTTGTAAATAGAAAGGGTTTATTAACCGGGAAACATCACTTTGACGGCACTAACTTAATGCAACAATTGTTAGAAAATGAAGGCCTGGTAATAAAGGACAATCAAATTGTGAATTTTGAAAAATACTTCTGGGATCCGGCAAAAGAATTGCCTTTGGACATCTATTAGTTTTGTTTCTGCTAAAATTTAGAATACTTCCTACGCCATATATGGCAAATCTATATTGATATTGTCCTTTTCAATACAACAACTTTAAAGTTTCATACCTATAACTTATCTTTGTTGTTTAGAATCATTTTACATAAAGATATAAATACCATAGCTAATGAAGTTGGACAAGAAAGAAATACTAAAAGCACTCGAAACTATTACAGTACCGGGTGAGGGAATGAATATGGTTGAAAGTGGAGCTGTTAATAATATTCAGGTTTTTGGTGATGAGGTTATAGTAGATATTACTATAAATAATCCAAGTCTCCAGGCAAGAAAGAAAACCGAAGTGGAAATTTTAAAAGCAATTCACCGGGAGGTTTATGAAAAGGCAAAAATTACGGTAAATATCAAGGTTGAAGCTCCGGCTAAGCCTGAGGTTAATGAAATTAAAGGGAAACCAATACCCGGAATACAAAATATAATTGCTGTCGCTTCCGGGAAAGGTGGTGTGGGAAAATCTACGGTAACGGCCAATCTGGCGGTCACTCTGGCTAAAATGGGTTTTAAAGTTGGTTTGCTGGATGCAGATATCTACGGTCCTTCTATGCCAATTATGTTTGATGTAGCAGGTGAAAAGCCCTTAGCAACTAATGTAAATGGAAATTCAAAAATGTTACCTATAGAAAACTATGGAGTAAAGCTTTTATCTATAGGTTTTTTCACTCAACCTAATCAGGCGGTAATCTGGAGAGGGCCTATGGCGTCAAAAGCTTTAAATCAAATGATCTTTGACGCGCATTGGGAAGAATTAGATTTTATGTTGGTCGATTTACCACCGGGTACAGGTGATATACATTTAAGTATTATGCAATCTATGCCAATTACAGGCGCTGTAGTTGTAAGCACACCTCAGGAGGTAGCATTAGCAGATGCGCGTAAAGGGGTAGCAATGTTTCAACAGGAAGCCATCAATGTACCTGTTTTAGGAATTGTTGAAAATATGGCTTACTTTACTCCGGAGGAGCTTCCGGACAACAAATATTATATCTTTGGAGAAGCCGGGGCAAGAAATCTGGCCACTGATCTGAATGTTCCATTTTTGGGAGAAATACCTTTAATTCAAAGTATTCGTGAGGCTGGAGATATTGGAAGGCCTGCTGCTCTTCAAACAGCTACTCCGATAGAAAAGGCATTTGAAGAGCTTACAAAGAATGTGGTTCAGGAAGTTGTTTCGCGAAACAAAAGTTTACCACCTACTGAAGCAATTAAGATAACAACAATGGCCGGTTGTGCTGCTGTTAAAAAGAAATGATCATGACATCTGATGAACTCAAAAGTACTATTGAAAAAGCATTGGATGAAATTCGTCCTTTTTTACAAAGTGATGGGGGAGATATTTCATTAGTATCTATTGACAACGGTAATTTAGTTACAGTAAAGCTGGAAGGAAATTGCGTAGGGTGCAACGTTAACCAAATGACGCTGAATAGTGGGGTGGAAATGACAATTAAAAAACATGCTCCACAGATTGAAAAGGTGATCAATATTGATTAGAATAGATGCCTCTTAGCATATTACGGACAGGACAGTTATATTCAGATCAGTCTGCATAACTAAATTCTTGCCTGGTAGGTAAATAAATTATAATATCTCCCTTCTTTCGCAATAAGTGATTCATGCGTACCTTGTTCAACGATTCTACCGTTCTCAATTACTAAAATCTGATCAGCTTTTCTAATGGTACTCAGTCTGTGGGCAATTACAAAAGTTGTTCTTCCTTCTGTAAGATGTGATAAACTTTTCTGAATTAAAGCTTCGCTTTCTGTGTCTAGATTTGATGTAGCTTCGTCTAAAATTAGTATACGGGGATCGGCTAAAACTGCTCTGGCAATAGCTATTCGCTGTCTTTGACCCCCTGAAAGTTTTATGCCCCGTTCGCCAATTAGTGTGTCCAAACCATCAACAAAACGGTCTGTAAATTCATCAACATAGGCCGCTTTAACGGCTTCTTGTAATTTTTCCTCGGAAGCGTTGGGTCTTGGAAACAAAATATTCTCCCGTATCGTTCCTTCAAATAAAAAATCGTCCTGAAGCACCACGCCCAGGTGTTTACGAAAACTATTAAGGTCTACTTTTGACAGATCCTTACCATCTACAGTAATTGTACCGCTTTGCTGGGTTAAGAAACTTGCGGCTAGCCCGGCAATGGTACTCTTACCAGACCCTGAACTTCCTACAAGTGCTACAACGGTACCTGCGTTTACCGAAAAACTAATGTCATGTAATACTCCTTTTTCTTCTTCATATGCGAACGAAACGGAGTCAAATATCATATCTCCTTTAATTCCGTTCAGTGACAATGTTCGTACCTCTTCATTAGATTCGGGCTGCATGTTCATTAATTCCTCTGTTCTGTCAAGCCCTGCAAGTGCTTCAGTAATTTGACTACCAATATTACTCATTTGCACTATTGGGGCAATCATTAATCCCAACAGGAAGGTAAACGTTAAAAAATCACCGATTGTGAGTTCATCAATCATAATTTTATATCCTGCGATACCCATTATGCCCGTGGTGGCAAGCCCCAGGAGAAAGATAGAGGAACTAGTCATAAAGGCGGTTGCGGTAAGACTTTTTTTTACATTTTCAAACAAGCGCAATACACCTTCTTCAAAAACGCCATGTTCCTGGGCTTCGGCGTTAAAGCCTTTGATAACCCGAATTCCTCCTAGTGTTTCTGTAAGTCTGCCAGTAACTTCCGCATTAATTTTCCCTCGATTGCGGAATATTGGTCGAATTATTTTAAATGCCTTTAGTGCTATAAGCGCGAAAATAGCCAGGGGGACTAATGCGAACAAGGTCATGCTGGGGCTTATATTCAGGAGAAGAATCAATGAAACCACAGCAGTAATCGTTCCTCCAACCAACTGCACCAACCCTGTGCCAATTAGATTTCGTACGCCTTCCACATCAGTCATTATTCTGGATACTAGTTCACCAGATTTTGTATTATCAAAAAATCGAATTGGTAAAGACAAAATTTTCTTTTGTACCTGAGCCCGTAATTCAGAGATCATATATTGGGCCTGAACACTAAGTATTTTAGTTAAGAGAAAAGAAGTTACAGCCTGTACTAAAATTGCAAATAAGACTACTCCTAGGAGCAACTTAAGGAATTCCAGATCTTTATTGGGAATAATGTCATCCATTAAATATTTAAGGGACAATGGTGCAACAAAACTGGCAGCCCTGCTAACTATAATAAGGGCTAAACCTATAAAAACCAGATTCCTTCTTGGCCAAATGATGGTTTTGAAGGCTTTTAGAATACTTACTCTTTTATCGGACATTAGAGATTTAGCTATATTTATTTACGAAAAGGTGCAATTTACAGTAAAATTGTCGTCCATGGATCAAATCGATAACACCTGGTCATATTTTAAGGAAGAATTAGCATATAAGTATTAATACTTTTAATTTCACAAACACTTAAATTAAATTATGGAATCAAAAGATAGCAACGGAAATAAACTTGAAGATGGAGATAATGTGCATGTTATCAAGGATTTGAAGATTAAGGGGATGTCTAAGACCCTAAAACGAGGTAACATCATAAAGAATATAAGGCTAACAAACGATCCACAGGCAGTGGAATGTAGAATAGGTAAAAGTCATATTGTACTTAAAACCCAGTTTTTGAAAAAAGCTTAAATGTGCTTTTGTTTTCTCTAAAATAAATTCAGAAAATGTCTTTGAAATTTCCTCTGATTAAATATGCTTTTATTCTATTCCTGGTACTTAACAATTCTTGTAAAACTATAAATGGGCATTCCGAAATAGATTTATGGAAGGAACAGGCGGAAAACATCACAATTATAAGAGATGATTTTGGTATCCCTCATATATATGGTAAGACTGATGCGGATGCTGTATTTGGACTGCTGTATGCGCAATGTGAAGACGATTTTAATCGGGTAGAACAAAATTATATATGGGCAATTGGCAGATTGGCGGAAATTGATGGAAAAGAGGCATTGTATAGTGATTTGCGCGCCAATATGTTCATGAGCAAAGAAGAAGCAGTTGCTAATTATGATAAAAGTCCGGATTGGTTAAAAAAACTTTGTAATGCGTTTGCCAATGGGATCAATTACTTTCTGTATACCCATCCCGAAGTGAAGCCTAAGCTATTAACCCGATTTGAACCCTGGATGCCAATGTATTTTAGCGAAGGCTCAATTGGGGGAAATATTGAGCGCATAAATACAAATAAAATACGCGCTTTTTATGAAGATGGAGTGACAATTAGTACAACTGAGGAAGCAGAAATTAAAAAACTCAAAGAAGAATTAGAACCTCAGGGATCTAATGGTATTGCTATCTCCGGAAAACTAACACAAAGTGGTAACGCGATGTTACTCATAAATCCACATACTTCTTTTTATTTTAGGGGAGAAGTACATGTCGTAAGTGAGGAAGGCCTTAATGCTTACGGTGCTGTGA
>CBDTVZ010000048.1:0-11933 GCA_965363995.1 uncultured Eudoraea sp.
AAATCAACATTATGAGATTACTATTTTTTTATCTGTGTTTTGCTCTTATTTTATCAGGGTGCAAAACTGAAGTTGACAATTCTGTCAACGAAGCTTTTGAAGCAAATTCAAAAACCGTATTGGCTAATTTAGAGGGGTTTCAAAATGAAAATTTGGACTACTCTATGTACGCAAAAGAATTTTCCATGCTGGAAACTGCCTTTGGAGCTGAAAAAGAATCCATTGCCCTGGATGAAATGATAGCAAACGACAAGCAAATGTGGGAAACTTTTGATTTTAAAATGTTAACTGATCCGCCCGTTTTATTGCCTGGAGTTAATGCGGATACCAGAATGCCAGATGGTTCGGTTCGCCATTACAGCGTCTGGGAAGTAACAATGCCTGCGACAGATTCCACCGAAGCCAAAACCGGCGCTTTTAATTTGTATGAGTCTTTCGATTTTGATGCAGATGGTAAAATCTTAACGCAACAGGTTTACGGAGATTTCACAGGATTGATGATGTACCTAACCAGCAATAATTAATTTTATCCTGTTTAAGAAACTAAACAAGCCTTCATAAAAAAATGAAGGCTTGTTTTTTTGCTCCTAAAAACCTTCCAACTAAATGAAAAAGTTTCCGAATGCCCTTGTTATCATGATAGGGTTTATTTTATTTTCTGCTGTATTAACCTATATTGTTCCTCAGGGTGAATACGAAAGATTCATTAATCCAGATACTAACCAGACAAAGGTTGTTCCAGGTTCCTTCGAGCAAATAGAAGCTCCGTCGGTTTCTGTTTTTGATATCTTATTATCTATTCCTGAAGGGTTTATTGCCAGGGCAGATTTAATAGCACTGATTTTATTAATTGGAGCAAGTTTTTTTGTTATTGAAAAAACCGGTGCTCTAAAAGATGGTATTGAATATCTAACCATGCTTTTAAATGGCAGGGAAGAAGTGGCTTTAATTGTAGTATCACTGGCTTTTCTAACAGGCGGTGCATTAAGTGGACTTCAGGAAGAAATAATTGCCATGACACCCGTGCTTTTATATCTGTCATCCCGTATGGGCTACAATTCTTTTGTAGCGGTAGCAATAAGCTACGGCTCGGCTATTTTAGGTGCAGCGTTCAGTCCTATCAACCCTTTTGCGGTAGTTATCGCCCAAAAAGAGACGAATCTGGAATTTTTATCGGGTAGTGGTTTTCGTTTGGTGGTGATGGCAATTGCTTTTTGTATTTGGATGTTCATGGTGATCAGATATGCCAATAAAAATAAGGTGGTAATAAAAGAAGATCTGCACCAATTTGAAAAAAAGAACCTAAGCCTCAGAAGTGCGATCATCCTGGGATTGGTGGCACTGGCCTTTGTGATATTAATTGTAGGTATCCTAAAGTACAATTGGGGTTTTAATGAAATGTCTGCAGAGTTTTTTGTGATAGGCATAATTGTGGGTTTAATAGGAAAATTGGGCTTAAACGGCACAAGTGAAGCCTATATTGAAGGTTTTCAAGCCATGATCTTTGCCTCTATGATTGTGGGGTTATCCAGCAGTATTTCCATTATCCTTGAGCGGGGAATGATCATAGATACGCTAATCTACGGACTGTTCACCCCTATGCAGTATTTACCCACCAGCCTGTCTGCTATTTCCATGATGGTCTCGCAGTCATTACTTCATTTAGTTGTTCCCAGTTATTCGGGCCAGGCCGTTTTAACGATGCCTATACTGGCGCCTTTATCAGACTTAATAGGGCTTTCCAGACAGGTTTGTGTGTTGGCCTATCAATATGGTGCGGTGATGACAGATCTGATCATACCCACGAACGGAGGGCTTATGGCCGTTCTTGCCATTGCGGGAATCCCCTTTGATAAATGGTTCAAATTTGCTATCAAACTAGTATTGGTTATCTTGACCATTGGCGCTATTGCCATTGTAGTTGCTATATCTATTAACTTGTAGATCAAAAACTGCTATTTTAAAAAGCTAAAAAATCACGGCAAATCAAAGAATTGAACTGAATATAAAATGTCCCAAAGAAAAGAACTGACAGAAATAGCAAAATTGTTTTTTAAGTTAGGAAGCATTGCCTTTGGTGGTCCCGCCGCTCATATTGCAATGATGGAAGATGAGGTTGTTACAAAAAGAAAGTGGATGACGCATGAACACTTTCTGGATCTTGTTGGGGCAACAAATTTAATTCCCGGACCTAATTCAACCGAAATGACCATGCATTGTGGACACGAGCGTGCCGGTTGGAAAGGTTTATTTGTAGCAGGTATCTGTTTTATTTTTCCCGCGGTTGTCATCACTTCAATTTTTGCCTGGCTCTATCAGCAATATGGGCAATTGCCAAAAGTTGAACCATTTATTTATGGTATTAAACCTGCAGTTATAGCGATCATTTTAATGGCTGCTTTCCGGCTTGGAAAAAAAGCTATAAAAAATACAGAACTTGCCATTCTGGGAATTTTGACCATTATAATTTGTCTTTTAGGTGTCAACGAAATTATAGCCCTCTTCGGTTGTGGAATTCTAGGTTTGGCTATCTATTTTATTAAGAAAAACGCAACTAATTTAAACAGTATTGTCCCATTCTTACTTTTTCAAGCCACAGAACCACTTAAGATTGGAACTCTAAAAATCTTCCTGTCTTTTTTAAAAGTAGGGGCTATTCTATATGGTAGTGGTTATGTTTTATTTGCTTTTCTCGATACAGAATTGGTAGGAAACGGGTGGCTTACGAGGCAGGCTTTGATTGATGCTGTTGCTATAGGGCAAATTACGCCTGGACCGGTTCTATCTACAGCGACTTTTATTGGTTGGCAAATGAATGGTGCTATGGGAGCAATTGCTGCAACCATAGGAATTTTTCTTCCCTCATTTCTTTTCGTTCTGATTTTAAATCCATTAATCCCCAAAATGCGGAGGTCAAAAATTATCGGAGCATTTTTAGATGCCGTAAATGTTGCGGCGGTAGCATTGATAGTTGCAGTATGTATTACAATGGGAAGAGACACCCTGACTGATTGGCGAACTATTTTAATCGCCCTTGTTAGTTTAATTGTAGTTTTCGTTTTCAAGAAACTGAACAGCGCATTTATTGTTTTGGGAGGAGCGATACTAGGATATTTATTAATGTTCTTGTAAACTGATTAAAAAAATCAGAGAACAATACCGCCCGAAATAATAGGGCTAATGCTTTTTATTCAATTTTTTAGGTTGTAAAATGTTCTTTTTTACGTTTTAAATTTTCTGCTTCTGGCATTTGTTGTTTCCAAAGCCTATAATAATGCCCCTGTGAGTGATAAAGGAAATTATGTGAGCCTTCCTCCAATACCTTGCCCTTATTCAATACTACTATTTTATCTGCCTGCAGTACCGTGCTTAGCCGATGTGCAATTAGGATTATGGTCTTGTTGGCTTGTCTGAGGCCGGCGATAGCTCTTTGTACATAGTTTTCTGAACTGCTGTCCAGGGAGGATGTTGCCTCATCGAGCACTAATACTTCGGGTTCTTTGTATAGTGCCCTGGCAATAGCTATCTTTTGCTTTTGACCGCCGGAGAGGGTAGCACCGTTTTCCCCCAGATAGGTGCTAAAACCATTAGGGAGATTTTCTATAAAATCAAGAATACCAATCTTTTTGCAGATAAGAATAATCCTTTCCATTTCGGGGGCAAAATCACCCACGGCTATATTATCTATCACATTACCGGCAAACAAATCTATTTTCTGGGGTACTACAGAAACAATGTCCCTGAGACTAGTATTATCCGCATATTTCAGGTCAATTTCCCCTATAGTAATGGTTCCTTTTTGAATGGGATACAGATTTTGCAATAAAGATATCAGTGTAGATTTTCCGGAGCCACTTTCTCCCACAATGGCCGTAATCTTGCCCATTGGAATAATTAAATTTAATTTTTTAAAGACCTCAACCCTTGTTCCGTATCTGAAGGCTACATTTTTGAGATGTATGTCCCCAAGATTTTCCTTTTTAATACGAATCTTATTCTCGGTTTCCTCCCTTTCCAGATCCATAATCTCAAATAACCGGTCTGCTGCAATCAGGGCGTTCTGTATTTCCCTGTTAGCCCCGATAAGGCCGGCCACAGGCCCGGTAAAATAGCCTACGATAGCGTAAAAAGACATCAGTTCACCCGGAGTAATTTCTCGCTTTATTACAAAGTAGGAACCACTCCATAAAAGGATTATGGTAAATAATTTTGAAATTGAACCGCTACTGACTGAAGAGAAAACCGAATTTAATGCAGAATTATATCCTGTTTTCAGTAAACTTATAAACTTGGTTTCCGTCTTGATATTGGCGAAGCTTTCCAGTCCAAATCGCTTTATGGTTCCAACGGTATTCAGGGATTCTACCAACTGACTTTCCAGTTCTGCGGATTTTTCCATGATTTTTCGTTCCGTTTTCCTGTTCAACATATTGACAATAAAATAGACAACAGCATACACGGGGATTACTGTCAACATAATAAGTGCCAGTTTCCAGTAGAACGAAAACATGATCGCAAAAGAAAAGAATACAATAAGCATATTAACAGTAAGATTCAATGAAACACCATTAATAAAAGCTCGAATTTTTACAGCATCATTGATGCGGGATATGATCTCTCCTACGCGCATAGTGTCAAAGAACTGCTGAGGTAATTTAAAAAGATGTTTGTAATAGCCCAGTATAAGTCGCACATCAATTTGCTGACCCGATTTTATCAAAAAAACATCCTTAAATATCCCAATCAACAGCTGAAGTATCAGTAATAGCACCATGATGACACTTAATAAATTCAATAGCCTGATATTCCCGCCAACAAAAACAAAGTCGGTTAACTTTTGAATATAAATAGACATAGAAAATCCCAAAAGTGTATAAACCACAGCTCCGGCAAGTGCCTGTAAGAGAATCCATTTATGAGGTTTTAAGAGGAACCAGAAACGTTTGTAAACGGAGACTTTTTCATTGCCTTTTACAAAATTCTCTTCAGGTTGTAAGAGCAACAAAACCCCTGTCCACTCTTTTCGAAACTCATCATGGGTTTTTTTCTGGAGCTTACCATAGGAAGGATCCATGATGGTAATATGCTTTTTAGTCACCTCATAGATTGCCACATAATGATGCAATACTTCTTTCACAATAACATGTGCTATGGCCGGCTTAGGTATTTTAAAAAGGCTGTCAAAATCTCCCCTTACTCCTTTCGCCTCAAAACTCAGTTTTTCTGCCGCTTCCAAAAGACCAAGGACATTAGTGCCCTTTTTATCGGTGCCTGCATATTGTCTGATTCTGGCTATTGGGATCTGCAGTTGGTAATGGGCAGCAATTGAGGCCAAGCAGGCTGCTCCGCAATCTGTTATATCGTGTTGTTTGATGATTCTCCTGTCCATACGTGGAAATCGTTATGGAACAAGGTAGTGTGGCTGGCTGCAGAAGGCTTGCAAATTGCATTTTGAATAAAACAAAAAACGCCTCAATAAATGAGGCGTTATCCTATTAATATTCTTAAAACAGGTTAAAATAAGAAATAGATCCAATATAGACTAAGGCAGCATTTATTAAAAATTCTCTGGCTTTTTGGCCAATTTCGCGTCCATTGTTATAACCCTGTTTTGTGCCTCCATTAATATTTTGAAGATCCTTTGTATTTAATTCTATTGTTGTCATAAGTTCTATTTGTTTTAATTTAATATTTATTACTGAACCTTCCATTGTGCACCTGGCTGATCCTTTACGGCTAAGACCATCGGTTTACTACATAATTCATGTATTTGAATAACAGCCTTAATTTCATATTCTATTTCCAGCTTACTTATTTTAATGAAACTAATAAAACAGCTATAAGATTAAATAGTCCATGATACATAACACCAAAAATAAAACCGTACTTTATTCTAATAAATCCTGTGAAATAACCCCCTAAAAACCAGGGTAAAATAATTATAGGTATATAGAATATATTTTTTGCAGGAATATCGAGATTGGCCATGTGAAATAACCCGAACAGAAGGATTGAAGCATAAAAAATATATCTGAAATTATTCTCCCAGAATATTCCAAGATTTTCTGAGTGCTTTTTGGCAAAGTAAAAAGTCAACATGCCCAAGGGAATTGCAGTTAAAAAACATAGAGCCCGGTAAATTATAGAGTCACTATCTCCATATAAGAGGTTAACCTGCCCAATAATTACCCATGAGAATATTCCAATAGCAATTCCCAGATAAAGTGGCTTAAATCTCAGGGGTAAACGGAATATCAATTCTTCCAAAAGGGGAACTAATATGCACCCAATTAAAAGGGTTCTTAATATGGGCTTTCCAGTGCTCAAATCTGAGAGTACTGTGTTTTGTGTTGAAAAAATCGCACCTATAATCCCTCCAATTATGCCCACAAACAAAAATGATAAAACAAGGTAAAATAAAACATCCATAAGTGTGTTTTTTAAACTTTGTTCAGTGCTTAAATTGATGTCCGGATGAATTATAAAATCAAGGAGTTCCCTTATCCTGGATTTGGATACTTTTTTGGCTTTCTTTTCTATTTTCTCCATAATTATTGGTCTTTATTTCTCATTTATCTATGGCTGTTTTAAAGATATTCCAAAAATTGGTATAGACATAACAGCAAGGCTTACATCTATTGTATAAACCACATAACGCCCCATAGAATGAGGCGTTATTATATTCGTTCGCTAACCGGGAAGAATATTACCTACTACTTTCGAAAACCAAAGTACCGCGGAACCTACACCTATCAAAAACGCCCTGGCATGTTTCCCAACTGATTCTCCATCACTATAATTCTGTATTGTACCTCCATTAATTTGCTGAAGCTCGCAAAAACTTAATTCTTGTGTATTCATAATTTCTAAATTTTTTTTAAGTTATTATTTTTTTTTAATGCCGAATTCCGAACAATCCATCAAAAAATCCATGTGTAAAATCAAGGTTTCTTCCGGCTATATCTCCTGCCATATAAGCGGCAATTTCATACCAGGCAGCTTTATAACCGCCCACTATATTTTTCAATTCATTTTTATCTAAATTTCTCATGCTTTTTATGATTTTATTAAATTAAAATAATTCCGTTCCATTTTTAAATCCTCTCCACCAGGCACTGGCAGATCTGCCAGCAGCTATGGCTAGGTTTACTATAAACCTGGGTGGTGCACCAATTAGCAGTCCCCCTTCTGTGTTTCTTAATTCGTATAAAGTCAATTCTTCCATCTTTTTTAATTTTTAATTACACATTTAGTTATAAACCCTCCATTGCGCACCTGGATGATCTGTTCTTAGCTAAATTCATGGTTTTTACCGCACAACGCATGCATTCAGATTTAAAATTTTTGGTGAGCGATAGAATTATTGGCCGGATTTAACCAATCGTCCATTTTATCGTAGAGCAAGTCAAACAACGTTCGTCTGCTCAACGTAAAATTTACATTCAGCGTCATCCCTTTTTTTAGGTTTCCCTTAAATCCGTTTTTTAGCAGAAGATATTTCTGATCCAGGCTACAACGCACCTTAAAGACAGATTTGTCTTCCAGAAATT
Organism: uncultured Eudoraea sp.; assembly: GCA_965363995.1. GTDB lineage: Bacteria > Bacteroidota > Bacteroidia > Flavobacteriales > Flavobacteriaceae > Eudoraea. The sequence goes on from CBDTVZ010000048.1 coordinate 7,551, forward strand.
CTATGTCTTTTCTTATCTCAATCACTCGCCCTGACGCAAGACCCCATTGGTTATAGTTATAAGCGTCTATTTGAAAGTTAGCGAGGTCCTGTTCCCGGATCAGACCAATTTCTGCCGGACTTACATAGCACTCCACCAATAGATCTGTGTTAGGTGAAATTTGGGCCATTACCGTTCCGGCGGTAATAAAACTTCCGGCCTCCAGCTGATTTATACTAAGTAAGGTCCCGCTCACGGGGGCTGTGATTACGAACCTGCTTTTACTTTCTATAAGCTGTTCTTTGCTTGTAAGTAACTCTTTTAAGGTGTTGTTATACTGCGTTAGATCTGCCTGCCAGGAATTTTGTTGCTGTTTTCTGTGCTGTGCTATTTCGGCTAATGCCAGGTCAAATTCAAATTTGTAATTATCATATTCTGCCCTGGCAATTACCCCTTTTTCATATAAACGTTTGTAGCGCTCAAAGTCTCGTTTTACTTTTTGCAACCTAATTTGAAGTTCACTGCGTTTTTGATGGTATTGCAGGTAAACTTTTTGATATCTGGGTGAAGAGAGTTCTGCAAGCCGTACAGTTTTTTGATTTAAAAGAAGGGTTAGATCATTCATATAGGAAAGGTTTTCACGGGTTTGAAAAGCAGAAAGGTTGAGCTTCTGGTCTATACCCTGGTCATTTAGGATTAGTAGTGTATCGCCTTTTTCTACTTTCATATTATTGACAAGACTACTAAAAAGAACCTGTCCCGAATTGATTAGGCTAATGTCCACCCGTTCTTTATCGGGTTTGATGATCCCCCTGGCTTGGGAAATCACATCTACTTTTAAAAAAGGCAGTGCCAAAAAGGCACCTATTATCAGAAGAAGAATTATAAGGTATATGCTTTTACTTCTTGTACTGTGTTTAAACTGATGCACCTCAGCGGTACTGTCCATGATCTCTTTAGGAAAAATCTGTTTCATAGTTCCATAGTGCTAAAAAATGATTCCTTTTTCTGAATAGCATTCGAATAACAATATATGGGCGCAAACTGCAAAGGAGCTGCAAAATGGCAAGAAGTTGTATGCCGGGTTACTGACTATGTTTTTTATTTAGTTGAATTGATGGAATAGCATTAACTTTAGAAGACCAAATTACCGGGAGGGATAAAAAAGAAAAATAGATTAAATTTATTAAAATGGAAATAAAAGACAATCATATTAATTACATTGAATTTAAAGCGAAAGACCTTGAAAAAATAAAGGAATTTTATACCACCTCTTTTGATTGGACTTTTACAGATTATGGGCCAACTTATACAGCTTTTTCGGAAAGTGGACTTGAGGGAGGATTTGAAAAAACTGAAAATGAAATTGTAAATGGTGCATTAATTGTTTTATATCATAAAAATCTTGACTTGATAAAAAATAAAATTATAGAGGCTGGCGGTAAAATCATAAAAGATATTTTTTCTTTTCCGGGTGGTAGCAGATTTCATTTTGTTGATCCCTCTGAAAATGAACTGGCAGTTTGGTCAGATAAATGATATCATCAAATAAAAAACTGGCTACATCATTGGCTATAATTCATCACTGCGTCCCGACAGCTATCATGACTAAACGGAAATCCTCGCTTATTTACTAATTTTATGTTACATCGGAAAAGTTCAAATAAACGAGTGTTCCATTTTCAGATAAAAAGAATAGAAATGTACTGTTATCCAAAACCGTTTTCCGGATATGGGTATATTTAGTGTTGGTATAACGAATTAGCCTTCAATAAACAGGATTATTGAAACGATAATTTGGATAAATAAGGGAGTTACTTATGGAATATTTCAGAATAATTAAATTAAATACCAATGAACAAAATTTACAGAAACAACTAACACTGAGTAATCTGGATGAAATAAGTACCGAAATTTTTAATTTGGATGATCCGAGTGAAAAGGAATCAAACATTGGTGGGATATGGGGAGAATTCACATTGAGTCGCAGCGAAATAAAAGGTGGAATTCGCTTTTCTTTATTAGAATGCCCTAATGCATTATGTTGGACTATAACTACTGGTTATCCACCTGATCCCGAATCAATAATTATTCATTTAACGATAAATCGTCAGGAAAAGAATAAAGAATTTATTGAAGAAGTTGCAGATTTTTTAGATGACATCTGCGTTAATCTGAATCATTTTTTCAACTAAAAGATAACGAAAAACAAAATTAGGACGGGTATAATTCATCACGCCATAGGCGTGACAAAATCACGGAACTGCTTTTAGCAGGTCGTTAGCATTAATTATAAGGAAGTTATTAAAACTTCGTGTTATATAGTTGGCAAAACAAACAAGACCAGAATGAAAAATATCAGCTTTCTTATAATCGCTATTCTATTTCTAATTAACACTTCCTGCAAGGACAAGCCACCTGAAAATAAAAGTTTGGTTGATAAAGAATATCTTATTGCTGTTTTAGATACTGTATACAGAGCTGAGCAGGAACCAATACGGTCACGAGATGCTATGATGGAAAAATATGGAGTAGAATCTAAACAAGCACAGGAGTATCAGAAAATATACGAGCAAAACCACATTATTAATGAAAAAAAAGTGAGGGATATTCTGGATAAGCACGGATGGCCGGACAAAGACATTATTGGCGAACAAGGAAATACTACTATATGTGCCGTAATTCAACATTCAGATAATGACATCAGGATTAAATACCTTCCATTGATGAGGGAAGCTGTAAACGACAAACAGCTGCATCCAAGATTTTTAGTAAGAGCAGAAGATAGAATTGCTACAGAAAGAGGCAATTTACAAATTTATGGAGGTCAAATGAAGTACTATCCAGAAACTAAAACTTTTAATGTGTGGCCAGTATATGACCCTGTAAATATTGATAAAAGAAGAGCAGAAATAGGTTTGGGTCCAATAGCGGAGCATCTAAAAAATAGATTTGATTTTAACTGGAATCTTGAAGATCAGATAAAAAGAACGGAAGAGTTTGAGAATGAAAAGAAAAACAAAGTGAATTAAAGAAATGAGAAAACTATTTATATTACTGATTTTAACAGTCTTATCAAATTTGTTGTATGGACAAAATGAGAAGGATATTGTGATTGGAAAAAGATTCACAATCAAATCTGAAATACTTAATTCAGATAGAGAAATTTCGGTATATCTTCCTAATTCTTATGATGATAATAATTATATAAACTATCCCGTGCTATACCTTTTAGATGGGGAAAAATTTTTCAATTCGTTTTCAGGAGTAATTACTCAATTAAGTAGTGATGCCAGTCCTCAGGTTCCTGAAATGATTGTAATCGGAATTACTAGTCAAGACAGAATTAGAGACTCCTCTCCTACTAATTCGTTAATTGGCTATACCAATGAAAAGGAAAAAGGACTAGAAGTTAGTGGTGGTGCAGACAACTTTCTGAAATTTATTCAAAAAGAACTAATCCCATTTGTTGAAAAGAATTACAGAACTAATTCATATCGTACTCTTGTGGGTTATTCGTTTACAGGCTTACCAGTTTTACAAGCTTTATTTTCAATTCCAGAAACATTCAACTCTTATATAGTAATTGATTTTAGCGCTTGGTGGGACAATGAAATAATGATGCAACGCCTCAAAGATTTTTCTAAAGAATACAAAGGTTCTAAGCGAGATACGTTCTTTACAACTGTAGATAGGGTATCTAACAATGTATATCTTGAAAAATATAATCCAGGATGGACTTTTATTCAGGAGTTTGAACAAAAACCTCCAACTAATATTAGTTTTGATTATAAAAAGTATGTGTATAAAGAAGAGAATCATCATTCTATGCCTCTTATTTCATTTATAGATGGTATGAAATATATCTTTAGAGGTCATATGGTAAACTATGATGAAATGTATATTAATCCAGAATTGATAAAAACGAAGTTTTCTAAATTATCGGAAAGGCTTGGGTACAATGTCTACTTGCCCGAAGGACTTATTAATTATTATGGTTATTTATTTCTTTATACTCGACCTGATATTGAAAAGGCGATTTTCTACTTTAATTATAACACACAAAATTACCCTTTATCAAGCAACTCTTGGGATAGTTTAGCTGAAGCATACAAGCTTAAAGGAGATAAAGAGAAAGCTAGAAAGTTTTATAATAAAGCATTAGAATTGAACCCTAAAAATACCGAAATAAAAAAAAAGTTGGATAAGCTAAAAGAATAAATATGAGTGCTAACTATGTATATAAAAAATAGTGGGTAATGTGCTAAACTAAAAGTATAAACATAAAATATAGGTCAGCTACAAACTGAAAAACTAGTGCGTAAAAACCCCACTTTTCATATACGAGCCGTTGGCCCCAAGTTGGGTACGATAAACGGACATCCTTTACAGAGTTAAAGGGAC
>CBDTVZ010000049.1:0-11526 GCA_965363995.1 uncultured Eudoraea sp.
TTGCCAGTAACCATATCCCAATCCCATATCCCTGCTGCAGAACCTCTAGCAGCCAGTTCATAGCGCTCTTTGCTCAACTTTAGATCCGATTCTGCCTTCTTTCGCTGCGTAATGTCAGCTATTGAGCCCGACATTCGAGTAGCTATACCCTTCTCATTCCATAGAGCTTGCCCACGCGCATGAAACCATAGATATTCTCCAGACTTGTTTCGAAGTCTGTAATCTATTATGTAAGGAACTCGTTTTTCAAGGAGCGCAGTGATAGCCCGCTCAACTAATTTGAAATCATCAGCATGCAACCGCTTCCAAAATTCATCCGGTGAATTAGAGAAGTCTTCGGGTACATAGCTCAAAAGTTCTTTAAAACGATCAGAATAGTATATCTCATCAGATTGAATATCCCAGTCCCACAGCCCGGAAGTAGAACCTGCTACGAATAATTCATAGCGTTCCAGCCTCTTCTGAAGTTCCAATACCTTTTTGTTTAGCTTTTCATACTGTACAGAACTTTTTTCCATCTATCACAATTTTAAATTAGTATTTGACTGATATTCTTTGTCCGGAGACATTTAAATTGGATTTCTACAGATAAAAATGACTGACACCTTGGTCACTCAATGCGCATATTGTTTGTTAGACATTATTAAGCCTTTTCTTCCAACCGTTTCTCTTTGGAATTCGATATGTCTTTAGTTCAAAGCAGAAAGGTATAATAAATTGTAATATTTTTACTTACGCAATCAATTAATGCCGATATCTCACTCAATGGTTAAAACCAAGTTTTTTACAAAATCCTACCAGGACATATGAGTTCTTGATTTTACTACTGAAATATGACTAAAAATAGTATCTTGCTTCAACAAATAATATGGAATTAAGCTTGTTGAATAAAAACCTTTCGAAATTTTAAACTTTTTTATTGAGGTTAAGAGCTTAATAACAATTTGAAGAAATAACAACCGATCAAAAACAAATTATAAAAATGGAATTAGACGGTAGACAAACACTAATATTTGCCATTATTGTATTTTTCTTTGGTAAATATCTTAATAGGAAATTTCACTTTCTTAGAAGCTATAATATTCCGGAGGCTGTTACCGGGGGAGTTGTTGCATCTATAATTTTCGGGGCCATATATGCACTGTCTAATTACGTAGTTACATTTAACTTGGAATTGAGGGATGCCCTGTTGATAGTATTCTTTACAGCTATCGGGCTTTCAACAAAAGCAAAATCGCTAATAGAGGGGGGAAAACCTTTGTTTATTATGATGCTGCTTGCCTCTGTATATATTTTTATTCAAAATATTATGGGGGTTTATGTGATGAAATTATTTGGGGAAAACCCGGCAATAGGTATATTGGGTGGTTCTGTTGCCCTTCAGGGGGGTCATGGTACAGTTATAGCCTGGGAGTCCATATTCGGTGCAGATTACAAAGTTGGGAATGCCATGGAAATTGGAATTGCAGTTGCAACATTTGGGCTTGTAATGGGGGGGCTGCTTGGAGGCCCGGTAGCTCGTTTTCTAATTAAGAAACATAATCTCAAGTCTGAAGATCATGAACCCATAATGGTAGGAAAACAATATGACACAAAACTTAGCATAAATGTAGATTCCATACTTTCAGTGCTCTGGTATTTGGCAGTGGCTATAGGGTTTGGGATTTACTCGGATGAACTACTAAGAAAATTGGGTATAAATCTCCCGTTGTTTGTACATTGTATGTTATACGGAATGATACTGACAAATCTCGTACCTAAGATTTTTCCTAAGGCACCCAATTTAAAAAGTCCAATAGGATCACCTGCACTCGCTGTAATTTCGGATATCAGTCTTGGTTTATTTATGGCCATGTCTTTAATGAGCTTACAGCTCTGGATTTTGATAGAATTGGCTATACCATTACTTGTAATGCTGGCATGTCAGGTAATTCTAATTCTTATTTTCACCTTAGTTGTACTTTTTAGAGCCTTAGGTAAAAATTATGATGCGGCTGTGATAAGTGCAGGATATATAGGAGGTGCTCTTGGAGCTACACCAATTGCCATGGCAAATATGAGTGCTATAACAAAAAGTTATGGACCATCCAGAATAGCCTTTATAATAATCCCAATAGTGGGTGCCTTTTTTATTCATCTTACCAATTCATTCGTTGTAGAATTTCTTCTAAATTGGATGTTTTGAAAAATTATGGGTACTAAATCTGCTACTGCCAGAAAAGAATAATTCATTTAGCGGAAACTAATCACGGATAATACTCCTGGATCTACTTATAACTATTATTACTCCTATGTCTGCCACTCTATTGTCCTCTTAGGATGTGATAAAGGAGATCGTTAGAAATGAAATGTAATATCCGAATAACCCTGTAAATGCAGGTCCCGTATACAGCATCTGGATTAATGACAAGGATTAATTCATATTTTAACAATGACTATTATCATAAGACTATATATGTAAATGTTCTAAGTTTACCTGACCAATTTTATATGCGCATGTTTATTTTTACTATTAGTTCGATAAAGGTTTCATAATGAAATATAACAATGGCATCAATTGAAAAGACACGTTTAAAAGAGGATAAAAAAGGAACATCTGCATGGAAAAAATGGGGGCCCTATCTTAGCGAACGCCAATGGGGAACCGTTCGGGAAGATCATAGTGGCGGGGCAGATACCTGGGGTTATTTTTCACATAAAGATTCCCTGTCAAGAGCTTACCGATGGGGTGAAGACGGCATGGGTGGTATTTGTGATGATAATCAGTTGTTGTGTTTTGGACTTGTGCTATGGAATGGAAAGGACCCCATTTTAAAAGAACGATTGTTTGGGCTTACAAATACACAGGGGAATCACGGAGAAGACGTGAAAGAGTATTATTTTTATTTGGATAGCACTCCTACGCATTCCTGGATGAAATATTTATACAAATATCCACAGAGAGCATTTCCATATACTGAACTTTACCAAAAAAATCAGGAAAACAGTAAACACGATCCCGAATTCGAACTCCTTGATACAGGTATTTTTGAAGAAAACAGATATTTCGACGTGTTTGTTACCTATGCAAAAAATAATGCCGAAGATATATACATAAAAATTAAAGCATACAATAGGGGTCCTGAGGCAGCTGAATTACATTTATTACCTACCATCTGGTTTAGAAATACCTGGTCCTGGAATGAAGGAACTCCTGTTCCTGTTCTTCAGGAAATAAAGAATATGAATACCGTTCATTGTTATCATTCAGATGAAAATATTAATAAGGAATTAGGGGAATATTATCTCATTTGTGAAGGAACTCCGGAGTTGCTTTTTACGAATAATGAAAGCAATAATGAAGTATTATTTAATTCGGATAATCGATCTCCTTATGTGAAGGATGGAATCAATAATTATGTAGTCAATAAAAATAAGGGAACGGTAAACTCTTCTAAAACCGGTACAAAAGCTTCAGCTCATTATCATTATACTATACCTGCAGGAGATTCCTTTGAGATTAAGCTGAGGTTGGTAAAAAAGAATCAGACTCAATTAACGGATTCCCCGGATGATTTTGAATTAGTATTTGATAGCAGGGAGAAGGAGGCAAATGAATTTTATGATGAAATTTTGTCTCAGGGATCAAAAGCTAATCCGGAACATTATCTGGTGGCACGCCAGGCTTTCGCAGGAATGCTTTGGTCTAAACAGTTTTATAATTATGACGTTGGGCAATGGCTTCAGGAAAATGGTGTAAAACCTTTAGATTTTAAAAAGGAATACAAATATTTCAGAAATAGAGAGTGGCATCACATGATTACAAAGGATATCATTTCGATGCCCGATAAGTGGGAGTATCCCTGGTTTGCCGCGTGGGATCTTGCTTTTCACATATTTCCGCTAAAGGTGGTTGATCCGGATTTTGCTAAAAATCAACTGGATCTATTGCTGAGAAATGATTATATACACCCAAACGGACAAATGCCGGCCTATGAGTGGAACTTTGGTGATGTCAATCCTCCGGTACATGCCTGGGCTACAATGCAGATGTATCTCAATGATAAATACAATAACAAAGGAAAAGGGGATATTGAATTTCTACGATTTAGCTTTGGAAAGTTATTGCTAAATTTTACGTGGTGGGTAAACCGTAAAGATCCGGAAGGTAATAATCTCTTTCACGGTGGTTTTTTAGGACTGGATAATATTGGTGTATTTGATCGAAGTGGTTCATTACCTACAGGTGGCCATATTGAACAAGCTGATGGTACAGCGTGGATGGCTTTTTTTAGTATGCAAATGTTGCGAATTTCTTTTGAATTGGCACAATACGATTCCCATTATACATCCTATGTCTACAAATTTTACAAACATACTATGTGGATATCCGCAGCTATGAGCCAGGCAGGTGATGGTGATAATATACTTTGGGACGAGGAAGATGGTTTTTTCTACGATTTACTTCATTTACCGGATGGAACATCAACCAGACTTAAGGTACGATCCGTAGTTGGATTGCTTCCATTAATGTCTGTTAGCATTTTTTCAGAGGACCTGATAAATAAATTCCCAAAGCTTCTAAAGCGATTTAAAAATTTCGGCATAAAATATCCTGAAATTGGAGAAAATGTGCATCCACCCCGAAAATCAGGAATTAATAACAATGCAATGATAGCCATTGTAAATGAAAATAAACTACGGCGAATATTACATAAAATGCTTGATGAAGACGAATTCCTAAGTCCCTATGGGTTGAGATCGTTATCGAAGTATCACAAAGATCACCCCTATGTTTTTAATTGGGAGGGTAAGGAGTTTAAAGTTGAATATTTACCTGCAGAATCTGACAGTGATATGTTTGGCGGAAATTCGAATTGGCGGGGACCAGTATGGATACCATTGAATGTCCTTATTCTTCAAGCACTTCTAAATTATTTTGCCTATTATGGAAAAGATTTTATGATAGAATGTCCTACTGGTTCAGGAAATGAAATGAACTTGTTTGAAGTAGTTCAATTTATTTCAAAGCGAATTGCCAGGATCTTTCTTGCTGATGAAAGTGGGAAAAGACCAGTTAATGGACAGGATGAGATCTTCAATGATCCGCACTGGAAAGATCTGGTATTGTTTTATGAATATTTTCATGGGGATTCGGGTAAAGGTATTGGGGCCAGTCACCAAACCGGATGGACCGGTTGTATTACTGAAATATTAAAAGTTATAGATATTGAGCCATCCGAAAGTATTGATAAAATTTCTAAAATGACAGGTGTTTGGTCAATTATAAAAAGCTGAAAATCATTACTTTAAACTTAAATTATTTAATTTTTTTTGAAATATTAATGTTTAAAGTTAATCAGACATGTCTATTTCGTTTAAAAGAATAGTAGTATAAAATTTAGGCTCAATAGCTGGTTGACTTTTTTCTTACTTAGTATTTTATCAGACCGCTTCTTATTCTTCATTAAGGAGTTTTCTCAAAGTTTTCCAGCTACCTTGTTGGTATGTCCCTTCGCAGGGAAATAATAAAAAAAGGCCTCCGAAGAGGCCTTGAATAGTTATGATTGTTACTCAGGATTACTTATTCCTGTGAAGTAGCATTTGCCGCGGCATTCATTTCTGCTTCTGACAACCAACCGCCGCCCAGGGCTTTATATAGGTTAACATAGCCATTGAACAGCTTTTGAGTTGTTTCAGATAAACTCAATTGGGCTTCAAATGCCTGTCTTTGACTCTCAATTAGTTCAAGGAAACTGGTAACCCCTTTATCGTATCTTTCTCCCGAGAGATATTGCGCATTATTAGCAGCAGTTACATGGTCCATTCTGGCCTGTCTTTCTTCCTTGAGGGTGCTTATTTCTACCAGCGCATCTTCTACTTCCTGAAAAGCAATGATTACGGTTCTCTCGTATTCGTATAATACCTGCTCGGTTATCTTTCGCTCAATTTCGACCCGGCGTTTATTTTTGCCAAATTCAAATAAAGGGCCCAGAAGACTACCGCCGATGGCCCAAGCTGCGGGATTAGAAGTTAAATTGGAAACATCACCACTGGCAACACCAAGCAAGCCGGTAAGACTTATAGATGGAAACCTTTGGGCAACAGCAACCCCAATTTGCGCGTTTTGAGCGTGTAAAAAGGCCTCAGCCTGCAATATATCCGGCCTTCTTTCCATTAACATAGAAGGTATGCCCACAGGGATATCCGGAGGTAACTGCTGTTCCTTCAGCTCAGTTCCTGTGGTAATAGGCCCGGGATTTCTACCAAGTAAAATACCAAGGGCGTTTTCTGTTTGGGCTACAGACCTCTGGAAAAGAGGTACGGCTGAAGCTGCAATGGCCCTCTGAATCTGAGCCTGATTGAGGTCAATTTCAGGAACGATGCCACTGTCGTATCTTGCCTGAATGATATTCAAAGATTCCTCTCGCAACTCGAGAGTTTTTCTTGAGATATACTCTCTCCACTTAAAATCCAGTAATTGATAATAAGTTGCTGCAATAGCAGCTATTAAACCTATTTGCACAGTTCGCTCACCATATTCAGAAGCGACTAATTCTGCTCTTGCACCTTCATTGGCTCGTCTGAATTTACCCCAAAAGTCCAGTTCCCAGCTTAGGGTCCCAAAGCCGGTAAAAATGTTTTGTGCCGAAGAACCTTGAGTAGGTACGCCTGCGATGACATTCCCTCTTTGTACACCAACGTTATAGCCAATCTTTGGCCAAAGGTCTGCTTTAGTGAAACCCAACTGCGCCATGGCCTGTTCTATTCTGGAAGACGCAATAAGTGCATCTTTATTTTCACTTAATCCAATTTTAATCAAATCAGCTAAAACAGGGTCATCAAAGAGTTCCCACCAACTAATATTTAGTACAGAATCTGTCATGGCCAATTGAATACTGTCATAACGGTAAACTGCCGTGGAATCTATTTCTGTACGCTGTGTTTTAAAACTAGGTCCTACTTTACATGCTTCAAATAAGAAGACGGTACTTAAAGCAATAAGTATAAAGGAAATCTTGAATTTCATTTCTTTTATCTTTTTCATCTTAATTTGAAATTTCAGTTGAAGTTGCTAATTCCTTATCTCGTTTTTTCTCATAGCCTGCTATCTTTCCTATAAGGACAAACAACATAGGATAAAAGAACACCCCAAGAAGTGTTGCAATAGACATCCCTCCAAGTAAAGCCATCCCCATAACCTTCCTGGATTCTGCTCCTGAGCCTGTGGCAATAACCAATGGAAAAACCCCAAGTATGAAGGAGAATGCCGTCATAAGTATAGGACGGAATCTGGACCTTGCTGCCTTAATAGCTGCATCAAACAGGCTGGCTCCTTTTTTAAATTCTTCATTCGCAAATTCTACTATAAGAATTGCATTTTTAGCCGCCATACCAATAAGCATTACAAAGGAAACCTGTGCAAAGATGTTATTTTCAAAAGTTGGAGTAAATAATCTGGCTACCCACAGAAAAATAAGGGCTCCAAAAATGGCAAATGGAGTACCAAGCAGGATTGAAAATGGTAAAGACCAACTCTCATACTGTGCCGCAAGTATTAGAAATACAAATACAAGGGAAAAGGTAAGAATGATCATAAGGGATCCGGAAGATTTTTTCTCCTGGAAAGACATGGCATTCCAACTATAACTCATGTCTGAAGGGAGCACTTCATCTCCTACTTCCTCAAGGGCAGCAATTGCCTCAGCAGAGGTGTACCCCGGGGCCGGACCACCCGAAACCTCTACAGATCTATATAAATTAAACCTGTTTGTATAATCAGGACCCGATATAGGTTTTACGGTTGCTATAGTGGCCAGTGGAACCATATCTCCTTCATTATTCTTAATATAGAAATTATTGATCTGTTCTTCGTTTACCCTGTATTCGGGCTCGGCCTGAATATAGGTTTTATATAATCTACCAAATCTGGTAAAGTCATTCACGTAGGCTCCACCCATAAAGGAGCCTACAGTAGTGTATAAATCATTAAGTGAAACACCCATTTTGAGTGCTTTCTCCTTGTCAATATCCAGGTATCTTTGAGGAACATTCGCCTGATAGGTAGTAAATGCAGCGCCAATTTCCGGACGTTCCTTAGCAGCTTTGATAAATTTCATGGTATTTTCCCCTAAATATGCAGGGGTATTTCCTCCCCGATCCTGAATCATAATACTAAATCCGGAACCGCTCCCTAATCCCGGTAGAGCAGGAGGACCAAATGCAAATACCTGAGCACCTTTAATCTTCTGAGCAAATTCCATATTCAGGTTATCAATAATCTCTTTGGTAGTTAGATCACGATCTCCCCAATCAGAGGACGTGACAAACATTAAGCCATTACTAGGAATCGCAGATCCTGCCAATACATTATATCCTGTAACGCTAACTGTATATTTAACGTCAGGATTATTTGTAAGAATTTCTTCAATTTGTTGGTCAATGACATTTGTTCTCTGAATTGATGCCGCATTAGGTAATTGTATGTTTATATAGAAATAGCCCATATCTTCTTCAGGAATAAATCCGCCAGGCACCAGGCTTCCAAAGAGAACTACACCCAGGGTCATCACTACAATAAAAATAACACCTCTTTTGAGTTTTCTGGCAACCACATTGGCATAACTCATATATGAATCGGTAGCCTTGTCCATACCCTTATTAAATTTGCCAAAGAACTTACCTAAAACTCCTTTGTAAGGTTTTGGTTCTTTTAATAGTAATGAGCACAAGGCAGGGCTAAGAGTTAACGCATTTAAGGAAGATACAAGAACAGAAACTACAATTGTAATGGCAAACTGTTGATAAAGCAATCCGGTAATTCCAGCCATTCCGGCAACAGGGATAAACACTGCCACCAATACAAGCGTTGTTGCAATTACGGGTGCGGTCACCTTTTTCATAGCATCCAAAGTAGCTGCTCTGGAATTCATTCCTTTGGCCATATTTACCTGTACCGCTTCAACAACTACAATGGCATCATCTACCACAATTCCAATAGCCAATACCAATCCTAAAAGTGATAAAACGTTTATGGTAAAGCCCAGTAACGGGAAAAATATAAAGGTTCCAATCAGAGATACCGGGATGGCCAGTGTTGGGATTAAAGTAGCCCGCCAGTCCTGGATAAAAATAAACACCACTAAGATCACGAGGATAAGCGCTATTATCAATGTTACCACAATATCTTTAATACCTGCAGTAATAGGCAATGTAGAGTCTAGCGCAACATCATATTTGACGCCTTCCGGAAAATCCTTAGAGAGATTTTCCATTTCAAGGCGTATGTTCTCTGCTAATTCAACAGCATTAGACCCCGGAGCCTGGTACAAGGCAATAATTGCGCAGGTTTTTTCGTTCATGCGCGTAATCATGGCATAGGCTTCCACCCCCAGTTTTACAGTAGCAATATCACCAATTTTTACCTGTGATCCATCTTTATGAGTTCTTACCACTATATTTTCAAACGCCTCAGCAGAATTAAATCTTTCTGGTAAACGCACCGTATAGGTAAACTCTGTACCGGGAGGGGATGGTTCAGCACCAAATTTACCTCCTGGGACAATTACGTTTTGCGCATTAATAGCATTCAGGATTTCAGGTACTGTAATTCCAAGTTTTGAAAGTAAATCTGGTTTTACCCATATTCTCATGGAGTAGTCAGAGGTACCCATAATATCAATATCACCAATACCCTTAATTCTAGCCAGTTTATCCTTAATATTGATCAAGGCATAATTTCCAAGAAAATCCTGATCATATCTTCCGTCTGAAGTCAGGGTAACTGCCATCATAATCATTGGCAAAGATTTTTTTGTAGTTACCCCAAATTTGGTTACTTCCTGAGGGAGTTTTGCCGAAGCAGCAGATACCCTGTTTTGAGCCAATACCGTATTCATGTCCGGATCTGTACCTACGTCAAATGAGATATCAATAACCATAGTGCCATCATTGGTATTGGTTGATTTCATATAAATCATATTGTCTACCCCATTGATTTCCTGTTCCAAAGGAGTGGCAACTGATTCTTCAACACTAATTGAATTCGCTCCGGTATAAGTAGCACTAACCCGAACAATTGGAGGAGTAAGGTTTGGATATTGTTCTATGGGCAATCCCAGCAAGGAGACACTCCCAACTATAACAATGACAATAGCAATAACAATGGCCACAATGGGTCTTCGTACGAAAAAATTACCTGAATCTTCAGCCATAATATTTTAATTTTCAGAAGTTTGACTTTCGAACTCAGTAAGAACAGGTTTAATTTCCATACCGGTTGCTACCTTTTGGACACCTTCAAGAACCACCTGATCATTTGCCTCTAATCCTTCTTTAATTAACCAGAGATCACCAATTCTGTCAGAAACCACAACTTGTCTTGACTTTATGATATTACCTTCTTCCACAACCATTACCGCAAATTGACCCTGAAGTTCCGTAACACATTTTTGAGGTACAAGAATTGCACCTTCGGCTACTTCAAATTCAACTCGTACTTTTGCGTACATTCCGGGCCTGAGAAGCCTTTTTTTATTATCAAACGATGCCTGAACCAAAATAGCTCCTGTACTTGCATCGATGGCTCTACCCAGGAATTCAACACTTCCTTTCTCTTCATAAATAGTTCCGTCTGCAAGAATTAAAGTCAGATTATTGGTACTTTGAGGCCTCTCCTGATTTATTGTTCCATCTTCTGAAACAAACTCATTAAATTTCCGGGCAAGTATTAAATACTCTGCTTCTGTTAGAAAAAATTCAACTCTTGTTTTAGTTACATCCGATACCATGTTCAGTATCACCGGGTTGGGTTCTCGCCCAACAAATTCGCCGGTCCGTGCCTCAGTTTTACCTATAAGACCGTTAATTGGAGATTTGATTTTTGTATAACTAAGATTTATCTGGGACATCCTTAAATTGGCATTAGCAGCTTCCAGGGAAGCTACGGCTGCATCCCTGCTGGCCTGGACAGCATCCAGGTCACTTTTACTCACCGCATTAATTTCTGCTAAAGGTTTGTATCTTACTAATTCATTCTCAGCATTGACCAGGTAAGTTTGAGCTTCTGCAACGAAACTTTCCTGAGCAGCAACTGCTTCGATAAAAGGCTGGGCATCAATAGAATAAAGCAACTGCCCTTTTTTAACCGGGTAGCCTTCTTGAAAATGAACTCCCTCTAAATAACCTTCAACCCTGGCTCTTATTGGAATATCCTGAAACCCGTAGATCTGTCCTACAAAATCTCTTGTTAAAGGGACATCTTTTTTAATGACATTAATAACCTGGATTTCCGGAGGGGGTGCTTCGGCGCTTTTGTCTTTACAGGAAGTAAAAATAGTAAGACCTCCCAGTATTAAAATGGATAAGTGAAAATAGTATTTGTGGTACATAGAAAAGGTGTTATAAATTATAGTATAAAAACAACAACTATCAGCGGCTTAAATTCAGCTTTTTCTTTTGAAAAGAAATTGAAAATAAGGGTGTAAATATAGTTAAATTACTTTCTTGTACAACCCTAAAAATAGAAGTTTTCCAATTATTCAGGTA
>CBDTVZ010000050.1:0-11520 GCA_965363995.1 uncultured Eudoraea sp.
ATTAAAACATCAAATTCTTTTTTAAGTTGAAAAACAGCATCTATAATAGCTTCAATATTCTCAATTTCATTAAACGTTGGAATTATTACTAAGCTATCCGTCATTTGCCTTTTGGTAATTTTGACAAAAATACTACTTTAAAAGGTCTGGCAGAAAATACAAAAGTAATTTTATCGTTTCTTTAAAGGAATTAATTAGTGCTATTATTTGTAATTTTGAAGCGAATCGGCAACCCTAATGAAACTTAAACTACCTAGAATTTTCCTTTATTTATTAGCAGCAATTTTTATAATAAACCTGTTACAAGGTTATTTTACTGAGCTAATTTCTGACGAAGCTTACTATTGGTATTATGCTCAGCATATGGCCTGGGGCTACTTTGATCATCCACCAATGGTTGCTTTGATCGTCAAGTTAAGCAGCCTGTTTTTTAATGGAGAACTAGGAGTTCGCTTTATAAGTATTTTTCTTTCTGCTGGCACCTATATAGTCCTCTGGTTTTTAATAGATGACCATAGAAAGAATAAATATATACTTCATTATTTTATATTGGTTTTCTCAATTACCCTTATTAATGCCTATGGATTCCTAACACTACCCGATACACCATTACTTTTCTTTACCGCATTATTTTTATTGATATATAAGAAGTTTTTAAAGTCTCCTTCCATTGGTTTATCGGTTCTTTTGGGACTTGTCATAGCTGCATTAATGTACAGTAAGTACAATGCTGTTCTGGTAATTCTGTTAGTATTGATGTCTAATCTACGCCTTGTCTTTAACAAATATGCCTGGCTTTCTGTATTAATTGCCCTAATCTGTTATACCCCTCATTTTATATGGTTAATTGATAATGACTTTGTTTCTATAAAGTATCATTTATTTGAAAGGCCAAACAGGGCCTACGAATTTGCCGATTTTACTCTTGCGTTTTTTGTTAACCTGATTGTACTTTTCGGCTTAACATTTCCATGGATATACAGAGCTTTATTGAAAACAAAAAGATCCGATAAATTTAACAAAGCTCTTTTGTATATAATTTATGGAATAATTGTATTCTTTTTTATTTCCAGTTTTAACAGACGCATTCAAACACAATGGTTGGTTGTTATTTGTATTCCAATGATTGTAGTGGTATACAATCAAATACTGCAGGATAGGATTACCAGAAAATGGATCTTTATTCTTGGTACAGCTAATATCATAATTTTAGTTTTCCTCAGAATAGGTCTGATTTATGCTCCTCTTTTCCCCATAGTTTATGAAACGCATGGAAATAGAGATTGGGTAAACGAAATAAGGTCAAAAGTTGGGACAATTCCTGTAGTTTTCGAAAATTCCTATACCGATGCATCCATGTATACTTTTTATTCTGGTATTCCCTCCTATTCAATAAACAATATCAGGTACAGGCCAAACCAGTTTTCGATTAATGAGTCTGAAGATCAGGTACAAGGGCAAAAAATAATTTATATCTCCAAATTTTTAAAAGAGGGAGACATCTCCTATTACGATGCAAAAGGAGTTCCATATTATGGTGTCTATATAAAGAATTTTGAATCTTTTAGAAAATTAAGAACTATTGTTGATACCTCTGGTGAATTAATGGAAGACAAGAATTTAAGCTTTAAAATATACAATCCATACACGACTGATATAGAAATATCCAAATTGGAATTTGGGGTGGTATTTCTGAACAAATACAAAAACTTCAGAGAGGTACAAAAAATTCAAGCCAGCCCATCGCAAGATGGGGTAAGTGTACTTAAATCTAAAGATACAACGAGCTTTAAGCTATCAATACCAGAACCGATCATAAATGATGCGGACTATTTTAAGATAAGTATTTCTGAAAATGGACTTTATTGGAGTTTAAATGGGGAAATCGCTAAATTGCCATAATGGAGCCTGTTCAAAGAGTAATCAATAATATAGATTGGATAACAGTAATTATCTTTTCCAGTATACTGTTTATGGTTATTGCTAAGAATTTATTTTACAACAGGTTTTTAAATTTTATTATACTCCCTTTTAATAACAAGTATATTTTTATGTACAATAAAAAGGATAAACTATTAAATTGGTTCAATATCTTTTTTACAATATTCCAACTTCTAAATTTTTCACTCTTCATCTATTTGGCTTCAACTATTTTGTCCAATTCAGAAAGTGACCTATTTCCTGTTGTTTTTATAATTATTCTAGGGTTTCTATTCTTGTTTTTATTTGGTAAAATATTTGTGCAAATGGGGGGGGGATTTGTCTTTAATAATAATAAGATAGTATCCGAATTCATTTTTAAAAAGCTATCCTACCTTAACTACAGTAGTATCATCATGTTAGCAGCCAATATTGTCATTACTTATGTACTTAAAGATTCGAAAATAGTAGTATTTGTTAGCATTTTTCTAATAGTAGTGGTAAATGTTATTGGTTGGATAACTATAATAAAAAATTATCAAAAATTAATCTCAAGCTACTTTTTCTATTTTATTTTGTACCTTTGCGCTCTCGAAATTGCACCCTTTGTAATCATTGCAAATTATCTAAAAGATTAAGATACATGAAGGTAAAAACGATTTTGGTGTCCCAACCAGAACCAATAATGGAAAATTCTCCATACCTAAGACTAATTGAAAAGGAAAAAGTAAAGGTAGACTTTAGGCCTTTCATACATGTTGAAGGAGTAGACGCCAAAAGCGTAAGGCAGCAAAAAATTGATCTTAAAAATTATTCCGCTATAATTCTTACCAGCAGAAATTCTGTTGATCATTTCTTTAGAATAGCTGAAGAAATGCGTTTTAAAGTTCCGGATACCATGAAATATTTCTGCCAATCTGAGGCAGTAGCTTTTTATCTCCAGAAATATGTTGTTTACAGGAAACGAAAAATTTATGTAGGCAAAAGAAATTTTAGTGAATTACTTCACTTAATTAAAAAATATAAAGAGGAATCTTTTTTACTGCCCTCGTCAGATGTTTTAAAACCGTCTATTCCCGATGCCTTAAATGAACTGGTTATTAACTGGGATCGAGGTATTTTCTATAAAACTGTTATAAGCGATCTCTCGGATTTAAGAAATGTCTATTACGATGTTCTGGTGTTTTTTAGCCCATCAGGTATAGAATCATTACTTAAAAATTTTCCTGACTTTGAGCAAAAAGATACGAGAATAGCAGTATTTGGAAATTCAACCGTTTTAGCAGCAACTCAAGCCAGCCTGCGAATTGACATAAAAGCTCCGACACCGGAAACTCCATCGATGACAATGGCTTTACAGAAGTACATTACCAGTGTCAATAAAAAATAAAATCTCAACTAAAAAGGTCTCATTTACTGAGACCTTTTTAGTTAATAATTATAACGCTGGGGTCCACCTCTCCTTATTTCTTCACTGGCATAAGACTCGAACTTTTTAAAATTCTCACGAAAAGCATTGGAAAGTTTAAATGCAGTATCATAATACGCTTTATCGTTATTCCAGGTTGCTCTCGGGCTCAAAACATCAGTAGGGACACCTGGGCAAGTTCGTGGTTGTGCTACACCAAAAACAGAATGAATATGGTAGGCATCATAGGTATACAATCCTAATTCGCCATCTAGTGCGGCACGAATCATGGTTCTTGTGTATTCTAATTTCATTCGTGTTCCAACCCCATATGGCCCACCCGTCCATCCGGTGTTAACTAACCAAACATTAACCTGAGATTCTTTCATTTTTCTGCTTAATACTTCTGCGTATTCTGCAGGATGCAAAGGCATAAACGGCGCTCCGAAACAAGCAGAGAATGAAGGTATAGGTTCTATTACCCCTGCTTCTGTCCCGGCCACCTTAGCTGTATATCCGGACATAAAATGATATGCAGCCTGGCTTGGAGTTAATTTTGATATAGGGGGTAACACTCCAAAGGCATCCGCTGTAAGGAAAAAAATGTTTTTAGGGTCTTCTCCAATTGAAGGTATTTTTATATTGGAAATATGATCAATAGGATAACTTACCCGGGTATTTTGAGTTATTGACGTATTTTCATAATCGACATTCCCTCCTGAATCCATAATAACGTTTTCCAAAATTGCCCCTTTTTTAATGGCGGCATAAATCTCGGGTTCCTTTTCGGCACTAAGATTAATCACCTTGGCATAGCAACCACCTTCAAAATTAAAAACTGTATTTCCTTCGGTCCAGCCATGTTCATCATCACCAATCAATTTTCTATATGGATCTGTAGACAAAGTTGTCTTACCGGTACCTGAAAGTCCAAAAAATAAGGCAGTATCTCCCTTTTCCCCAACATTGGCCGAACAATGCATAGGCAAAGTATTCTTATATAAAGGCAGGATAAAGTTTAAAGCAGAGAAAATTCCTTTCTTAATCTCTCCGGTATAACCTGTACCCCCTATTAAAGCAATTTTTCGGGTAAAATTCAGAATGGCAAAATTGTGTTGTCTCGTTCCATCAACCACACTATCTGCCCTAAACCCAGGTGCATTTATTACAGTCCATTCCGGCTCAAAATTCGCTAATTCCTTTTCCTGAGGCCTAAGAAACATATTATATGCAAATAAATTGGACCAGGGGTATTCATTAATAACCCTTAAATTTAATTGATAATTAATATCTGCACAGGCATAACAGTCCCTTACAAATAGATCCTTGTCCTTTAAGTAAGTGATCACCTTGGCATAAAGTGAATTAAACTTCTCGGGGGAGAAGGGAATATTTATATTCCCCCACCAGACTTTGTCCTCTGTTATTTTGTCTTTAACAATAAAACGATCCATTGGAGAACGCCCAGTGAACTCTCCGGTGTTAACGCTCAAGGCTCCGTTTGATGCCTCCTTGCCCATTCCTCGCTCAAGGGTAATCTGATGAAGTTGTTCAGGATCTAATTGGTAAAATATCCGATTGGTTTCCAGGCCGTACTCTTTTAAAGAAATTGAATTCATTGAACTGCTCTTTATTGTCATTTATATCGTGTTCTAGTTGCTAAAAACATATCAAATCGTGGATCATTCATTTAAGCCATTCTCCTTGATTATTAGAATTTTCTATAAGCACGATAGCCTAAAAATAACCATCCTAAAATCAAAAGAAGCCCCCCAATTGGAGTTATAAAGCCTATCGATTTAAAATCAAAGCCTGTCAGGCTGTTAGTAGCCAACAAATAAATGGAAAATGAGAAAAAAACTATCCCTGAAACAATAAAATAATAAACCAGTTTCTTCTTTTCTTCGGGAATGCTTTTCACACTGCCAAGGATAAGTAATAATAGGGCGTGATACATTTGATAAGTCACTCCGGTTTTAAAAGTGTCTATCTCGCCTGAAGACACAAGATTATTCAACCCATGAGCTCCAAAAGCACCTAAAACCACGGCCAATACTCCAAAGAAAACTCCTGTATGGAAAATTGTTTTGTTCATAACTTAAATGACCATATTCTTGACAAATGTAACAATTTGATACCTTAGTCCCAGCAATACTTCGAACAGAAATTAAATTTAATGTCACGAAAAATATTAGTCATAGGGGCGGGTAAATCTACCTCGTATTTGTTGGATTACTTTCTGGAAAAAGCAGATTCAGAAAAACTACAATTAACTATTGGCGATCTCAATACCAAGATAGTTCCCGATGAAATAAAAAACCATCCTTCGTGTAAAGTTATAAAGTTGGATATTTTTAAGGATGATGAAATAGGGATGGCCATTAAAAACTCAGATATTGTTATTTCTATGCTCCCGGCACGCTTTCACATAAAAGTGGCCGAAGATTGCATTCGTTTTAAAAAACATTTGATTACTGCATCCTATGTAAGCAAAGAAATTAAAGCATTAGATGCTGCAGCTAAAAAAAATGGATTAATTTTTATGAATGAAATTGGTTTAGACCCGGGTTTAGACCATATGAGCGCCATGCAACTTATTAATAGAATAAGGGACAAGGGCGGTAAAATGTTGCTATTTGAATCTTTTACAGGCGGCCTGGTTGCCCCTGAAAGTGATAATAATCTATGGAATTACAAATTTACCTGGAATCCAAGAAATGTTGTAATTGCCGGACAAGGGGGAGCTGCTAAATTTATACAGGAGGACACCTATAAATATATACCCTATCATAAACTTTTCAGAAGGACGGAATTCATGAATATAGAAGGGTATGGTGCATTCGAAGCCTATGCAAACAGAGATTCTTTAAATTATAGGGAAGCTTATGGCCTGAATGAGGCCCTAACTCTTTACAGGGGCACTATGAGACGTATTGGATTCTCAAAAGCCTGGAATATGTTTGTTCAATTAGGTATGACAGATGATAGTTACACTATAGAAAATTCTGAAGGAATGTCCTACAGGGAATTTACTAATCTCTTTCTACCCTATTCGCCAACCGATTCCGTTGAACTTAAACTCAGACACTACCTCAAAATTGATCAGGACGATATCATGTGGGGTAAACTGCTGGAATTAAATTTGTTTGATTCAAAAAAAACTATTCCTCTAAAAAATGCTTCCCCCGCTCAGATGCTGCAAAAAGTATTGGAAGACAGTTGGACCATGGCGCATGACGATAAAGATATGATTGTCATGTACCATAAACTTGGATATGAATTGAATGGGAAAAAACAACAGCTTGATGCTAATATGGTGGTTATTGGCGAAAATCATACACATACAGCAATGGCCAAAACTGTTGGTTTGCCTGTGGCTATTGCGACCTTACTGATACTTAACAAAAAAATTTCAACTCCGGGGGTGCAGATTCCTATATCAAAGGAAGTATATGAGCCTATCTTAAAGGAGTTAGCCACCTATGGCGTAGTGTTTAAGGAGTATAATGTACCTTATTTAGGGTATAATCCTGATTCTGTGGCAGGTTAACATTTGAAACTAATTTTGATATCTTTAGGCATTATATGAAAGCTCGTACATGAAATCTGGTAATGAAAATGTAAAAATTGATGGGATTGATAAGAAAATCCTAAGGTTCCTTATGGAGGATGCAAGAAAGCCAATATTAGAAATTGCCAGAAATATTGGAATCTCAGGAGCTGCTATTCATCAAAGACTTCGAAAACTGGAAAAATCCGGTCTTATTTCCGGATCTAAATTCATTGTGAATCCAAAAGTTTTGGGTTATACGACCATGGCGTATATTGGTATTTTCCTGGATAAGGCCATGAGTAATCCGATAGCTGTGAAGCAATTGGAGAAAATACCTGAAGTTCTGGAATGCCATTATACTACTGGTAATTGGTCTATCCTTATCAAAGTTTTATGCAAAGACAATGAACATCTTATGTATTTGTTAAACAAAAAAATTCAGCAAATTGAGGGTGTTTCCAGGACAGAAACCTTCATATCTCTGGATCAGCAAATAGACCGTCAAATTACTATTTAGTAGTCCAAAAAAATTCCTCGACAGGAACTAATCTCTTCCACCAAATACCTGAAAGCCCCAGTAAACCAAAGATGCCAGAGAGCCAATTGCAGCAACTACATAAGTTCTTGCCGCCCATTTCAAGGAATCCTCAGAACCCTTGTATTCTTCCTGTGAAACAATATTCTTCCTTTTTAACCATGCCAAAGCCCTATTACTGGCATCGTATTCAACAGGAAGTGTGATAAAACTAAATAAGGTAGCAAACCCCATCATCGTTAGCCCTGCTACGGCAATATAAAACCCTAATTGGCCACCCGTACCTTCTGTTGAAGCGGCCAATATAAGCCCTCCAAAAACTACCCATGTAGACATCCCCGATGTAACGCTCACTACTGGAACTAATTTAGAGCGAATTGAAAGCCATTCGTAGGCCTGTGCATGCTGAACTGCATGTCCACATTCATGGGCTGCAACAGCAGCTGCGGCAGCATTACGCTGGTTATATACCCCTTCGCTTAGATTAACCGTTTTGGTTTTCGGGTTATAATGATCTGTAAGCATTCCAGCAGTGGAGACTACTTTAACATCTCTTATACCATGATCACTCAACATTTGTTCTGCAATTTCTGCTCCGCTCATACCATTGCGCAAATGTATTTTGGAATAATACTTAAACTTGCTTTTTAGCTTTCTGCTTACCAACCAGCTTACAAGAGCAATGGCACCGAGTAATATATAATAGATTGTCATAATGTCGTTTTTTTCTACTTTAAAAGTACTTATTAAATAACAAAAACCCGGCCAATACAGAACCGGGGCTTTTATACTGACAAAATGTACGTTTTTACATTTATTTCAGGACGAAATTGTTTTGTGAATACACATATTATGTAGTAGTTTAATCCTCTGCCAAATAAAAGAATTTAACTGCTCTTACTAATGCGTTATCGTTTTAGCAGGACCCGGGTTTTAATGAAATAGACAGTAACCAATAAACTCCTGGTTTAGCCCACAATATTCACAATTTTCCCAGGTACAACAATCACTTTCTTAGGAATTCGACCCTGAAGTTGTGCCTTAGTTTTTTCATGAGACATAACGGCGGATTCTATTTCTTCTTTCCCCATATCCAAAGGAAGTTCGATGGTAAAACGCATTTTTCCATTAAATGAAATCGGGTAATCCTTGCTATTTTCTATGAGGTGGTCTGCTTCAAATTTTGGAAATGGCTCTGTTGAAA
The DNA here is from genome assembly GCA_965363995.1 of uncultured Eudoraea sp. Taxonomy (GTDB): domain Bacteria; phylum Bacteroidota; class Bacteroidia; order Flavobacteriales; family Flavobacteriaceae; genus Eudoraea. Next base: position 8,621 of record CBDTVZ010000050.1, read on the forward strand.
CAGATTCTGTGTGCCCTAACTTTTCCCAAAGTTCTTCGGAAATATGGGGCGCGTAGGGGGAGATCAAAATTGCAAGGGGCTCCAGTATAGCCCTGTTGGTACACTTTTGGGTGGAAAGTTCATTTACACAAATCATAAAAGTTGCTACCGAAGTATTAAATGAGAAATTTTTAATATCCTCTTCTACTTTTTTGATTGTTTTATGAAGTGATTTTAGCGCATCTTTTGAAGGTGGCTTCTCCGTAATCTGAAATCCACCTTCAGGCTCGGTATGATAAAGCCGCCATAGTTTTTTTAGAAAAGCATATACTCCTGAGATCCCAGCTGTATTCCAAGGTTTCGCCTGTTCCAGTGGACCAAGAAACATTTCATACATACGCAGGGAATCTGCACCATATTCCTCACATATTTCATCCGGGTTTACGACATTGTATTTAGATTTGGACATTTTTTCTACCTCACGCCCAACAATGTATTTTCCATTTTCCAAAATAAAGTCAGCATCCTTAAACTCTGTCCTCCATTTTTTAAAGGCTTCAATATCCAATTCGTCCGAAGAATTAACCAAAGAGACATCGGCATGTAAAGGAGTAACATTTATACTTTTTATTAATCCTTTTGACAGCAGATTATTTGTGCCTTCCTCTCTATAGACAAAGGCACTTGTCCCCAGAATCATCCCCTGGTTAATCAATTTCTTGGCATACTCTTCATGAGGAACCATGTCCTTGTCGAACATAAATTTCTGCCAAAAACGGGAGTATAATAAATGGCCTGTGGCATGTTCAACACCCCCAATATACAGATCTACTTCCTGCCAGTAGTCAATAGCATCCTGAGAGAAGATTGTCTTATCGTTTTCCGCATCCATATAGCGGTTAAAATATTGTGAGCTGCCTGCCCACCCAGGCATAGTATTGAGCTCTAATGGGAAAACTTTTACATGGTCAATTAAACTGTTGTTTACCACCTTAGATTTCTGTGTATCCCAGGCCCATTCTGTAGCATTCCCCAATGGTGGTTCTCCTGTATCTGTGGGCAAATACTTTTCTACTTCAGGTAACTTTAAGGGAAGGCAGTCTTCATCGATCATTTTAGGTATTCCATCAACATAATATACAGGAAAAGGCTCACCCCAATATCGTTGACGGCTAAAAACTGCATCTCTAAGCCGATAGTTAACTTTCCCTATCCCCTGACCAATATTTTCCAATTCGGAGATCACTTTTTTAGTGGCTTGTTTATAATTTAATCCATTTAAAAACTCAGAATTGGCTATTATGGTCATTTCCTTATCTGCAAACGCCTCTTCAGATATGTCTATACCTTCAAAAATATTAAGAATAGGGATATTAAAATGCTTTGCGAAATCATAATCGCGTTGGTCACCACCTGGCACAGACATAACCGCTCCGGTCCCGTAACCGGCTAAAACATAATCCCCAATCCAAATCGGTATTGATTCCCCGGTAAAAGGATGTTCAACAAATGCGCCCGTAAAAACACCAGTAATAGTTTTTACATCTGCCAACCTATCTCGTTCAGATCGTTTGGAAGTGATTTGAACGTAGGTATCAACTTCCTCACTCTGTTCTTCTGTGGTTATTTGTGATACCAATTCATGCTCCGGAGCAAGAGCCATAAAACTAACCCCGAAAATTGTATCCGGCCGGGTTGTGAATACCTCAATGGGATGGGAGTTATTGTTATTACCAGAAGGTATTGTATTAAAAGTAACCGAAGCGCCTACCGACCTGCCAATCCAATTTGACTGGGCGTCTTTCAGAGACTGCGGCCAGTCTACTTTTTGTAAATCATCGAGCAGGCGTTGTGCATATGCCGTAATACGCATGCTCCACTGGGTCATTTTCTTCCGTACTACAGGGTGTCCTCCACGTTCAGAAACTCCATTAACAATCTCATCATTTGCAAGAACAGTTCCAAGGGCAGGACACCAATTAACCTCTGTATCTGCTAAGTAAGTCAATCTGTACTTTAATAATAATTCTTCCTGTTTTTTTGAATTCAGCTCATTCCATTCTGCCGCGGTAAATAATGGGGTATCTTCGTCACAGGATGCGTTTATTTTGGTATTACCTTCTTTCCTGAAAATTTCTATAAGCTGTTCTATTTCTTCAGCTTTATCCTTGCTTTTATTGTACCAGGAATTAAAAAGTTGAATAAATATCCATTGTGTCCATTTGTAATAATTTGGGTCAGAAGTACGAACTTCCCTGTTCCAGTCAAAAGAGAACCCTAGTCTATCCAGTTGCTCTCTGTATCTGGCTATATTGGTCTCTGTTGTAATAGATGGGTGTTGTCCGGTTTGTATGGCGTATTGTTCTGCCGGAAGCCCAAAGGAATCATAGCCCATTGGATGCAAAACATTAAATCCTTTATGTCTTTTATAACGGGCATAAATATCACTGGCAATATAACCCAAGGGATGCCCAACATGAAGGCCGGCCCCTGAGGGGTAAGGAAACATATCCAGCACGTAATATTTCTCCTTCTCGGAGCCATTAATCGCTTTAAATGTGTTTTTGTGTGCCCAATAAGCCTGCCATTTAGCTTCAATCTCCCTAAAATTATAGCTCATAATTTTTGTTTATAACCGATACCGCGCAAAAATAAGTTTATTCAATTTACTTTCCTATTTTTACGTATTCATATGCCACTATGAGCAAATCTTTTGAACGCTATCAAAAACGCAAATTGATCTCTTCCTACTTTTCAGTGGTTTTGAGTATTGGGCTTGTGCTTTTTTTATTGGGTGTTTTAGGGCTTTTAGTACTAAACACCAAAAAATTAGCTGATCATTTTAAAGAGCAAATTAAAATATCTGTTTTCTTAAAGGACAATGCCAAGGAAGTTGAAGTTGATCAATTGCAGAAAAGCCT
>CBDTVZ010000051.1:0-11423 GCA_965363995.1 uncultured Eudoraea sp.
CAAACCCTGGCTTCCCAAAAAAGGCCAGGGTTTCAAACCCTGGCTTCCCAAAAAAGGCCAGGGTTTGTTAATTTATACAGCTGTAGCAGCGGATATGAACTTAGGGTTTGAAGTAATAAATGATGTTTCAGCGGGTTGACCTGCCCGGATGATTCATTCAGCCCTGATACTCCCCTGATTAAAATTTCGTTGTGTTTTTCTCAAAATGTACAGCGATTACGGGCCCTGCAGGTTTAAGTCATCCTTAGGAAGCTCTGAGATCTTTCCTATGTATCTGATATAGCTGCGATATGAACTATTTATTTGGATATAACTGGTTAAGTTGTTAAACACAGTTATAGTCACCTGGTATGCCTCTATATTATCATTAATATTAAACAGCAGCGTATAAGAGTTTTTCTTTGAATTCTTGGAGCTCTTAAAATTTTCAGGAAACCCTTTGAATTCTATAGCGTTGGCACCATAACCTCCTGTCATCTGCCGCTCACCAAAAAAAGGTAAATAAGCAGAAATAGTATCTCCTTCTACTTTCAGATAATTTGGATTTCCAATCAAACTAATATTACTGCCTGAACTTCCGGGCATAAACAATCCACTACTTGCAATGCTGTTCATCGCCTTCGTTCCCATTGGTTGGGCCCATTCAGATTCAATTAGAAACGATTTTTGCTCTAAAAGATTAGCAAGTTCCTGGTTTTTTAAACTTGTACTTACGGCATCCTCCGCACTCCCACAGCTCCATAAGGTTCCTATCAAACATAATAGTACTATCCTTTTTATCATTTTTTATAAATTATAATTACCTTATAATCAATAAGATAAGTAAATTAATTATATCGTATTATTAAAATTATGATAAATTTTTTAACTTCCCTCCTATTAGCTTAAACGTTTCCGAAGTAGTCGCTGCTTATACCAAAGGTTTAACAACAAACCCCCTATGATCATTCCCAACCCCACAAAACTCCAGATATAATAGTCTTCACCTAAAAAAATCACCCCAATTATTACCGCAAAGAATACCTCCAAATATTTCAAGGGTGCTATCACATTTGTTTCACCCATTTGAAATGCCTTGGTCATAAAAAGCTGGCCAAAATACCCAAAAACACCAAGGCTCAGCAATAAAAGCCAATCGATTCCCACAGGAGTTTTCCAATTAAAAATGCTTCCTATGCCTCCTATGATTACAGCAATGCACATAAAATAGTTAACAATAACCACCGGATGTTCCCTGCTGCCAATTCTGCGTATAATTATGTATACGAGACCACTAAATACTGAAGATACGAGTACCAAAACCAAACCTATAAGTGGAATATTTCGGTCCAGACCCTTTAATACCATAACCCCTAAAAAAGAGATCACAAAAAATAACCACTGAATGGGTTTCACTTTTTCCCTGAGCAACAAAATGGCAAAAATAGCGGCAAAAATAGGTGCTATATAACGCAACCCAACGGCAGAACCCAATGGTATATAATGAAGAGCCATAAAAAATAAAACCATTGAAGTAGAGCCAACTAACCCTCTTAATATTAATAATTTACGATGAATACCCAAGACCGGGATACCTCTGCTTAGTAGATAGCCGAAAGTAAAGAAAAGAGAACCGAGCGACCTAAAAAAAACCATCTGATAGGCACTGTATGTAGTGAGGAATTTTAAAAGCCCATTCATGGCCGTGAAAGCCAGGGTACTCAACAGCATAAAATATACAGCCTTTTTAAGATCCATTAATTGTACTAATTATATCCTGCTGGCAAAGATAAGTGAAGTGGAAGCGCCTTTCAATGGAAATTCTTACACATCTACACTGTTTAAGCATACTTATATGCGTAGTAAATGTCCCGGAATATGGAAAATTTCTAATCCTAAAATCTGATTATTTACATCGTAGTGAAGAATATGAACTAAAGAGAAGCTGGTAAACTTAAGGTTGGCTAAAGTATTTACTCTTCAAACTTGTTGTTTGCCAACAAAATTTTATTGAGTTTCCTGGAGCCATTATTCTTATACAGATCACGTATGAGTTTTTGACGCTTGCCCTCTGATATGTCCAGAGAATCTATCATGACTCTCATCACAAGTATTTCCTTTCGGCGGGCTTCCTCAGCAGCCAGATAATCCGGTTCAAATTTAAACAGTTTGGGGCCTTCTTCTTCCTCTTCCTGTAATTTAGCCTCTTTTTGAGGCCTTTGCTGGGCAAGAAGATCATTTGCGCCAAAAGCACACATCCCCATGAAAATTATCATAAATGGAACTTTTTTCATTTTTACTGTCTCGTGTTGGAATCCAAATTAAGCCATTTTCTTTAACTAACCATAAGTTGTTGTTCATAAAGCATTTTATGGGATAAATAAATCATTGTATCGATAAATGATACGAATTCTTTTATGTGTTTTACCCGGATAATTAGGTTTTAAGAACGCGTACTTTTATAGACTTGCTAATTGGAGTTTGACTTCTATCTGCAAAGTGGTTATAAGGCACCAATACATTAGTCTCGGGAAAATAGGCAGCTAAATTACCTTTGGGGATTTTATAAGGCAATACTTTAAAATTATAAGCTGTCCTGGTTGTGGAATCGTAAGCGCTGCTCAGATTTACAACCTCCATTTTCTCCAGGCCCTTATTCGCCATATCCTCAGGGTTCATAAAGACTACTCTTCGCTCATTATATACCCCCCGGTATCTGTCGTTCATACCATAAATAGTAGTGTTAAACTGATCGTGAGATCGTATAGTCATCAACATATACTCATCGGCTTCCAGGTTATGCTCCGGTAGCCTGTTAATTGTAATTTGTGCTTTTCCGCCTGGTAATTTGCTAAAATCGAGTTCCCTCACATTATTTGGTAAATAATATCCCGTTCCTTTAGCCCTTAATTCTGTGTTTTCAAAGCCCCTGGCTACTTTATCTATCATTTTCCTGATCATGCCGTAATCGCTTCCCAAGTCCTTCCAGTTCACTACATGCCTTCCTTTAAAATATACATCCGCCAGATTTGCAATTAGTTCAGGCTCACTTTTCAATTGTTCTGAGGTCGCCTTCAGCACCCCCTTTGATCTTCTTACCCGTCCCATACTGTTTTCCACAGTTACAAAACGATCGCCCCTATCGTTTTCCTTTTCAGAGCGGCCGTAAGTAGGCAAAATTAAAGCTGTTTTTCCTGTTACCAAGTGACTGCGATTTAATTTTGTGCTTACCTGTACTGTTAATTTGCATCTTTGGAGGGCTTCGGCAGTATAATCGGTATCTGAGGCCGCCATTAAAAAATTCCCTCCAAGAGCCATAAAAACTTTGGCTTTACCCTCATGCATGGCTCTCATAGCTCCTACCACATCCAAACCTTGATCTTCAGGTGGTGCAAACCCTAAATGGGTTTTAATGCGCTTATTAAAAGCTTTGTCAACATAGTGCATAATACCCACACTGCGATCGCCCTGAACATTTGAATGCCCCCTTACCGGGCATGTACCGCTAAAAGGTTTGCCAATAGCTCCTTTAAGTAGCAGGAGGTTTACGTATTCCCTAATAGTTTCCACTCCGTTTTTGTGCTGCGTAAGCCCCATGGCCCAACAAATAATAATTTTCTGTTTATTGGCTATTAATTTTACTGCGGTATCTACACTAGCCATAGATACACCACTTAACTCCAAAAGCTCTTTGTCGGTATAGGCATCCAGGTCAGTAAATAATGCTTCTGCTCCTGCCGTATACTTATCAATAAAGTCGTGATCAAATACATTGCCTTCTGTCTTGTCCATCGCAGCCAGCTTTTTTAAAATCAATTTTAGCAAAGGAATGTCCTGGTTTATATTAACCGCCAGGTGCAGATCCGTGATTTTCTCCCCAGAACCCAGCAAACCTTTTAAGCGCTGCGGGTTTTTAAAATTCACCAGACCCGATTCTTCCAAGGGGTTTATGCTAATGACGCACCCACCGTTTTCTTTACATTTTTCTAATGCGGAGAGCATCCTGGGATGGTTAGTACCGGGGTTTTGTCCCGCTACAATAATCACTTCCGCCCCGTAGAAATCTTCCAGTTTCACAGACCCCTTCCCTATTCCCAAAGTTTCAGACAGAGCCACCCCGCTTGATTCGTGGCACATATTGGAACAATCGGGCAAATTATTGGTCCCAAAGGCTCTTACAAAAAGTCCGTATAAAAAAGCCGCTTCGTTACTGGAGCGTCCCGAGGTATAAAAAATGGCCTCATTAGGGCTATCTAAATTATGTAACTCATCTGCTATAAGTGAAAATGCTTCTTCCCAGGAAATAGGCGTATAATGTATACTACCCTCCTTTAAAACCAGAGGTTCAGTTAGCCTACCCAGAGCGTTTAGTTCAAAATCGGTTCGTAAGGACAATTCTTCTATGGAGTATTTCTCAAAGAATGCAGCTCCAATATGTGAAGTTGTAGCTTCATCTGCCAGGGCTTTTGCGCCATTTTCACAGTACTCCCCTATTCTGGATGGTTTTTCAGGATCTGGCCAGGCACAACTGGGGCAGTCAAATCCCTCTTTCTGATTCATGTGCAATAAGGTGCTCATGGCACGAACAACCCCCATTTCTCTAAAGCTATGTTTCATGGCGGCGGCAATCCCTTCTTTTCCAGCAGCATAAGGCTTGGGTGCGGTTACTTTGATCTTTGAAAATGTATCCGGTCCTCTGACACAAACATTTCTTTTAGAATTGTTTTCGATCATACACTTAAAGTATTGCTTTAGGATTTGGATAATTGTCGGACTGGTCCTCCAGTCGCTCATCCAGGCAAGTAAAATCTTTTTCTAACAAGAGTGATAAATTGTGATTGTTGCTAAATTCCATGGTTTCACTAAAACCAACCTGCTCTGTCAGGTGCCAATTATTTCCAAGAGATCCGGGAAGGTTCAGGGTAATGGTATTGTTCTTAAATTGTGCTGTAAGCTGTTTTGAGTCCTTTACCAGTTTTACCGCGTATGTAAAAACTGCAGTATCAAAAATGGTCCGGCTTTCTATATACCCCTTGGTACAAAGTGTATTCACCTCTGAACGTGTAAGTCTGAAACGCAGGGCATTGTCTAAAATCCTAATCTTCATGGTCGTACAGAATATCTCTTCCTAAATGTACAACATATTCGGATTTATACATCTTATAGATATAGCTGCCAGGATATTTATAAGAATAGAAGCTGACAAAAGTCATAGGTGGTCTGCGTAGCAGAGGGGAATTTTGTACTCTAAACCGATGTAATTATGACTACTAAAAACATTTCTCCAACCTCCCATGCCTCCAACGCAGTGTACGGATTAGGCCTTGTTGGGGCTGCCGTGTATTATATTCAAATGGCAACGACCTTCTGGGCCGGGGTAATTGGGTTTATTAAGGCCCTTTTATGGCCGGCATTTATTGTTTATGAGGTCTTAAGGTATCTGGAATTGTAAGCGTTATTTTAGTATCTTACCCTTCTTAAAAGTTAAATCATATGAAAAACCTTTTACGTGCCATTCTAGCGGCTATAGGCGCTAAAAAAATTGGGGGTGGAAGATGTGGTTGTATTGGAACCGTGGTGGTATTTCTTATACTTTATTGGCTGCTGGGCTATGTCTTTGAGATATTCTAGCTTGCATTCCACATTATAATTCCTTTAGTTCCTTTCTGCCTTATACTATTCTTTCTTGGGATTAATGTACTTTTGCCCGATGGTAAAAAAAGAGCAATCCCAATTAGAATTTGTGGCCATGATGGCCGCATTAATGTCTATTGCTGCCCTGGCTTTGGATGCCATCTTACCTGCACTGGATATTATTGGAATTGCTGTTGGCATTACAAATCCTGCTCAAAACCAGTTTCTAATTCTACTATTCTTTCTGGGTCTGGGTGTTGGCCCCTTGTTATTTGGCCCTATTTCGGACAGTATTGGCCGTAAACCCGTTGTTTATATGGGTTTTGGACTTTTCATTTTAGCCAGCCTTCTTTGCGTTTTTGCACCATCCTTCGAACTAATGCTTATAGGGCGCGTTCTGCAGGGCATTGCATTGTCTGCTCCCCGGACCATAAGCATTGCAATGATACGCGATATGTACAGTGGTAATTATATGGCCCGAATCATGTCATTTGTTACCGTAGTGTTTATCATTGTTCCTATAGTTGCCCCTGCCATGGGTAAATGGATTTTAGACTATTACGGATGGGAGGCAATTTTTCATGTACAGATCTTTTTCAGTATCCTGGTCTCGTTTTGGTTTTGGAAAAGACAACCCGAAACATTGATCCCTGAGAAAAGAACATCTTTTCGCGGGCGAGTTTTTATTGATGGGTACCGCGAATTGTTAAATTACAGGCAAACCATGTTGTTTACTGTTATCTGGGGGTTTATTACCGGCTCTTTTTTAGTGTATCTGAGTACCTCACAGCAAATTTTCCAGGAGCAATACGCCTTAAAAGAATCCTTCCCCTATATTTTTGCGGCTTTGGCAATTACTATAGGCGCAGCCACTTTGCTTAATGGCACATTAGTATTGCGCTATGGGATGTTGAGGCTGGTAACCTTTGCAATGGCAGCTTATGTGCTAATCTCTTTGCTCTATATTGTTTTGTTTGCAAGTACCGGCAATCCGCCTTTTGGAATCCTGCTCACCTTCTTTGCTTTGCAGTTCTTTGCTATTGGTTTCCTGTTTGGCAACCTTCGCTCCCTTGCCATGGAACCAGTTGGGCATATTGCAGGCATAGGCGCTGCTATTACAGGGTTTATTGCCACCATAATGGGAGTTACTATTAGTGCCTTTATCGGTCAATTTGTAATAGACAGTGTACTTCCTATGTTTATTGGCTTTTTGGTTTGCGGGTTGATCTCCTTTGGAGTATTGGCCTATTTCTTTCTGGGGAAGAGGGGCGTTCAAAGTCCTTTTTAAGAAATTTAATAAACCTAAATCCAGAGCTATGAAACACTAATAAGCTGCTTCACATTAAAGGTCCTTCCTCTAAGTTATCAAATAAAAAACCCGCGAATAAATAATAATCACGGGTTAATTTAGTATTTTGAATATTTCTAATTCTCAATCAATCCCTGGCCTTCTATCCACGGTGCTCCCGCAGCTTTCACAGCAGCTTCAAGCGAGGGTAATTGTGATTTTACAAATTCATTGAGTTTTATTTTAATGCTCTTTAATTCAGCCTGGGCAACTCCAAATGCCGCTTTGTGATTGGCGGTCGGCCCATAGGTACTCGTATAAAGAGCTTGTCTGCCTACTGAGTATCCTGAATTAGGGCTTGGAGTATTCCTTTCCCCTATTTCATTTTTAGCCGGATTTCCATTTATATTTGAATCCATTTCCTGAAGCATAGTTTTGGCTTTGTACAATTTTTGAACCAGATCATTAGAGGGAGATGATGCCTTTTGCAAGGCACGCTGCATTGCATCTACTTTTAAAGTACTTTCATTCAATACCGTCTTTGTGGCCTTTAGGTCTTGTTGAAAAGCCTGATAAGTTTCGGTAAAGTCAGCTATCTCATCATAAGAAGCACCTTTTAAAGCCCCTTCAGCAAGAGGGACTACTTTAAAGCTCTTTGTGCTGCCCAGCTGTACCATCTGCCCATCAGTTAATTTTGATAAGGTAACAGAATAGTCGCCCGGTGTAACCATTATTGCCCGAGAATAATTATTCTGTTCGCTCTTAGGTGGCTTTAGGTCCTCCCCGCTTCTATCGGCAATATCCAGGGCCCAGTTGACCCGGTTAAATCCTTTTTTATTTGTACCCTTAACTATTCTAACCACTTTTCCCTTAGTATCTTTCACAGTCAAAAATAAGCCAGGTTGTTCCTGTACTTTTTCAGCTTCCAGAGCTTCCCATCCCGGAAATGGAATGGATGATTTGCCCTTTTCCGCTAATTTACGTGCAGACTTTAAAGAGGCAAGTGAATCTTTTAGGTAATAAGTGAAAATAGCACCAAATTCAGGGTTTTTAGCAACGTACTGATTACTTCCCTGTGCATAACGGGCTTGCTTGGGCACATACCAATAAGCAGGTTTAACATCAAACAGTGTTGCTTCCTCATTTTTTACACTAGCGTTAAATTCCCGTAAGGGTGTAATATCATCAAGTACGTAAAACCCTCTTCCAAATGATGCGGCAACCAAATCATTTTCCCTTCTTTGGATGGTAATATCACGTATGGCAATGGTGGGTAAACCTCCTTTTAACTGGCTCCAGCTTCCACCTCCGTTAGCCGTAAAGTAAACTCCGTTTTCTGTGGCAGCAAAAAACAGGTCCTTCTTAATATGATCCTGCACCAAACGCCAGGTAAGTAATCGTTTCGGAAGATTTCCGTTCATTAAAACCCATGTACGGCCCTTATCGGTACTTTTTAATAGATAAGGTTTAAAATCCCCGTTTTTATGATTATCTAAGGCCGCGTAAACAATGTTTGCATCAAAAAGGTCTGCTCGCACATCATTTACAAACGGCGTTTCAGGAACACCTTTTATAGTGCTTAATTCTATTTTACGCCAATTAGCACCTCCGTCTTCTGTAACCTGTATGATTCCGTCATCGGTACCTGCATAAAGTAAACCTTCCTGTTTAGGAGATTCAGCCAAAGAAGTAATAGTATTATAATTGGACATGGCATTCACATCCCATGCGTTATCCCAGCTTTGCTGTCCGCCCATAATAGGTAATTCCAAACGTTCCTGGTTACGCGTAAGGTCTTTTGAAATGGCCTGCCATTCGTCACCCCGATTTTCAGATTTCCAGACTCGTTGTGAAGCGAAATAGATTCGGGTAGCTTTATGTGGGCTTACCAAAATAGGAGCATCCCAATTAAATCGTCCTGCTGGTTCCCCCAAAGCAGGTTGAGGTTGAATAAACACGGCTTCACCAGTTGTTTGGTCTATTCGCCATAGGTAGCCTTGTTGAAATTCACCATAAGTGATATCCGGATTCCCGGGTTCGGTAGCGGACTGGTGACCATCGGATCCCAAGGTAATCCACCAGTCTGAATTTAGTATCCCGGCTACATTTCTTGTTCTTGAAGGGCCACCATGCGAGCCATTGTCCTGGGTTCCTCCATAAATATTATAAAATGGTTCACTATCATCCACAGCAACCTTATAGTATTGGGTTACCGGAAGGTTGGAGATAAATTTCCAGGTCTTTGTAAGGTCAAAACTTTCATATAAGCCACCATCAGTACCAAATAACACATAATTAGGGTCAGAAGCTTTAAAGGCCATGGCATGACTGTCTACATGTTTTCCTTTTTCGTTCATATTTTTGAACGTTTTGCCATGATCATCTGATATTTTAACATAGTTGTTCATCAGGTACAACCTTCCTTCCTTATGAGGGGACGCATATAATTCCTGATAGTAGTGTGGTCCGGTACCTCCCGAGATAGTATTTGATTGCTTAGCCCAGGACTGTCCGCCATTGGTAGAAACAAAAACACCACCAGTAAGGCGCTCCAATTCAATGGCTGCATAGATCATGTCACTATTAAATGGATTCATGGCCAGACCAATCTTACCAAGTCTTACTTTTGGGATTCCTGTTGTTAATTTTGTCCAGGTCTCCCCCCCATCGGTACTTTTATGAATTCCAGAACCAGGACCACCGCCCATATAAGCAGCTACCGTTCTGTGCCTGTCCCATGTTGCCGCGTAAAGGACATCCGGGTTTTTGGGATCAATCAAGAGATCTGTGGCACCTGTCCATTCGTCATTTCCCAGGGTTTTATTCCATGAAGATCCGCCATCGGTAGATTTATATACTCCTCGTTCACCGCCTTTACTCCAAAGTGGTCCTTGAGCAGCCACCCAGATAATATTCGAATTTTCGGGATGAATTAGAATCTTAGATAGGTGTTCAGATTTCTTCAGGCCCATATTTTTCCATGTCTTTCCGTCGTCGTGGCTAACGTATATACCATCGCCAAAACCAACATGGCGGCCTCCTACATTTTCTCCAGAGCCCACCCAAATAGTACTGGGAGTGGATTGATCAATAGTAACACAACCTATGGAATAAGTAGTCTCCTTGTCAAAAATTGGTTTCCATGTAGTCCCGGAATTAGTCGTTTTCCAAACCCCACCTGAACCAACGGCTACATACCAAACATTCTCATTTTTAGGGTGAAGTGCTATGTCAGCCACCCTGCCGGAAGTAAATGCCGGACCTAAACTTCGAAAATTTAATCCTTGGTAAGGATCTTCTTTTGTTTCCTGAGCCTTGGTGCTAAATACTAATCCCAGGCTAAAAATAAATGCAAGAGCATAACATCTGCTGATCTTCATAAATGTTTAAGTTTTAGAAGCTCTAATGTAATTAAAATTTTATAAATTTTTCGTCTTTAAGTATTGAAAATACGATGAAGTAAAGGGATCTTAAAAAAGCAAAGTTTTAATATATATCAATTAATATAAAATACTATTAGTAAGCACTTTATAAAATTAAAAGACAAAAGATGTTAATTCTTTTGAGTTAATATTTTATCGGCTGCAATTTCTTCTTCATTTTCTTATACTCTTTCCATTGTTTCGGGTCCAAAATAGTACTCATATATTCGGTTTCCTGATTTGACAAAGCGCTAAGACTTTTTTTCTTTTCCACCGGAGCAGCAGTACTGTTTCTAATATCGTTTTCCTTAACGATTGTTTCAGCAATCTTTTCATAAACAGCTGTTGCCTGCTCAACTGTCATCCCTACGTCGGCCTGATAAGCCCGTACCAATTCAGCAGCTTGCTTTTCCAGGTCGTTTTTAGGTACAAATTGCGCATTGGTGATATGAATAACCATCAGGGCAAGAATAATTGGCAAGCTCTTAATTAAATTTCTAAATACATTTGTCATAATAATGATTTTGTCTCCCAAGTTAAGAATTATAATCAGGTGAATCCTAATGGGAAGTTAACTTAATTTTTATTATGCAACTACCATTCCAAAATTATAAAAACGATTCTTATATTAGCAACTAAATTCCTATGAGTATGCTAATCTGGGCTGCCTTTATCTTTCTTGTTATTATTTTTCTGGCACTTGATCTTGGCGTGCTCAACAAGAAAGATCATGTAATCCGTTCTAAGGAGGCTGGCCTATGGACAGCTCTCTGGTTTACTGTGGCTATGAGTTTTAGCGGGGTAATCTATTGGCTATTCTCGGACGGTATTATTGATAATCCAACGGGTTTAACCCCGGGAAATGCTGTTTTAAAATATATTACTGGATATTCAATTGAGCTCTCATTAAGTATTGACAATGTCTTTGTGATAGCTGTGATCTTTTCGGCTTTAGGAATTCCTGCAATTTATCAGCACAGGGTTTTATTCTGGGGTATACTTGGTGCAATTGTATTTAGGGCTTTTATGATCCTCTTTGGAGTCGCATTAATAAACGAGTTTGAATGGATAATTTATGTATTTGGTATTTTCCTTCTTTA
>CBDTVZ010000052.1:0-11402 GCA_965363995.1 uncultured Eudoraea sp.
CATCCTTTAAATTTACTTCTTCTGCAAGTTGCATTAAAAGTGATAAGGTTTTATCCGTTATTCTGTTTTTGGAATAATCAACAATAAACTCCTGAAATTTTAATGTGAATTTTGTGGCGCGTTCCTTGTCGGCTGCAAAGAGGTCCTTGAGTTGTAAGCTTTTTGTTTCTTTAAAATTCTCTCCAAGCAGTTTCCAGGCTGCGGTGGTTGTTGGGTTAGTGTTCTTTAATGGCATTGAGTTAGTTAAGTGTTAGCAAGTCTTCATCAGGTTTTTCCGGAAAATCAATACAATCTAATTGGGCTTTTTGCGGACTAATATATTTAAAATAATCTGGTCTTACTTCTTCAGGAAGAGGTTCGGCGGCAGGAAGTTTTTCCCTAAACGGATCGACCTGACGTCCATTTTTCCAAAAACGATAACACACATGCGGGCCACCTGTATTTCCTGTCATTCCAACCCATCCGATAACATCTCCCTGTCTGACAAATTCTCCCCGCTTAACCTTTTGCTTTTTCATGTGGAGGTATTGAGTACTGTAGGTGCCATTATGTCTAACTTTTACATATTTTCCATTCCCTCCCTTTCTTGTAGATTCAGTAACAGTGCCATCGGCCGTTGCCATTATGGGGGTGCCTACTGGTGCCGCATAATCAGTACCCCGGTGTGGTCTTACTTTATATCCATAGTAACGAATTTTTCGCTTTAAATTATAACGGGATGAAATTCTACTAAATTTAACAGGTGCTCTTAAAAAAGTCCTTCTAAGATTATTTGCCTCGTCGTCAAAGTAATCAATTATATTTTTAAGGGAATCAGATTCATAAGCGAAAGCATATAAAGGTGTACCATTATGCTCAAAGTAGGCAGCTTCAATGGATTCGGCTCCTGCATAAATAGTATCGTTGATATACTTTTCCTTATAGATAACTTTAAATTTATCCCCCTTTTGCAATCGAAAGAAATCTATGGTCCAGGCATAAATTTCAGAGAGGTCATTGGTAACATTGTAGTCTATTCCCTGATCCAATATTGCCTCAGAAAGTGAAGTCTCAATTATTCCTGCCGCTTCTTTTTGTACATATTTAACCTGCTTACGATCTTTATAAGCCAGAACGGAGTCGCGAAAGTCAACCACAGTATAATTTATTAGGTCGTTCTGGTAAATAAAAACCTGAGCCGCTTGTGTGGTGTCCTTTGACTTGAGAATAAGATAAGGTTTGCCTGCCCTAATCTTGCGAACATCAAAAGTATCTCTATATTCTTCAGATACTTTAGCAATTTTAGGATAGTCCACTTTATTTTGAATCATCAATTCTCCAAAACTATCCCCGCGTTTTACAGTATCCCGAACTACTAAAAAGTCTTCAAGATTAAATCCGAATTGTCTATCAGTAGATAAATTATTTGAGATTGCGATAACTTCAACCTCATTTACTTCTTTGTCGGTTTGAACTTGCTTGCAGGAAATAAATATACTAAGTAATAAAAATGTGCCCCAATATTTATACATGGTCAGGTTTCAATTTTTTCTGGGTTAAAGATATGGTCCACCCACTGCTTTCCCCAATTATTTAACTCTTGTTTTGAATACAAATTTGGAAAAAATACAACCTTTTGAAAACTTGGAGGTAAATATTCCTTCCAATTAGTTCCCCCAGTGGCCTCAATTGAAGTGTTCTCTTTGTTTAGATATCTATGGGCTGATCCCAAATGCATCAAAGGCCAATTTATGTTTGCATTTACATCCATTATTTTTAACGCCTCAATGAGCACTTTATTATGCTTGCTCTCTTCTGGTAAATTTAAATATTTGTGATATATCGTATTGTTTTTCAATTGTTTGGCAATTCGTATAAATCTGGGAGTATATCTATATTCAAATTGTTTAAGTGTAAGGGTCTTTTCCCCGGTACTCATATCAGTCGCTCCCTTTTTCCAGTAAATTTGTTCATATAGTTCTTCGATACTATTTTTTTTAGAAAAATCTTTCCTTTTTGGAGGAAACACTAAGTGTTCAAGGGGCGTTGCATAAATCTCTATGGTCCTATATTGAGCAGATTGAAATCCACTTGCAGGCAACAATGCCATTCTATATTGAAGGAATTGTTCACGTTCCATTCCACGAATCATAATACTAAAGGAAGAAATTAATGCTTTATAATAATTATTAATGCGATTTAATTTTTCAATAAAGAAATCCACATTTTGAGATTTATCATCTACAATTTGTTTTTCTTCATGAAGTATTAACTTAAAATATAGTTCTGTGATTTGATGATACATGATAAATATTTCCTCATCGGGGAAATGTGTTCGGGGAACCTGCAAACTCAAAAGCGTATCGAGGTGAATATAATCCCAGTAGGTGAGGTAACGTTGGTACAATAAACCATCCAGGTAAGAGCTTAAATCCTGACCTGAATCCTTATATTTTTCTTCTAGTTTTAATATTTGGGATTCTAAGCGCTCCTTATTTTTCATGTTTATTTAGTCCATTATTATTTTGAACTGGTGCTTTAAACCATTGTACCCATCCAAATCGGCGGAAATTGCTCCTACCGCGAGATTCGCTTTGATCCTTATTGGTATTCTGTTCGAATCATTTGACACCCATAAAGCTAAACTTTCCTGTTCTTTAAAAACGCGTCCAGATTGCACCAAAGGTTGAAATTTAAGGCATTCTACTTTACCAAATTTTGTTTTCAGTATTTCCTTACCCAAATATCTCAGTCTAAATCTATATATACCATCATCGTCATAAAGAACTTTAAGTTCTAAATCCTCTCCCAGGACCAAATCATCAAATTCATAGTTATTTCTTAAATAATAAAATGCTGAAATAAGATCCTGTACACTGTCCTTTAGTGTAAAATTAAGTTTTTTATTGTTCTTTTTATCATTTAGAACCGCTACTTCTTTTTCATGATCAAAATTTATTTCCACATCCTTTGTGTAGCCTCCTTCATTTAGCTTTCTGACAAACCTGTAAGGTTTGCCGTCTTTTTTGTCAAAATAGCTTTCATAGGTATCATCAACTTTAAAAAATATGTTTGCAAAACCAGTCGTTTTTCCCCTGCCTACTACGTGATATACCGGAATACTGTCTATCATATTATTTTTAACGTGCAATGTGGCATAGCTAGCGTTTAAAAAACCATAGTGCACCCTGAACTTCAGCCATTCTCCGGGTTTAAAAGCTGAGGGCTTAGAAACTTCCTCAACTGTTTTAGGGTTGGTATTTTTATAGGATTTAACAACATCAAACTGCCCAGTTAGTGACAGGGTTATTACAGCAAAAAATAGAACAATGATCTTTTTCATAACCAATTTTCGATTCAAAATTATCAAATAATGAGGTAAAATAAATCTTATTTTACAATTATATAAACAAAATTTATTCCAAAGTATTGTATTCTAAGTATCGCTTAGTCTATCCAGGCTAAATTTTTGTTATGGAAAAAACCTGTCAATTGCAACTATTTGAATGAGGTGTTGGACACAAAACCGACAAATAAGTAGATCCATTTTTTTTATTTTAATTCAAAAAAAAGCCCCGATTAAGAAATCAGGGCTTTTCCTAAATAACCAACCAAACTTTAAATTATGAAAAACCAATACTTAAAGTTATAAGGGAACCACCCCTTATGTCCTTCAAATTTACTTAATAACTATTTCCCTTGAAAATTTTTTAACTTACTTTAACTAGCCTATTAACAATACTTTATTATAGCAAGTCAAATTTTGACAAAATCTTAAGAAAAATGCACTAAAGGGTCCCTCTGGAAGCTTGTTCTCTTTCAATGGCCTCGAAAAGGGCTTTAAAATTACCTTTACCAAAAGACTTAGCCCCTTTTCTCTGAATAATTTCTATAAACATTGTGGGGCGGTCCAAAACTGGTTTCGTAAAAATCTGAAGCAAATATCCCTCATCGTCCCTATCGATCAGAATTCCCAACTCCCGCAATGGCGCAAGATCTTCATCAATTTCTCCAACCCTATCCAAAACATCTTCATAATAACTAGAAGGCACTGTTAAAAACTCAATACCTCTATCTCTAAGAGCTGTGACGGAATGTATAATATTATCTGTAGCCATTGCCATATGTTGAACTCCGGCCCCGTTATAAAATTGGATATATTCTTCTATTTGAGATTTCTTTTTTCCCTCTGCGGGTTCGTTAATAGGAAATTTTATCCTGCCATTACCATTACTCATCACTTTGCTCATTAATGCGGTATAGTCAGTTGAGATGTCCTTATCATCAAATGAAATCAATTGTGCAAAACCCATGACTTTAGCATAAAATTCGCACCATTTGTTCATTTCATTCCATCCTACATTACCAACCATATGATCTATATACCTAAGCCCAACATCTGTGGGCTTGTAATATGGGTCCCATTTAATATATCCAGGCATAAAAACCCCACTATATTGACCTCTTTCTACAAATACGTGAACAGTTTCCCCATATGTATGTATTCCCGACAAAATAATTGAACCATTATCATCCTTAAGTACTTTAGGCTCAAAATAACTCTCAGCACCTCTGCTGGTAGTTTCCTTATAACTTTGAGTAGCATCATCTACCCACAACGCAATAGCTTTTACTCCATCACCATGGGATTCGACATGTTTGTTTATTTCCCCTCCCGGAACTAGAGATGATGTAAGTACAAGCCTAATTTTATCTTGTTCAATCACATAAGACACTCTGTCCTTAAGTCCGGTTTCCAAGCCCGCGTATGCCAAAGGTTGAAAGCCCCATGCAGACATATAGTAGTAAGCTGCCTGTTTCGCATTACCAACATAGAGTTCTACATGGTCTGTACCTAAAAGGGGTAAAAAGTCCTCTGCTTCAAGGTTTTCCTTCGGCAACTTCAATGATGATTTATCTAATATTTCCATTATATTATTTTGAATTGATTAGTAACTAAAAGTGCTTCGAGACGGCTTAGTCCCTACCTGAGATCTGGTGTATTTACCACATTGCCCTAAGATGGACAGAAATATCAATTCTATTTTCCAACATTATGTCTTTTGAACCCTACAAATATCGTAAAAAACTGGCAATTTCCGTTAAAAACAAAACGCATTTACAGTCAAAGGAAAGTTCTTAATAATTCTAAAACCAATAACCAATGCTGGCGAAAAAAATACCATCACTTAATTCAGGTGTCCATGAGTACAATAATTGCACAGGCCCTATAAAGGAATCCCATCCATAAGATATTCCATACCCCGAAAAACTGGGCAGCGTAAACCATTCCCCGGTTCTGAATAGATCATCATCAACATTGGCGAAATTAGCAGAAAACATTACGTGCTGATTTTTAACAAACTCAAAATCTAAACGCCCATACGCCTTAACATAACTATTTCCTGGTATACTAAGAAAATTATAACCTATAAAAGGAATAAAATTATTAATGAGATCAGCGCCGTAGCCTCCTAAAACAAAATCCAATGCTTTTACTTCTGAACTACCCAATTTAAACCCCCCTTCAGTTGTTAGGTTTACGGAAAGTTTTCTCACTATAGGAAAAGCCGCCCCAAATTTGGCTTTGGCAATGGAGAACTCTTTGAAATTATCATTAAAATCTGAGGAAAATAAATACAAATGCATATCACCTTTAAAATACAGGCCTTTTGAGGGAAAGTATCTATTATTATATGTATCTAGTATGAGTTTACCATAAACGCTAATATAATTGCTGTTTTCAAAATATAAGCGATCACCCGCTGCAATTGGAGGGTCCACAATATCCTGGTTGTTAAATGTACGCGTACTATACTTTAACAGTTTTTGTTCAGCGCCTATTATAAAAGCAAATTCTTCATTCAAAACAGTCTGGAGATATAGCTGATTTGTGAAATCTGATACATTAAGATTTATTTCATTAATATTTGTATCATTCGGAACATCAAAATTAGAGCTGATTACCTGATAGTTAATTTCATCACTAAAATCATTAAGTCGTGAATTAATTCCAAAGCTCCAGTACGAACCTTTATCCAGGTAATATTGAAAATTATATCTTATGTTATCTCCAAGAGCAATGTCAATTGAGGCAACGTCATCTTTCATCAACAATTTCTTTTTTGTAAAATTAACCAGGGCAGCAGTTTTGTATAAATCATCGTAGTGTACCCCTAGTCTTAAATAAGCCTTGTTGGGGTTTTCTTTTAACCTCAGAATTAAATCTTCGCCTGATTCGTTCGAAACAAGTTCATAGCGAATTGTAGTAAAATTATTTGTAGCGGCCAAATTACTAATCCCTTGTTGTAGCTTTTTAAAAGTGGTTTTGGCCGGTAATTTAATCCGCAATTTCCCTTTAACATAGGCACGGGAATAATTAATATTCCCTTCCAGGACTAATCTATTTATAGATATCGAATCCTTTGACACTATATTTCTGGTACTTTTTCTAACGCGATTCTGTTTTGCAGCTAATCTCTTTAAGGTATCGAGGTGCTCAAGGGCTGCAGTGCGCCCGTTTTCTATTATAGGCCCCGCTAAATCAAAATCAATAACAGAAAAATCTTCCATATCAGGTCTAATATAAATATCGGTTTCCTTGACCTTTATCTTCATATTGTCAACGGTCTTAAAACTATTAATCTGAAGTAATATATCAGTAGCTGACTGCAAAGATTCACGGTCTCTTAGGCCATGCTGCACATCAACTCCGATAATAATATCAGCTCCTAATTGCTTTACTTCCATGATCGGATAATTATTTAATACCCCTCCATCAATCAAAATTTTACCATCTACTTCTGCGGGTTCAAATAATGATGGAAATGTACCACTAGCCATAACTGCTTCGGGGAGATATCCTTTGTTTAGTAATACTTCAGCCCCGGTCTCAATGTTAGTGGCGATGCAAAAAAATGGAATAGGCAAGTTGTTAAAGTCGTTTACATCCCTTACATGATATAGCAGTCTCACGAGCTCATTGTAAATTCTTTGGCCCCCGGAAATTGCCGATGGGAACGATATTCTGAAATTATTAAAAGGAAGTGTAAGTGCATATCTTTCAGAATCTTCTTTCTCATAGAACGTCTTCGCTCCGCGAGGAAGATTGTCCTGAATAAGATCACTAAAATCAGCTTCTCTAAATAATGAATCCAGTTCATTTGCAGAATATCCAGAAGCATATAATGCTCCAACAATGGCTCCCATGCTTGTTCCTCCAATATAATCTATGGTAATACCAGATTCTTCCATTACCTTAAGTGCTCCGATATGGGCCATCCCTTTTGCACCACCCCCACTTAGGACCAGTCCTACTTTTAGTGTTTTGTCGGGCGCATTTAGTTGGGCCCGGCTAACTCCAACACATAAAAACAAAGTAAGAATCAAAGTCAATTTTTGCATCAGGTTAAGATATGAGATTAATGGAAGTTTTCATAAATTTTCTTTGCCATAGCATGTCCAACAGTTTTCGAAAGATCCTCAATTGAAGCTTTCTTAATTCTGTTGACGGATTTAAAGTTTTTGAGCAACTCTTCTGCAGTTTTCTTACCTACCCCTCTAATACGTTCCAATTCAGAATCAATAGCTGCTTTGCTTCTCTTATTTCTGTGAAAAGTAATCCCGAACCTATGTGCCTCATTTCTTAATTGTTGAATTATCTTAAGTGATTCAGACTTTTTGTCCAGATATAATGGTATTGGATCATTGGGAAAGTAAATTTCTTCCAGCCTTTTCGCAATTCCAATAATTGCTATTTTACCCCTAAGCCCTAGCAAATCGAGGCTCTTTACAGCGGATGACAGCTGACCTTTTCCCCCGTCGATCACTATTAGCTGAGGTAGTCCAGAATCTTCCTCTAATAATCTCTTATAGCGTCTGTGTACGACCTCTTCCATAGATTTGTAATCATCTGGGCCATCTACAGTTTTAATATTAAAGTGCCTGTATTCCTTTTTAAACGGTTTCCCGTTTCTGAAAACCACACATGCCGCAACTGGATTACTTCCCTGTATGTTTGAATTGTCAAAACACTCTATATGCCTTGGCTCTTCAGCAAGGCGAAGATCTGTCTTCATCTGCGCCATAATCCGGTTTGTGTGTCTGTCAGGATCTGTAATTTTTACCTGTTTAAATCTTTCCTGCCTGTAATACTTCGAGTTTCTTTCAGATAACTCCAGGAGCTTCTTTTTATCCCCTAACTTGGGAACCGTGATTTTTAAATCATCGCTTACAACACATATAAAAGGGAGAAGAAGTACGTTGGACTGAGAGCTAAAACGCTGTCGAATTTCAATAATCGCCAATTGTAAAAGCTCTTTATCGGATTCTTCCAATTTCTTTTTTATTTCCATGGTGTGCGACCGAACTATGGATCCATGAGAAAGTTGAAGGAAATTTACGTAGGCAAATGCATCATCAGAAATAATACTGAATACATCAACGTTGTTTATTTTGGGATTTACTATAGTAGATTTGACCTGATAATTTTCCAGGACCTCAATTTTATCCTTGACACTTTGTGCTTCTTCAAATTGCATCTCCTTCGCAAGTGTCTTCATTTGCGTTTTAAAATAGTGAAGGGAGGACTTAAAATTACCTTTGATTATCTGTCTTATATCATCTATCTGTTTATGGTACTCTTCAGAATTTTGAAGTCCTTCACATGGGCCTTTGCAATTTCCAAGATGGTATTCCAGACATAATTTATATTTTCCGGCATTTACTTTTTCAGGAGATAAATCATAATTACAAGTCCGCAGAGGATACACACTTTTAATAAGTTCAAGTAAAATTTTTACCGTTTTCATACTTGTATATGGACCATAATATTCAGAACCATCCTTTATAAACCTTCGAGTCGGAAATATTCTTGGAAAGCGCTCATTTTTAATACAAATCCATGGATAGGATTTATCATCCTTGAGCAGTACATTGTACCTTGGCTGGTATTTTTTTATTAGATTATTCTCCAGAAGTAATGCATCAGATTCAGTTTTTACAATTATGTGTTTTAATGAATCAATTTTCTTTACCAATACACGAGTCTTCCCATACACATGCGTCTTATGAAAATAAGAAGAAACCCTTTTTTTAAGATTCTTTGCCTTACCCACATACAATATTTTACCATCCGCATCATAGAATTGATATACTCCAGGACTGTCAGGCAATGTGCTAAGTGTAATCTCTAATGGTATTTCGGGCATAAATTTGTATACAGAATGGTTCTCTTAAATACAAAGGTAAGTTACAATTCAATTATTATAAACCGTGTAACCCTTATGTTAAGTTTAAAATCACAAGGGCCAAGATTGATGATATGTTAATGTCTTCAATTAACAATTATTTGCTTTAAAGAGACCACATATTTTGTTCCGTTAGATAATCAATTGAACATCAACTTTTTAACATCATATACTTAAAGGGCTTACGTTATTTAATAGTGGGGAAAATGTTAAGGGAATTGTAAATATTGTGCATTTCATCGATTAAAATGTGCTCTTAATAGATAAACGACATATTTTTCTTTATATTTAACCAGAAATTTTATTAACTGCATGGAAAATTATGTCATCACTTTAGGTATGTACCTTATTTTGATGCTATTTTTTAAAATATATTTTGCTGTTGCAGCAAAAGATTAGTTTTTTTAAAATAGTTCCCCAAACTAGCTACAGGTTTAATCGTTATTTATGCTAAAAAAAGAGCTTCGATTAAACTACCTTCAATTTAGAAATGAATTGTCTTCAGAAACAATTTCAAACTACAGTTTAGAAATTGCAAACAGGGTATTGGAATTACCTGTATGGACATTCAATTTTTATCACCTTTTTTTATCAATCTCAGAGAAAAATGAGATTGATACTGGTTTTATTTTGTCTGTTCTGCAGGGAAAAGATAAAAATATTGCGCTCCCAAAAGTGTTAGACGATTCTAATCTGGTTCACTATTTACTAACGGATAATACTATTTTAAGAAAAAACAAATGGAATATTCCGGAGCCTGTGGACGGATTGGAGGTACCTCCGCTTAAATTAGATGTTGTATTTATTCCACTTTTGGCCTTTGATAAACTTGGATACAGGGTGGGTTATGGTAAAGGTTTCTACGATAAGTTTTTAAAGCAATGTCGTGAAGATGTAATCAAAATTGGTCTTTCCTTGTTTAGGCCAGTGGATAAAATTAGTGATACGCAGAAACATGATATTCCAATGGATTACTGCGTTACTCCTGATAAAGTCTATGTTTTTTAAGATGCTTTTTTTTCAAAAGCCATTTTATTAAATACGATTAATATCCCTACTCCCGTGCTAATGGCAGTATCTGCTACATTAAATACCGGTTCAAAAAATCGAAAATTATCACCTCCAACCCAAGGAACCCATTCCGGCCAATTCGTATCAATTAACGGAAAATAAAGCATGTCAACTACTTTACCATAAAATAAACTGCCATATGGTTCTTCAGAAAATAGTGTCGCCACATGGTTATAACTGTCGTTAAAAAGTATCCCATAGAATAAAGAATCAAGGATATTTCCAAGCGCTCCGGCAAAAATTAGTGAAACGGCCGTAATAAGAGTTACCGTTGTTTTCTTCTTAATAATGTCATAAAGCCAATATCCAATTCCAATAATTGCAAAAAGGCGAAAAACTGTGAGAACCAATTTGCCAATTTTGTCTGATATCGGTAAAATATCACTTAATTTGGCACCCCAGGCGGCTCCTTCGTTCTCAATAAAAAGAATTCTAAACCAGGAAAAAACTTCCGTTGATTCTCCCAGTTCAAAATGGGTTTTAATATATATTTTACTAAGCTGATCTATTAATAAAACAATCGCAATAATCAGCAGTGACCTTTTAGTATTCATTCTTTTTCATAATAGATTCGGCTAAAATAGGGATTATTCTACCAACAAAAGGGCAGGATATTCATTTAAAATAAACCAATAGATAACAAGAATTTATTCGGGTCAAAGCAATACTTAAACCTTCAAACCAATTATATAGAATTTCTACTGGAATTAACCACAGTGCTAACAATAAGATTGATAAACAAGAGACAATTAGTAGCTGATCTTTATTTTTGCATGTTTTTGGCTTCAATGCTAAGCGTAGCATGAGGTACCAACTTGAGCCTATCTTTATTTATAAGCTTCCCAGTTACCCTGCAAATACCATAGGTTTTATTTTCTATCCTTAGCAATGCATTTTTAAGATCTCGGATAAATTTTTCCTGACGTATAGCTAATTGAGTGTTGGCTTCTTTGCTCATTGTCTCTGAGCCCTCTTCGAAAGCCTTGAAAGTTGGTGAAGTGTCATCAGTGCCATTATTCCCGTCATTCATGTAGGAGCTCCTAAGTAACTCGAGATGGCTTTGAGCTTTCTCTATCTTTTCTTCTATAAGTACCTTGAATTCTT
>CBDTVZ010000053.1:0-11078 GCA_965363995.1 uncultured Eudoraea sp.
CATCCCAGGCGCCGCTTCCCGGTTGAAGGTCTGCCGTTAAAAGAATTCCATCCTCGTTAGTAAGATCAGACTTCCCCAATGGTACTTTCGCCCCAAGCCCTAAATTTATTGCGCTTTTCGCACCTAATGCTTCAGGGAAAGCATACTTTGCCAAAACCACTGCATCTCCAATACCTGAAGTTTCCGTAGTATTCTCGTTCCCAAATTGCGTAATTGTCCTGTTCTGGTTAACCCAGCTAAAAAGTGTTTCTAAAGCGAACCTGTCTGTTACAGAGTAACCAATACTTAACAAAACAGAATTAGTTATCCTTTGCCGGGAATTATCATTCAATTTATTATTACCAGCGTAAAGTGTATTTAAATTATTGTAATCATAGTTCAGTCCAAACTGCCATATACCTCTTTCTTCTATAGGTAATCCTATATTATTAGACAAAGGCACACCACCGGAACAACAGGTTTGAGAAATGGCTTGATGTCCAAATAGAAAAATACAGGTGTAAATCGTGATTCGCAAATACATACTTCTTCAACTCCTTTAGATTAGTATGTATATCAAAGCAATCCTTACAATATGTATATTTCCCTACTATTTTTCGCTTTATATTAAAGACCCTATGTGATCATTAATTATGATTCTCATGCCCAGTTTTTGGTTTTCCTAATTCTTCGTTCATCATAGATTTTTTTCCTTTTAGTTGTGCCGCGGCATCTACCGTAAAAGTTCCATTAGTCACAATCTGATCTCCATTTTGCAACCCATTCAAAACAATATACCCTTCATTGATCATATCTCCGAGGGTTACTTCTCGCATTTCAAAAGTTGGGTCATTCGGGTTGGTCTTGATGTAGACAACTGAGCGTTCCCCCGTCCAAAGAACAGCACTTTCGGGAATTACAATCATATCATCCTTCATTTTCGATGTAAGCCCCAAGGAACCAGTCACGAACATTCCTGGCTTTAATTGGCCAGTAGGGTTTTGCAGAACCGCTCTGACCTTTATAGTCCTTGTCGCCGAATTCAATATGGGATCTATAAAGGAAATTTTAGCATCGAACTTCTTATCGGGATAGGCATTGGTAACGATATCGATTTTTTGGCCTTCCTTTAGAAGCGAGACCTGATTTTCGTATACATCAAAAATCGCCCAAACTGTATTTAAATTAGCAATTTTAAACAAAGGCGAGCCTTGATTTACATAGTCGCCAGCTTTGACCATGATTTCAGTAACCGTTCCTGAAACATTCGCATATAAAGGGAAATTTTCCCGAATCTGGCCAGATTTCTCAATCTGTTCGATTTGATTTTCGGATAATTTCCAAAGTTTAAGTTTGTTACGAACGGCTTTGTACAAAGCAGGCTGGGATTCTTTTAGGCTTGCAGCCGTAGTCAATTCCTGTTGTGCCGAAACAAGTTCGGGGGAATAGATGGTCGCCAGTTTTTGTGCACTTCTGACTTCTTCGCCCTCAAAATTAACGAACAGCTTTTCTATCCGTCCATCAAAATAGGAAGCTTGGGTTGCAACAGCTTTTTCGTTTTCCTCTATAGTTCCCGAAAGTATCAGTGTATTGTCGCCGGAGATCCCTGAACCGATAGTCGTGGTTTTAATATTGGCCAAGGCCATTGCATTTTTAGTCATTTTAAACTGATCTATTGCAAGTCCGTTATCGGCAGATTCCACAGGTATAAGATCCATCCCGCAAATTGGACAATCACCCTGTTCAGGTTGCAAGATTTGGGGATGCATTGAACATGTCCACATTTCACTATGGTTATGATCTTTAGTTACATCAGCATTTGAATTGCCGCCAAAAATCAAATAACCTGCCAACAATCCTCCTAAAATGGCTAAACCGATATATAGAATATTTTTTTTCATCTTTCTTTAATTTTTCTTTTGACCCCTGGGTTTAATCTATAATTGTATTTCTTAATCTGAGTGAATTGGCAATCACGGAAACAGAGCTAAAACTCATAGCGGCAGCAGCTATCATAGGGGAAAGCAATATCCCGAAAAAGGGATAGAGAATTCCCGCGGCAATAGGTATGCCAAGTGTATTATACACCAAGGCGAAGAACAGGTTCTGTTTGATGTTCTTCATTACCTCGTTGCTTAGGTTTCTGGCCTTCACGATTCCATGCAAATCACCCTTTACCAAAGTAATTTCTGCACTCTCAATAGCCACGTCTGTTCCTGTGCCCATCGCAATACCCACATCACTTTTCGCCAAAGCCGGCGCATCGTTTATACCATCTCCTGCCATAGCAACTACTTTTCCATTTCCTTGAAGTCGCTCTACTTCGTTCAATTTATCCTCAGGAAGCATTCCCGCCTTAAAATTGGCCAGATTGAGTTCGCCGGCAACCGCCTTCGCAGTATCGTTGTTATCACCTGTAAGCATTATTACTGTGATTCCTTTGTCCTGTAATTCCTTAATCGCCATAGTGCTTGTCTCTTTTATTTTGTCGCTGATAACAACATACCCTACAGCCTTTTGATCAATGGCCAGATAAGAAACGGTTTTACCTTGTTTTTGAAAGGCCTGGGCTTCGTTTTCCATTTCCTCTAAAAGAGATGCGTTAACTTGTTCCATCATTTTAATATTGCCTAGAGCTATTTTCTTTCCGTTTACATATCCTTCAACCCCTTTGCCTGTTACTGCATTGAAACCATCCGCTTTGAGTATTCTCGCCTGTTGTTCTTTACCATATTCTACGGTAGCTTCTGCAAGGGGATGTTCGCTTAGGCTGTTCAGAGAAACAATGTATTGTAAAACCTCGTTTTCGCGAAAATCATTCCCGAAAGCACCTACTTTTTCAACCGTAGGTTTTCCTTCCGTAATGGTTCCGGTCTTATCTACAATCAGAGTATCTACTTTATTCATCTTTTCCAGGGCTTCAGCGTTCTTGATTAGTACACCATTCTGCGCACCCTTCCCGACACCGACCATGACCGACATCGGGGTAGCCAATCCTAATGCACAAGGGCAAGCGATAATCAATACAGCAATCGCATTGACGAGGGCATAGACATACGCAGGTTCCGGGCCCCAAACCGACCAGACAAAAAAAGTAATTCCCGCTATGATGACCACCACCGGAACAAAATAGCCAGAAACTGTGTCTGCTAACTTTTGAATGGGTGCGCGGCTGCGACTGGCATCGTTGACCATTTGAATAATTTGGGAGAGTAAGGTATCCGATCCAACTTTTTCTGCCTTCATCAAAAAGGATTGATTACCGTTGACAGTTCCGCTAATTACTTTGTCGCCAAGGCTTTTATTCACGGGAATGGGTTCGCCCGTAATCATGGATTCATCAATGGAAGACCCCCCTTCGGTTATTACACCATCCACAGGAATCTTGTCGCCCGGTTTTACTCTTAGAATATCGCACAATTTTATCTGGTTTATGGCAACTTCCACTTCCTGTTCATTATCTACTCGAATCGCTTTATTTGGAGCCAGCTTCAATAATTCCTTTATTGCGGAATTTGTTTTGCTATGTGCCCTTGCCTCCAGTACTTGCCCTAGCAAGACCAAGGTAAGTATGACCGTAGCGGCTTCAAAATAGACATGTACGCTTCCCGATTCCATTTTAAATTGGGCCGGGAAAAAGTCTGGAAAGAGCATTCCGAATATGCTGAACAGCCAAGCTACCCCTGCTCCTATTCCAATTAGAGTAAACATATTGAGATTCCAAGTCTTGATGGAGCGATAGGCACGAACAAAAAACATCCATGTGGCATAGAACACTACGGGAATAGAAAGTGTGAATTGTATCCAATTCCAGTTTTTTTGTTCCATTACATCATAGAGCGGATTATCAGGCAACATTTCGGACATTGCTATCAGGAAGATGGGCAAGGTAAAGGCCACCGCTATCCAAAACTTTTTGAGCAGTTTATTATAGTTCTTTTCCTCTGCCGAAACGTCGGGTTCCATAAGAACGAGGTCCATCCCGCAGATGGGACAACTACCCGGTTCGTCCCTAACGATTTCAGGATGCATAGGGCAGGTGAATTGTATTGACGATGTGGACGCAATGTTTTTTTCCTCTACTAAATCCATTCCGCAGACGGGGCAATCCCGATACTCATTATAAGTCTTGTCGCCCTCGCAATGCATGGGGCAATAAAAAGTTCCCGGACCCATTTTCTGAGCTTTGTCCCTTTTATTGTCAGTCAGATGATGTTCTCCTGAAAGGTGAATGCTATAGGCACCCCCATCTTTCTTCAGCACATCCTGGAAGGTCTCTACAGGAAGATGAGATTTCATCTCAATAACAGCTTCTGTTTTTTCCAAATCCACAGTCACAGTATTAACACCCTCAACATTGGAAAGAGTCTCCTCTACATGTACCCGGCATCCATTACAGCTCATTCCGTGAATGTGATAAGTGTGTTTCATTGCATTTAAATTATTGGATAGTTTCGGTTATACTGCCACATTTCAACATTTTATCTCCATAATACGGATTTTGTATCTGGTCAATATCTGAAAACCAGGAAGCGCCGTCTCCATTAAAGGCCATAGGGCAAAATTGTTTGTAAATCATTCCCTGGTCAATATTCTCCTTAAAGAGTGGCTCTACTTCAATGGTAAAATCGGCGAATAGTTTTCGCTGCTTTTCTAAATCATCTGTCTCCGCAATTTGTAGGACAATTGTTTTTAAAACTTCTGATCCTTCTGCAAAATTCTCTGAAAGTTTCACAGCCGGGGCTAGTGCAGCAGATGCATCAGAATTTACCAAAGCGGTCCGTAAAAGAAGGTAATTATTAAACACTTTTTCCGTCATGTTGTCTTTAAAAGAAAGCTTTTCTAAATTCTCCTTTTTTGATTCAACTTTTGTGGATGTATTAGTTTCTGTATTTTTCTTTTGCTCTCTACAAGATGATAAGGCACATATGGCTATTGCCGTTAATGTTATAAATCCTTTTCGAATCATTTTCTGTACTTTATTAAGGTTAATTTCAAAATTTGCTTTTATTGATTTGATAAATAATTTATAATTGCCGATTGTAAATAATACATTTTAACTGCATCTATTTCGTTCATCTGAAATTTTAACTGCAGTTCTTGAATATCCAATACATCATCAAAATCTATGGTGCCTGTTTCATAATTCTTTATTAGAATTTCCTCAGCATCTGCAGCTTGTTTTAGATTCTTAATTTGAGTATTGTATTTTATTCTGGCTGCTACCCTATTGTTTAAAGCAGCCCCTAAAATGGTCTCCAGTTTATTTTTCCGATTCGCCTTTTGAGCGGAAATTTCCTGCTGCTTCAGATCATTCTGAATAGTATTGGATTTGTACTTATTGTTAAAAATGGGAATAGATAAGGAAACCATAGGCATTAGAATATCCTTGCCATTATCACTGAAATCTAAGTCGGGCCGGGCCTCTACGGGTATGTAATCCAAACCAAAGCCAAGGCTGGGATTAGATTCTTTTTGATTAAGAATTTCCGATTGTTCTACAGACTGGAAAAGGATATCATATTTTTCAAGCTCGGGATGCAGCTCCAATTCCGACTGGTTAATATCTGGTCCACTAGGTGGATACAAAGAATCAATAAGGGCGACATCAGCATTTTCTTCCGAATTTAATAGGTTGTTGAATAATGTTTTTTCTG
This sequence comes from uncultured Eudoraea sp., assembly GCA_965363995.1. Lineage (GTDB taxonomy): Bacteria > Bacteroidota > Bacteroidia > Flavobacteriales > Flavobacteriaceae > Eudoraea. Next base: position 5,637 of record CBDTVZ010000053.1, read on the forward strand.
CCAAAAAATCCATCCCTAAAACCTCTTTTTGTTCCTGCAATTCATTTTGCCGCATTTGGAGTCGAAGAACATCAACAGCAGAAGCGTTGCCAACTTCCAAAGACGTTAAAGCCAATTTTTCATATGTTTTTAATAATTGAACATTTTTTTTAAGCACTGCCTGTTTAGACTTTATAGCATATAGTTTGTAATATGATTGCGATAAAGACAGTCTCAATTTTCGCTTTATAATAGTAATATCGAGATAATCTACGTCTGCCAGGGCTGTGGCATAATTTTCTCTGGCCGTAATTGTACCAAACCAGGGTAGCATTTGCCTCACTGTCAAACGGGCTTTTTGTGCTCCTGTCCTTGTTTCCGGTTCACTAACATAATAGCCTGCACTCAATTCTGTGTTAGGTAAAGCATTGGCCTCTTCTACTTTTTCCATTGAAATATTATAACGCAATTCAAAAGCCTGAACTTCAGGGTTACTGGCCTCGGCCTGTTCAATGTAGGATTCTAAAGTTTGTGCTTTGAGGAATGGCGCGACCAAAAATCCTATTAATACAAAAATTATCTTTTTCATTGGTTTTCTTTTTTGAGTTGTAGTTCGCTATACCAACTAAACAAAACCGGAACAACCAGCAAAGTGATCAATGCTATGAGCATTCCACCAAAACTTGGAATGGCCATGGGAATCATTATATCACTCCCCTTGCCTGTTGATGTTAATACAGGCAGCAAAGCCAGCAGAGTAGTTGCTGTGGTCATCAGGCATGGGCGTATTCGTTTTTCTCCTGCTTCCACTACGGAAGCCCTAATTGATTCCAGAGTTCTAGGGTTGTTTCTATTGAAAGTTTGTTTAAGATAGGTGGCCATAACCACACCATCATCTGTGGCAATTCCAAAAAGGGCAATAAACCCTACCCAAACCGCCACACTCAAATTGATGGTATGCATTTGGAACATATCCCGTAAATTCTCTCCAAAGAAATCAAAATTCATGAACCAGTCCTGACCATAAAACCATATCAAAATAAAGCCACCGGCAAAAGCAACTGCAATTCCTCCAAATACCATTAAAGAAGTAGCTATTGACCGGAATTGGAAGTATAATATCAAAAAGATGATAATTAAGGCTAAAGGAACTACAACAGATAAGGTTTTTTCAGCTCTAAGCTGATTTTCATAAGTGCCGGTGAACTGATAATTAATCCCTTTCGGAACGATCAAGTCTCCATTATCAATTTTTTTCTGAATCAAAGCTTGGGCACTTTCTACTACATTTACCTCTGCAAAGCCATCCAGTTTATCAAAAAGCACATAGCCCACAAGAAAAGTATCTTCACTTTTAATCACCTGCGGACCTTTCTCATAACGAATACTTACTAGTTCACTTAAAGGAATAGGGTTTCCATTTGCAACAGGCACATATATATTTTTAATATCCGATGGATTCTCCCTCAATTCCCTTGGGTATCTTACCCTGATGCCGTATCGCTCCCTTCCTTCAACTGTTTGAGTTAATGTCATTCCCCCAACTGCTACTTCCAGAACGCGTTGTACATCTTCTATATGAATACCATAACGGGCTAGCTGCTCTCGGTCTATGTCAATTAATAAATAGGGCTTACCCACAATCCTGTCAGCGAAAACCGCCTCATCCTTAACTCCCTCAGATTCCTTCAGAATATTTTCTAACTGAATTCCGAAGGCTTCAATCTGCTCTAAATCCTGGCCTTTTACCTTAATACCCATAGGTGCCCTCATGCCAGTTTGCAACATAACCAGACGCGTTTCTATTGGTTGTAATTTTGGAGCGGATGTAATACCAGGTAATTTGGTTACCCGGACAATCTCGTTCCAAATATCGTCCGGAGTTTTTATTTGCGGTCTCCAGTTGCGAAAGTACTCCCCTTCCGGATCAGGAATAAGATCTTTAAAAGTGAGGTCCAATACATTTTCTGTTAAAGGATATTCATGCTTCACATCATCCCTGAATACTTTATTTGGGTTTAATATGAATTTACCATTCTTTAATCCGAACAGACCCTCTTCATTCACTTTGAAACGTTGCCTTTTGCCATTTTTATTCAGCATATATTCAGATTTATACTGAATCATATTTTCGTACATCGAAAGTGGTGCTGGATCAAGTGCAGATTCTGTTCTGCCAGCTTTGCCTACTACTGTTTCAATTTCCGGAATACTGGCTACAGCCATATCCAAAAGTTGTAAAACCCTTTTGTTCTCCTCCACACCTGCATGTGGCAAAGACGTTGGCATAAATAGGAATGAACCCTCGTTAAGCGAAGGCATGAATTCTTTACCGGTGTTTTGCATTATCAAAACTCCAAATACCACAATAGTCATTGGCATAGACAGGAATAGTAATTTATTTTGCAATGCCCAATTTAAGATGCGGCTATAGTATTTTCTAAATAGGGCAAAGACCCCCAAAAGCCCAAAACAGATAAGTGCGACGAAAATCAAATTCCAGAAAATACTTTTCTCCAACCCCAGTGGTCGCCAATAGTTTGCCAGCAAAAAAACAATTGCAGTTACAGATAGAATGATATTTAACAGCGTTTGTTTTTTTGAATCCAATACTCCACTATATCTAAGGATAGCTGATATTCCGAACCCGATCAACACTAATCCCAAAAAATAGCCAGAGAATAAAGCGATGATCCCCATTGCGATCATAACGCCATTAAGAAGAATACGAACAGATGTTTTATAATTCCTCTTCTGAAACAAAAATGCGGCGAAAGGTGGAATGAGAAACAGGGCCACAATTATGGAGGCCGTTAATGCCATTGTTTTTGTAAAAGCCAAAGGCCAGAACAATTTACCTTCTGCCCCAATCATGGTAAAAATTGGAATAAAGCTAATAATAGTAGTTAATACTGCGGTTAAAATTGCACCTGATACTTCTGAAGTTGCTTTATAGACTATAGTGTTTACAGGAAGGTTTTCCTTATTCTCATCGAGGTGCCGAATAATATTTTCCGACAGGATAATCCCAACATCCACCATAGTACCAATGGCAATAGCAATTCCTGATAGTGCCACAATGTTTGCGTCTACATTAAAAAGCTTCATTGCTATAAAAACCATTAATACGGCTATCGGCAACAACCCGGAAATTAATATTGAGGCACGCAAATTAAACACCATGATAGTGATAACCAAAATGGTAATCAGAATTTCCATACTCAGGGCATCATTTAATGTTCCAAGGGTTTCTTCAATTAATTCGGTCCTGTCATAAAATGGTACAATTGTAAGTTGTGAGCTTCGGCCATCGGATAATTGTTTGGAAGGAAGTCCCGGGCTGAGTTCACTTATTTTATCTTTTACATTATTAATTACTTCAAGCGGGTTTGCTCCGTATCTTGCTACCACTACCCCACCTACAACTTCGGCACCCTCTTTGTCCAAAATCCCTCTGCGTACAGCAGGACCAAGAGAAACATTGGCAATGTCCCTAATTCTGATCGCTGTAAAATCCTCTGAGGTAACGACCGTATTTTTAATGTCTTCCAGGGATTCTATATAGCCAAGTCCCCTGACTAAATATTCGGCCTGATTGATTTCCAGGGTTTGTGCCCCAATATCACGATTGCTTTGTTTAACAGCATTTACCACTTGATGAAGCCCAATTTTGTATTGCTTCATCAATTCAGGTTTCACATCTATCTGATATTCCTGTACATAGCCCCCAATAGAAGCTACTTCCGAGACCCCACTTGCAGCAGATAACGCGTATTTTACATAGTAATCCTGAACACTCCGCAGTTCCTGTAAATCCCATCCACCCGTAACCTCACCGTTTTCATCCCTCCCTTCCAAAGTGTACCAGAAAATTTGTCCAAGACCTGTGGCGTCTGGCCCTAAAGATGGATTTACTCCTTCAGGGAGAAGATCACTAGGAAGTGAATTCAATTTTTCGAGAATTCTGCTACGACTCCAATAGAATTCTACATCTTCCTCAAAAATGATATATATGCTGGAAAACCCAAACATGGAAGAACTTCTGATAGTCCTGACCCCCGGAATACCCAATAAAGATGTCGTTAACGGATAAGAAATCTGGTCTTCAATATCCTGCGGTGAACGACCCGGCCATTTGGTAAAAACAATTTGTTGGTTCTCGCCTATATCAGGGATAGCATCAACAGCCACAGGGTTACTCGGCAAAAATCCAATGTCCCAGTTAAAAGGGGCGCTCACTAATCCCCATCCTACAAAAAGGATCAGCATCAGGACAGCAACCAGTTTATTATTTATGAGAAATTTAATGCTCTTATTTAGCATGTGAATTGATTATTAAACAGTTAGAAACTGAAGTTGACCAATAAAATAATCAACAGCTTAAGCCCATTAAACAGTAAAAACTGTCGGGCCTTAATTTCAATGTTCAAAAATCAAATGAGAAAAGTCTGATCGAGAATTTGTATATCCCTGATCAGAGGGGGTGGGGAATACTCTTTAAAAGAAATGACCCTTTTATCATCCCCTTCAAATAAATTAACATAACTATATAATAACGCAGAGACAAAGGTCTGCTGCTCGAGCGTCAACTGATCAAAAGAAATTTTCAAATCATCCTGTCCTTCCAGGGCTATTTCCAAGTCGGTACAGCAATCCATCTCCATTTCCATAATGGAAGTCTCTCCTGAAGCTTTAGAAGGACTGGCTTTCATTGTACAATTTTCTGCAGTTTCAAAAAAACTGAAATCCACCAACTGGTCACCACAATAATGCATATCTACCGTAAAAGACATGGTAGAGAACAACACCAAAAGTGCCATGGTAAAAGATACTATTTGACGCAAAGTTTCCTTCATCAGTAATACAAAACTACGAAAATTTGTCTTTTATTGTATTGGTTAACAAAAGTTTAAATATTCTTTCGCTCTAATTTAGGACATCGTTTCGCTAAGATTTGTTTAAAAGGCTATTATTAAAATCTACATTTTGAATACTTTTACAAAAAAATAAAATGCAGAGTGAATTACGCCCAAAGATAGAATCTATACTCAATAATAAAATTGTTGAGGTCAACGAACGCCTTAAACAAATATGCGATCTTCTTCGGGAAAATATTTCATATTATGACTGGGTAGGCTTTTATTTTAAAAACGGCAATAAAGAAGAATTAAAACTTGGGCCTTATGCCGGGGAGCCTACAGACCATACCATAATCCCTTTTGGAAAAGGAATTTGTGGCCAGGTAGCCTTGAGCAACGAAAACTTTGTTGTGCCTGATGTTAAAGCCTAGGATAATTATATAGCCTGCAGTATCAATGTTAAAGCAGAAATTGTGGTTCCACTATTTATAAATGGAGAGAATATTGGCCAGATTGATATAGATTCCAATACACCTGACCCATTTAACAGGGAAGATGAGGGCTTTTTAGAATTTGTCAATAAAGAGGTTGCCAAAATTCTTTA
>CBDTVZ010000054.1:0-11021 GCA_965363995.1 uncultured Eudoraea sp.
GTAGCTTTTTTAGTAAAGGCAAACAGGCTAAGACACCTATCCAGATTCTGGGTTTCATAAGTCACTTTATAGTAGATATTTCCTTTTAAATAATCTGTTAATGCCCTTATTCCATGCATAAAAGGCATTAATTTTACACCAAAAGACAAATGCTGAATTTCTTCTTTAGTCAGGAAATCTGAGTTCTTGCTCAGGCCATCAATAAAAGCTTCAAAGAGCCCTTTGTTAAATGTTATTTTACTGAGATCTTTTTCATCTTCTTTCACGGTATTGACGATAGTACGCACGGCATCACCAAAATCGTAATGAAAATATCCTTTCATTACGGTATCAAGATCTATAAGGCATAGTGCTTTTTTAGCCTCCTTATGAAAAAGAATATTATTTAGTTTGGTATCATTATGACATATTCTAAGGGGTAAGTTCCCGGGGTCGTAAAAACGCAGTTCTTTAAGGGTCATTTTAACAAAAAGAATCGCCTTTTCAGCCTCTTTTAATTTGTCTGGCGTAGCGCTGCCTAAAGCTTCTGTAAACTGCCGGGCCCTGAGGTTGAGATCGTGAAACCCGGGGATGGAGTCTTTAAATATATCAATAGGAGCTTCTTGCAGCAGAGAATGGAATTTACCAATAATTTTTCCTGCTTCTAAGGCAATTCCTTTATCCTGCGTAGTATTAAAAGCAATACTATCAGGAACCATTGTCAGCATTCGCCAATAGTCACTTTTATTAATTTTTAAATAAGGCTTGCCATCAATGGTACTTATCAGGGATATTTGGCAGTAGTTTTTATCATTTAAGTACGGAAGTGCATGATGAATGTTCTGCATTAATACGTCTATATTGCTAAAGACTTGTGCATTAAGCCTTTGCAAAATATAGCAAGGTCCACCATCTTGCAGGAGAGCGTAAGTGTCATTGATATACCCTTGACTTATGGGCTTTATTTCATAGTCTTTTCTCTCAATGGAAAAGTAAGGCAAAACAGCGTTGGGGTCATTGCTATCCATTGATATATAATCTACGCAAATTCAACGGGCCATAGTGGCGTTCTGTATTCTCCAATATTTGTCATGTCCTGCAATTCCTGCATTGCTATTTCCTTGTCATTGGCATACGTAATGCCAAACCAATTACTGTCTGAAGGTATTACATTAACAGTGGTTTCATTTTGTTCTAACATTTTCTGTATCACAAAAGGTATATAAACTTCCCCACTGTCAATATTTTCCTTATTCTCAAGAAAAATCCGAAGGTCATTTTCAATATGTTCAAAAATAGAAGGATTGCAGATCCAAAAGTTCATACTTACCAATTCATTTCCACTAAAGTGAAGTCCGGAATCTGTATCTGTGAGTCCTCCATCAACTTTTTGAATTTTTGTGCGTTCCACTACCGAGTGCAATTTATTTCCATCTCTTTTACAAACTCCTCTGGAAACGGAACCATGCTCTGAAAGCGTGTCCTGAAGGGTATATGCTACCAATGCATATGCATCTTCGTTGTCGTTTGATTTGATGAATTCTGATGCATTTTTATACGCTCTCTTTCCATAGTAGTCGTCTGCATTAATAATTGCAAAAGGATTTTTAATGACATGTCTGGCAGTCCAAACTGCATGAGCAGTACCCCAGGGTTTACTCCTTTCTCCATTAAATCCAGTTCCGTCAGGCAGGTCTGTTAGCTCCTGTGACAGGACATCGAGCTCTATATTCTTGGGTAATTTTGGAGACAAGTAATTCTTTAAAAATTCAACATTGTCCTTTTGAGTAATTACAACTATATGATTAAAACCATTTTCTAAAGCGTCGTATATACTGAATTCCATAAGAAATTCATCTTTGGGCCCCAGGCCGTCAAATTGTTTAAGTTTTCCATATCGGCTGCCTCTTCCGGCTGCCATAAGTAAGAGAGTCATAATTCTGCTATTATGGCCGCAAAAATAAGTTTTTATATGGGAAATAGTAAACTCGATTACGATTTTGCCTAAAATTAAACCTGATTTATGTCATATTATATTGAACTTAAATCGAATAGATTTGTTTAAACACTTTTTCAGATGTGCAATTTAGTACGCAAATACAATATCCCCGGTCCGCGTTATACCAGTTATCCTACAGTTCCTTACTGGAATATGGAAACATTTTCCGGCAAGGCCTGGAAAGCTACTGTAGGGAGAAGTTTTAAAGAAAGCAATGCTACCGAAGGTATTAGCCTTTATATTCATTTGCCATTTTGCGAACAAATGTGCACGTTTTGCGGATGTCATAAGCGTATTACAAAAAGGCATGAGGTTGAAAAACCTTATATAAATACCTTATTAAAAGAGTGGAGTTTATATTGCGAACTTTTTGATGCCAAGCCCAAAATTAAGGAATTACATTTGGGAGGAGGTACCCCGACTTTCTTTTCTCCTGAACACCTTAAAAGATTAATCAACGGAATATTCAGGTTTGCCGAAAGAAGTGAAAACTATGAATTTAGCTTTGAAGGACATCCCAATAATACAACCAGGAATCATTTACAGGTGCTATTTGATCTGGGGTTTAGAAGGGTGAGTTATGGTGTACAAGATTATAACGTTACAGTACAAAAAGCAATTCATCGTATTCAGCCTTTTGAAAAGGTAAGAGATGTTACGGAATGGTCTCGTGAAATTGGATTTACATCTGTAGGCCACGATCTAATTTTTGGACTCCCACATCAAACTTTGGAACATATTAAGGATACAATTTTAAAAACCAAATTGTTAATGCCTGATCGTTTGGCATTTTATAGTTATGCTCATGTACCCTGGCTTAAGGGGAACGGTCAAAGAGGATATAACGATATAGATCTGCCCACCGCTGAAGAAAAGCGTAACCAGTATGAGAACGGAAAAGCCTTATTAGCTGAGGTAGGTTATCACGAAATTGGCATGGATCATTTTGCTCTGGAAAGCGATTCTTTGTATACTGCAATGAACTCTGGTAAGCTTCATAGAAATTTTATGGGTTATACTGCCTCTAAAACGCAATTGATGATAGGCCTTGGAGTTTCTAGTATTGGTGATAGCTGGTATAGCTTTGCGCAGAATGTTAAAAGCCTGGAGGAATATGAACACCTGGTAGGAAATAATATTATACCTATTTACAGAGGACATATTTTAACAGATGAAGATCAATTTATAAGAAGACAAATATTAAATTTAATGTGTAGCTTTGAGTCAAGCTGGGATCAGGAAAGTGAAAATATCGATCTTTTTGAACAGATCCTGAACAGGCTAAGGGAAATGGAAAAAGACGAATTAATTGAAATTAGCGTTAATAGAGTTAGAGTTACTGAAAAGGGAAGACCTTTTATAAGAAACATATGTATGGCATTTGATTTGTTGTTACATAGGAAAGCTCCTGAAACCAGGCTTTTTTCCATGACCATTTAATAGTGTTTTATTCACCTTAAAATCTAAGAGCATGAAAACAATCATAGTACCTATTGACTTCTCCGAGCAATCTGAATACGCGTTAAAAGCTGCGGCCTCACTCTCTAAAAAACATGGAGCAGAGATTATTGCACTTCATATGCTGGAATTAAATGAGGCAATGATTTCATCTTCAGAAGGATTTCATCCTGAACAAACCGTGTTTCTCATTAAAATGGCTGAAAAACGAATTTCTGAGTTTTTAAACAAACCTTATTTGAAGGACGTAAAAAAAGTAACTCCTATTATAAAGCATTTTAAAGTATTTAGTGAAGTAAATGATGTTGCCGAAAAACATGGTGCCGATATGATTATTATGGGTTCTCATGGTAGTGATGGGCTTAAGGAAATATTTGTAGGTTCCAATGCGGAAAAAGTAGTGAGAAATTCTGAAATTCCGGTTCTTGTTATTAAAGATGAAATGGAAGATTTCAAAGCTGAAAATTTCGTGTTTGCCTGTGCATTTAAAGACGAAAGCCTTCTTGCCTTTGAAAAAGCCAAGGAATTTGCAGATAAATTATCAGCAAAACTGCATTTGGTCTATATAAATACTCCGGGAGACAATTTTTTAAGTACTCAGGATGCTTATGAAAAAGTAAACAAGTACTTACTAAAAGCTGGTGCGGGCAAGGAAGTGAGTATTTATAATGATTATAGCGTAGAGAAGGGCGTTTTAAATTTTAGTAAAAGTATCCATGCCGATGTAATCGGAATCCCTACTCACGGCAGAAAAGGGCTATCGCATTTCTTTATGGGCAGTATTGGAGAGGATATTACCAATCATTCCAAAATTCCTGTAATCACATTCAAATTATAGTTTTAGGTTAAATAATTAATTGATAGTTAAGGGGGAATCTAAAAAAGATTCTCCCTTATTTATTTGCGACGACATTTGAATTATATAAAATAAGGGCCTGGGACAGACTATGGAGCTATGCACTTCTCTATTGAGTATTGAGCATCGGAAACAGCTTTTTTAATTCCTCATCTGTGGGTTGTTTTCCGTATTCACAAATTTCAAAACTTTCTGCATGCTTTACTTCAGAAGCTTTATCTCCATACCATTTTTGTAAAGTCGCCATCGCAGTTTTATTGGGTGCAGATGATCGCCAGTTAGCCAGCATTTCCAAACGACCTTTTTCGTCTTTAGGAACCTTATCCAGATTTCCTGAGGTCCATGGAAGCCATTCGAAGAATTGGGATTCATGTGCGGCCATAGCATATATCTTCTGATCAAATACCGTATCAATATTTATGACTATATCAGGATTAAAAGGATTAGGGCGTTGAAAGCTATCTTCAGAATATAAAAAAACAGGATTCTTTTTTAGCGGAGGGGTATCTGCAGCAATATTAGGTACGATAACCAAATATGCAGCATCCTGAATTAATATACCCGTGTATCGGTGATCAGGGTGGTAATCATTTGGCCTGGGAGCTATTACCACATCTGCTTTCCATTTTCTGATCTCACGGATGACCTTTAATCTGTTTTCCAGCGTAGGCATAAGTTCTCCGTCGTGATTATCTAAAACTGTATATTCTACCCCAAATCGCTGTCCTGCTTCTTTTGCTTCGGCAATCCTGACTTTAGCCAATGCTCCACCCCCTTTGTTATAATGACCGGCATCGCCATTGGTAAGGGAAACAAATTTTACCCTATGGCCCATCCTGGCTAATAGTATAGCCGTTCCTCCTGTATCTATATCACAATCATCTGGATGTGCGCCAAAAACAATTACATTTATTGGATCAGTTTGGGAATTACTAAAATGTACAGTGAAAACAATTAAAAGGCAGAGAATCAGATTTTTCATAATTCACAAATTAGGTTAATTTCATACTAATAGGATCCCAGTTAACCGGCTTGTTTTTATAATAACTTTCATTTGCAAGTAAGGCGGCTCCTGCTGCCCTAAGGCCAAAATTAGGGTCCTGAATTATTGTGTTCTTGCCACGAATGGCCTGAAAGAAATTGTAAAAATGGTCATAATGACCTCCTTTGTAATCATCTGGTGCCTCCCAAAGTGTTTCCCCGAGATTCAGAGCAGATTCTCTGCTTTCCAGGTTTTTAGAAGCGTATTCTTTCTTGATTTTCGCTTGTGTTGCTTCTGTATAAGCAACCAGAGAATAACTGCTGGGTGTCATTCCTAATTTGGTGCGCACAAGTTTTACAGAATCGGAACTTACCTCCATTGCTCCTTCTGTTCCGACAAGCTTAAAACCTCCGCCTCCACCTGATCCTGCAATAAAATTTACCCTGAATGAGGCATTAAATGCAGCATGTGTCTCAGATTCCGGATAATCATAAAAAGTTAATGTTACGTCTGGTACATCACGACCGTCTTTCCAATAGCGCAATCCACCAGTTGATAATGCTCTGGAGGGACCTTGGGAACTAATGATATAATTTAATGTTGAAAATGCATGGACAAAGAGATCTCCGGCAACCCCGGTTCCGTAATCCCTGTAATTTCGCCATCTAAAAAAACGAGTACTATCAAAGGGAACTTGAGGAGCGGTTCCCAGGAAGGTATCAAAATCTACCGTACTTGGATCAGCATCGGGAGGAATAGGATATTGCCAGGCCCCTTCCGAAGAATAGCGATCGCTATACATATCCAGAAGTACCAGATCCCCAATTGCACCATCCTCATAAAGAAGCCTTGCCTTTTCGTTTCCTAAAGAAGACATCCCCTGACTTCCTATCTGGCATAACATCCCTGTATCTTTTTGAGCTTTAATTATTTCATGGCCTTCTGTAAAATTTTGTACCATTGGCTTTTCACAATAGACGGCCTTGCCGGCTTTCATTGCCTCAATAGTGATTTTTTTATGCCAGTGATCAGGGACCGCTACAATAACGGCATCAACGTCTCTGCGGCTAAGTATCTCGCGATAATCTCTGGTAACAGCAATATCTTCTCCCCAAAGCTCTTTAGCCCGGTCTAACCTGCCGACGTACAGATCACAGGCGGCTACAAGTTTAACACCCTGTACTTTTAATGCAGCAGTGGTGTCGTATATCCCCTGAATACCGGATCCTATTAATGCCAGATTTATCTGATCATTTATAGCAAAGGTATTTTCTTCATAGGTTCTGCTTAGTAATAGTTTTTGATTATAAGAGGAAGCTAAAATTTGTGGTGCCGTGGAAATTGCAGCTGCACCCAAACCAGCACGTTTTAAAAATAATCTTCTTGATTGGTTCTTTTTCATGTTGGAGTATATAGTTGATTCTTTCTTGTTAAACCAGCTTAAATTACGCTTTTTTAATAAGTACTCCAAGAAGTGGATTAAACAGATAAAAAGGCCTTGTTTAATTCTAAATCCCTGGCCAGTTCTTTTATTGTCTTGCTTTCCAGTAATGCAATCATTTTAGATCTTGAGGGGTTAATTAAGGCATGTAACGGACATGGCCTATGTTCATTACAGTCTTCCAAATCCAGAACACAAGATTCTATTCTTTTTTTACCGTCAATAATATCTATAATTTTTATTATAGGTTCATTTTTGTTTGCTTCATCAATATAAAATCCTCCTTTAGGACCTTTAGTGGAAGAGATAATATTACGTTTGGAAAGCTCTTGCAAAAGCTTGGCAATATAGGCTTTGGGCACATTTGTTCTCGCACTAATATCTTTCACCATCATTTTATTATTCTCATCTGTATGTAATGCAAGAAACAATACCGCCTTGAGAGCGTATTTTGAAGAATTTGAAAGCATTTTTTAATTGTATTTTGCAATTGTAATATTAAAAAGATATTTTTATCCTAAATATGATTAATATCATGTTTTTTCTATGCTTACAAACTTATTTTTGACCATTAATTAACAAAAACAATCGAATGAAACAACTAATTAAGACTGCCGTATTCCTGCTTGCACTTATATTGATAGGGTGTGGCGAAAAAGAAGAAAAGAAAAAAGACGGTTTTAGTGTCACCAGACAAAAGGCTGAGACGGAGAAGCCCGCAACTACCCCTGATGCTGAAATGACAAAAGCATCAGAGCGTATAAATCTAACTGACAAGGGTTTAGGGCCTGTGACCTCAGTTACCTTAAATCCGGAAATTGATCAGGCAATGGCAAGCTCAGGAAAAGAAGTATATGAAAAAATGTGCCTGGCATGCCATAGAATAGGCAAAAAATTCATTGGTCCTCCCCCTAACGGTATCCTTGAGAGACGTACACCGGAATGGGTTATGAACATGATTCTTAATCCGGAGCAGATGGTAAAAGAAGATCCATTGGCCAAAGATTTGTTGGTAGAGTTCAATGGATCCCCAATGGCGAATCAAGGACTTACTGAAGAGCAGGCCAGGGCTGTCCTGGAGTATTTTAGAACTTTATAATAAACAATCATATGAAAACAACAACCAAATTAAGAGTACTTCTTGGTTCATTTCTTATACTGACATTATTTGTCAGTTGTAAAAATGAAGCCAAAACAGAAGGAACAACTTCTTCAACAACAAAAACTGAAGAAAATAAAGAACAAGGCCAGGCCTTTATTGAAGATGACGGATCAACGCCTAATGTGCTACAGATAGCTATTGGTTCTCCGGATCATACAACGCTAGTTGCGGCTGTACAAGCTGCTGACCTTGAAAATGTTTTGGTAAACGCTGGTCCGTTAATGGTATTTGCACCTACTAATGAAGCCTTTGCTGCACTACCTGAAGGAACAGTTGACAACTTGTTAAAGCCGGAAAATAAAGATGCGTTAGCCAATATCTTAAAATATCATGTTACGCCGGGAAATTATTCTAAAGATTTTCTAAAGAAGTTTAAAAAATTAGGGCAGGCCAATGATCAAAGTGTAATGATTGTTGTTGAAGGGGATGATGTTTTTGTTGGAGGCGCTAAAATTATAGGTAGTGTCAAAGGAGGGAACGGTATTGTCCATGTGGTAGACAAGGTAATGTTGCCGCCGGAAGAGTAGAAAACATTAATCAATTAAAACTAAAAATAAAACAATGAAAAATTTAAGCTATTTAATTTGTATCCTCTTTGGGTTAGGAATTACCTTAAGCAGTTGCAACAATCAATCTCAGAAATCCAATGGGGCTTTATCCTCAAACGCGGCTGAAAAAGTGTATGTAGCTCCTGGTGAACATGACGAATTCTACGCCTTTATGTCTGGAGGTTATAGCGGAAACCTTACGGTATACGGACTTCCCTCAGGACGATTATTCAAGGAAATTCCGGTATTCTCACAATTCCCAACCTCAGGATATGGTTATTCGGAAGAAACAAAACCCATGTTGAACACTTCCTTTGGATTTATCCCTTGGGACGATTCACACCACCCGGACATCTCTCAAACAAATGGAGAGCTAGATGGAAGATGGATATTTATAAATGGTAATAACACTCCTAGAATAGCACGAATTAGTCTCGAGACTTTCGAAACTGTAGAAATTATAGAAGTTCCTAACAGTGCCGGTAATCATAGTTCTTCCTTCATAACGGAAAACACTGAGTATGTGGTGGCTGGCACACGCTTTTCAGTACCTGTACCACAGCGTGATATGCCTATTAATGAATACAAGGGAAATTTTAAAGGCGCTTTGTCTTTCATTAGTGTAGCACCTGATAACGGGCGATTAAATCTAGAATTCCAGGTGTTGATGCCAGGGTTCAATTATGATCTTTCGCATCCGGGTCGTGGAAAATCTCATGGATGGTTCTTCTTTACAACCTATAATACCGAAGAGGCCAATTCTTTATTGGAAGTCAATGCCTCTCAAAATGACAAAGATTTTATCGCCGCGGTAAACTGGAAGAAAATAGAGGAGTATGTTAAAAATGGAGGTGGAACTAAAATGCCTACTAACTATGCCCACAATGTATATGACGAGGAAAGTCATACGGGGACTTCTACCATGAAAAAAGAGGTAATTACTGTAGACCCCACCGAAGTACCGGGAGCTTTGTACTTTTTGCCTACTCCTAAATCGCCACATGGTTGTGACGTAGATCCATCTGGAGAGTATATTATTGGAAATGGTAAATTATCTGCAGATTTAACGGTACACTCTTTCACTAAGATGTTAGATGCAATAGAAAATAAAAAGTTTGACGGCGAAGCCTATGGCATTCCTATTTTGAAATTTGAAGATGTTTTGGCCGGTGTCGTAAAAAGTGGGGGATTGGGACCATTACATACCGAATTCGATGACAAGGGCAATGCTTATACTACCTTCTTTATTTCTTCAGAGGTTGTTAAATGGAAAATTGGCACATGGGAGGTTATCGATAGAAAACCAACCTATTATTCCGTAGGACATTTGATGATTCCGGGTGGAAATTCAAGGAAACCTTTCGGGAAGTATATGGTAGCTATGAACAAGATTACTAAAGACCGGTATCTACCTACAGGTCCTGAAATGGAACACTCTGCTCAGATTTACGATATTTCAGGAGAAAAAATGGAATTGTTATTAGATTTCCCAACCCATGGGGAACCACATTATGCTGCTGGCTGTCCTGCCGAGTTGATAGCACCAAATTCGAAAAAAATCTATCGATTGGATGATAACAAGCATGAATATGCTACTATCGGTGTTGATGATGCGCGTGTTGAACGCAATGGGAATGAAGTACATGTCTATATGTCTACTATCCGAAGTCATTTTACACCCGACAATATTGAGGGAGTCAAAGTAGGAGATAAGGTATATTTCCATATCACCAACCACGAGCAAGATTTTGATGTGCCACATGGTTTCTCCATTATTGGTCAGGGCACTTCCGAAATTTTAGTAATGCCAGGGCAAACCAAGACCTCGTTATGGGAACCTAAAAAGGTTGGGGTATGGCCATTCTATTGTACGGATTTTTGTTCTGCCTTACACCAGGAAATGCAAGGTTATGTTAGAGTATCTCCTGCTAATTCAAATATTGATCTTTCCTGGTCTTTAGGCGAATGAAAGTACTCTGGTAGATTATTT
This sequence comes from uncultured Eudoraea sp., assembly GCA_965363995.1. Classification (GTDB taxonomy): domain Bacteria; phylum Bacteroidota; class Bacteroidia; order Flavobacteriales; family Flavobacteriaceae; genus Eudoraea. Next base: position 10,416 of record CBDTVZ010000054.1, read on the forward strand.
ATTTCATAAATAATAGCGGGCTGGGTCCAAGACCCGCCCGCTTTATTTGTAAATTAAAGTATCCTTCCAAAGCCATGTTTAATTTGTTAACAATTAAAAAGTAGAAATGATGAAAAAAGCAAGTATCCTGATGATTATTGGTCCTTTGTTTCTTTTGGGATTGTACGTTTTCCCGCTTTGGAACATAATGCTGGGAGCACCTCAATATCCGGAACCTTTGGGAATGAATATTTATATTGATGGTATTAAGGGGGTAGAAGAGTTTGATCTCCAGAATATTGACGGTTTGAATCATTATATTGGTATGAAAACCATTCCTAAACCTGAAGATATGTGGGAGTTCAGCACCTTTCCATCGGTAATCGGGGGGATGGTGGCCCTTGGCGTTTTGATAGGTTTGTTGGGATTTTTTGAAAAAATTAGCTATAAATGGTTTATGGGATGGTTCGTGCTCATGAGTATATTAGGAGTACTGGGAATGTACGATTTCAATGCATGGTTGATTGACTACGGAACCAATCTCGACCCCCATGCGATCATGAAACTTCAAAACCCGGATGGAACGCCAATGAGGTACAATCCGCCACTTTTTGGTTATCAAAAAAT
>CBDTVZ010000055.1:0-11013 GCA_965363995.1 uncultured Eudoraea sp.
TCAAAAACCGAACAATCAGATAAATTTGAGGTTTTAGAGGTCTCAAAATATAAAGAGGCTATCATAGACCCGAAAGTTCAGTTGGTCGATGTTAGAACAGCGAAAGAATATAAACGGTGGCACATTGGGAAGGCCGTTAATATTGATTTCTTTGATAAAGTTGATTTTCAAAAATCGTTTGAAAAATTGCATAAAGACAAACCGGTTTACCTCTATTGCCAGTCTGGAAACAGAAGTCAAAAGGCGGCAAGAAAACTTATCGAGATGGGATTTGAAAAGATTTATGACCTAAAAGGAGGAATTATAAGATGGAAATAGCAATGAAGATATTCAAACAAAACAAAATAACATAAATTATGAAGGCCTCAGTAATAGTTCAAAACCTCAAATGTGACGGTTGTGCGAAAACCATCACTAGTAAATTATCAGAAATGAACCATCTTTCCGATATTGATGTGGATACAGAAACGGCCACGGTTCATTTTACTTGTGAAAATGTGGATGATGCCATTTTGGTCAAGGACAAACTAAAGGCTCTGGGATATCCTTCCATTGAGTATAAAAATAACGTATCTGCTAAAGCTCGTTCATTTTTGAGTTGTGCAAGCGGTAAAATGTCGAAATAATGAAATACTTCCTATTGCTTATTTCGATATTTTTATTCTTAACCTCATGTAAAGACTCGCCTAAAACTGCCATTCAGGACATTGATAAAACCTCAGAAAACGAATTATTAGCTGATCAATCTCACCCTGGAAAAGTTTTATTGGAAAAAGAGTGCTACACCTGTCATAATCCTAAGACTTCCCAAGACGAATTGATCGCACCCCCAATGATCGCAGTTAAGAAACACTATCTTAAAGAGACAACTTCCAGGGACCAATTTGTCAAGGACATAATGCACTGGGTGAATAATCCCAATGAGAAAAATTCCAGAATGCCCGGGGCCTTAAGAAAATTTGGGATAATGCCTTATCAGTCGTTTCCTGAAGAGACAGTTTTAAAAATTGCGGAATATCTATATGATAATGATATAGATACGCCGGATTGGTTCCAATCTCATATGGAACAGGGCCAGGGAAAAGGCCGGGGGAAAGGAAAAGGAATGGGAAAAAGAAAGGGAACGGAGGAATGTTCCGGGAATTGCATGGGTAAAGGTAAAGGGCAGTGTAAGCATATGGGAAAAGTATCTATTGACACACTTGAAAAATATAAGATACTAGGTAAGAAATATGCATCCAGGACAAAAGCCGCATTAGGTAAAAAATTAATGCAGGCTATTACTGAAAAAGGCCCCGACGGCGCAGTTAAATTTTGTGATATAAATGCACTTCCACTAACAGACAGTCTGTCTTTAGCTCATGGGGCTAAAATAAGGCGTGTTACCGATAAGCCCAGAAATCCTTTAAATAAAGCCAATGAAAAGGAGATGTCTATTATAGCTGAATTTAAAAAAATGTTGCTATCAGGTAATCCTGTCGAACCTATATTGGATACAACAGATGGGCAGATAGACTTCTATTATCCCATCACAACAAACGCCATGTGCCTTCAGTGTCATGGAGTGCCGGAAGAGCAGATCACAACATCCACTTTAGCCCAATTGGACAAACTTTACCCAAACGATAGGGCCCGCAATTACCATGAAAATGAGGTTAGGGGAATATGGGCCATAAGTTTTGAGGAAAAATAATTAAAGAAACATTACTTTATTTTTCGTCCTTAGGTTTTCCAAAGCCATATAATTCCTGATGCACAAAATCATGAGGAAACTTTTCATCTCCAGGGAAACCAAGTTCTATTGTTCCGCTCTCTTCAGGAATGTAGTTAGTTTTAAAAATATAATCCCAGAGACTTAAACTAATACCAAAATTCACACCATATTTACCCTCTGGTAAGTCCATCGCATGATGATATAAATGCATCACCGGATTATTAAAAATATACTTAAGAGGGCCATAGGTAATTTTAATATTGGAGTGATTTAAATGACCAATGGTAATGGCTAGAAAATGAACCACATATGCCTGCTCTGGTTCAAATCCACCCAGAATCATTACGCCGAAAACTTTTAGGGGTTTGTATAAGATATTCTCCATCCAATGATAGCGCAGATGTGCGGCAAAGCCCATTTCCTTCACAGAATGATGTACTTTATGAAAATTCCATAAAAAGGAATACTTGTGAAGCAGGGTATGAGTAAACCATTGCACAAAGTCTAAAACAATAAAAAACAAAAGCAATTGTAACCACATAGCGTATGCGGAAATATCCACTATAGCCAGACTTTTAGCTGATATACCAAAGTCACTAAATAATACTTCTAGTAAATTATAAATTCCGCTAATTGCAATAGCGAACATAAAAAAATTAAAGAACATGTAAAAAGCATCCAGCCAAAAGTCTTTTCTGAAAATAGACTGGTCCTTTCTCCAGGGAAAAAGAATTTCCAAAATCCAAACTGCTAATGAAATTACCACCAGGCCCCAAAAATAGTTCGTATACCAGGGGACATCAAATAGAATAGACTTCCAGGTCCATTGCAGACTCCCTGTAAAAGCTGAAATAAAAGCATCAATATATCTTTCCATAATGTTTTGATTTTATAATATTATACTATCTTTTTCATAAGGTAATTCGTCAAAATAACTCCATTCCACCCAGGATCCATCATAGTTCCTGACATTTTCAAACCCGATCAATTCTCTTAATACAAAGGTGGTCAAAGAAGATCTGTAACCCGTGTGACAATAAACAACAATCGTATCTTTTGCACTCATTTCCAAACCCTTGTAAACCTTTTGCAATTCCTCAATGGAACTAAACTTTTTACTGCCCTCGAGATCAACCGCTTCCGCCCAATCTATGTGAATGCTTGTTGGTATTCTCCCTCCTATAGATGCACCTTTTTTTATTTGGTTGCCTTTGTATTCTTCAGTACTACGGGTATCAATGATAATAACATTTTTGCTCTCATCACTTATTAAACCCATTAGTTCGTCTTTGTCAATCCACAAATTTTCATTGTTTTTTTCCGGAAGATAGAATTGAGTTGAAGGGTATGAGAAAGGTTCAGTCGATAGCTTTCCACCCTCACTTTCCCAGCTCTTTATTCCACCATTTAATATCTTCACTGAATTGAAATCATAGTTTTTTAATAAACACCATAAACGTGCGGCATCAGGAGATCCCTTATCGTCATATATAACAACAAGATCATCATTACTTATTCCGTTTTTGCCAAAAAGGAGCTCAATATTTTCCTTATCAGACCTCATCCCTTCGTATGGGTATGAACTATCAGTAATGTCTGTACGCCATATATTTAAAGAACCATAAATATGTCCATTCTTATAATTCTCCGGATTTCTGAAATCCACTATCTTTATATTTTCGTCCTTAAAAATTCTTACTAATTCTTCTGCCTCAATAAGATGTTCCGAAGAGGCATAATTTGAAAGGACAAGGTTTGGTTTTTCTTTTATTCCATTACAGGATATAAGCAAAATATACAATACTGTATAAATGCTAATCTTTGAGTTCATACCAATCAATATCTGATAATATTTCACGTCTTCCTTTTTTCGTAGGCGGGTAATTAGTAACCAGATAGTTTACAATTATTGCTTCATTATTTCCCAGATCCCATAAATTTTGGGTTTCCTGCATCCATCTGATAGTTGCAATCCATCTTTCTTCATTCATTCTATTTTGGGTGACCAGTTTTGCAGAATGACAATTTGTACAATTATTCACTACTGTCATTAAACCATCGGCTTCTATTAGCCCGGTTCGTACATGTACGCCATTTTCAATCTTGTCAAAATCATCTGATTCCTGGATAGTAACATATTCCGGCTCAACTTCTGTTGCTTTTTGCCTGGTCCAATCAGGGTTAGATAACAAAAACAGGATTCCTATTGCAACCACAATGAATAAGCCAAATAAACCTGCCATAAGTCTGTAGATGGCTTTTACCTGTTGTTTAAACTTAGAGTGCTCCTGCATTTATGTAACCTTTACTGCAATTCTATGGCATGCGTTATTCAGGTAACCCTTGGGGTTCCAGCCTGGTAATAGCATGGGTTGACTTATACCCAGGGAATCCGTGGCCCGTGCCCAAACTTCATAATAACCTTCCTTTGGAAAGTCTATTGAAGCATTAAAATTTTGCCATGCCAATCTGTTTGCCGGTTTTTCTATCGGACAAGACTGCCAGGTGGAACCAAAATCTATGGAATATTCCATTTTTACTACTTCAAGTTCTCCGGCCCAGGCATGTCCTCGGATGTCCAATTTTTTACCTTTATTAATCATAGCCCCCGATTTTGGATAGGTTATTAATGATTTAACGGGCATAGATTCAATTATACACATGTCCTCATCTTTGACCTTTTCGCCTGGCGCTACTGGATTACAAGGCACTCTATAAGCTGTGCCGGTCATTTTAGTACCATCATGTACCTTATTTCGAATGCTAATTCTATTAATCCATTTTCCCGAAACTGAAGCCGGCCAGCCGCCTGCAACCAGTCTTAAAGGGTATCCATGAGCCAAAGGGATATCCTTATTGTTCATTTTAAAAGCAAGTAAGGTTTCCTCCTGTAGTGCCTTTACCATAGGGGCACCACGGGAAATTGGCTCTTTCCCCGGATCCCTGCTTAAATGTACATCCGCAGCGTGATAACCAATGTAAACAGCGTCATCTTTTATTCCAACATCTTCAAGAACGTCTTTTAGCCTGATTCCGGTCCAGTTGGCACAGGAAACCGCCCCAATTGTCCATTGATTTCCCTTTGCGGGCGGGTCGAATTCACTTCTGCCATTGCCCCCACATTCCAATGTTAATTGGTAGGTGTATTGTGGAAATTTTGATTTTAACTCTGCCAGGGTATATGTCTTCTTCTTACTTACCGACTCACCATCAAATGTTAAGGTCCATTTGTTAGCATCAATGTTTTCTGGCATTAAGCCATTATTTCTGATAAACATAAACTTGTTTGGCGTTATTTTATCGTCTAAAAGGTAAGCCTTTGCTTCAATATTCCAGGGTTTATCGTTTAACACTACCATTCCCTTATCCTTATCGAACATTTTGAAAGGGTCCGGGTCCTGCAGGGCCAGTGGTTTATAACCTTCGGGCATAACCGAACCAAATACAATATCCACACCTATTACAGAGGCCATGGTGCCTATAGTCGCCTTTTTAACGAAGTTTCGTCTTTTCATTACTCAGTTTATTTCTAAAGATTCTAAATTAAGAATTTATTTAGAAAATTCCTTGTAACAAATGTTACTATACTTCAAATACTTGTCAATCATATTTAGAAAATCATAATAACATTTTAAAAATGAAATTTCATCTCCAAATTCTGATTATTGTATCTGGGAACTGCCGGCATTATGACTGCAGTCCAATTATTGTCAAACAGGAAACTTCTTAAGTAAAGCAAACTGTAAGTTCATTTTTCTTATATTTAAATCAACATAATTATCCTCGGTAAAGAGAATGGGCTTTCTCTTCGATAGGATCAAACCGGATCAGATTCCATCCAAAATTTAATTTATGATCATTCATAATTACAGTGCTGAAAACTCTTTACTAAATCAATTCGTTGCCGAACTCAGAGACATAAATATTCAAAAGGATTCTATGCGTTTCCGAAGGAATATTGAACGGATTGGTGAAATCCTATGTTATGAATTAAGTAAAACTCTAAATTATAAGGTAAGTACAGTTCAAACACCTTTTGGTCATAAAGCCATGGCACTGCCATTAAATAACCTTGTTTTGTGTTCTGTTTTAAGGGCAGGTTTGCCTTTACATCGCGGACTTTTGAATTATTTTGACAAGGCAGAGAACGCTTTTATTTCAGCGTACAGGCATCATCCTGACGGGGGTAATGAATTTGATGTAATTGTTAAATATTTTGCAGCTCCGGCTTTAGGGGGTAAAACATTGATACTAACAGATCCTATGCTGGCTACCGGAAAGACTTTAGAGAACGTATTAAATGCTTTAAAAAATCATGGTCAACCCAAACAGATACATATTATTTCTGTAATTGGTTCCACTGCCGGGATAGAGTATGTAAAAAGTGTTTTCCCTGAAAACACGCATTTGTGGATCGCGACTATTGACGATGAACTTACCGCCAAAGGATATATCATTCCCGGATTGGGCGATGCCGGGGATCTTGCTTACGGGACCAAACTTTAGTTTCTTTTTAATTTTTCGCAATAATCAACTCGCTGTCTGCAATCTCCAAAAATAGTTGTAAGCTGTTTTATTTTATATGCATTCTTGCTTGAATATTGTGTAACCTATGTTACCAGATTTCGGTAACATAGGTTACCGTTTGCACTTTCTTCTCAACCTAATTTTGCTTCAAATTAATTAGTTGATGAAGAATACACTACAAATACTAGTCTTGTTCAGCGTTTTTATTCTAAATGCACAAAAGAGCGTATTAATTACCAAGGGGGAGATTATGAACAGGGTGATGGAGCAAAATAAAAGCTTAAAAATCACTGAGAAGGATATTATGGCTGCTGAAGGTGATTTTAGGCAAACCAATGCCGTGCTATTACCTAATATTAGTCTTTCATATACCGGGATATCTACTAACAATCCGTTAATGGCTTTTGGGGTTAAATTAAATCAGCAAATTGTAACACAAGCCGATTTTAATCCCACCCTCCTTAATAATCCAGGTCAAATTGAAGATTATGCAACCCGTTTTGAGATTCAGCAACCCCTGCTGAATTTTGATGGCTTCTACCAACGCAAAGCAGCAAGAGCCAAACTGACGGCCTCGGAATATCAATCCGGGCGTACACGGGATTACCTGATGCTGGAGGTTGAAAAAGCATATATGCAGTTACAGCTGGCATACAAAACCGTAGAAGTTTTGGAAAAAACAAAAGTGGCTGCTATAGAAAACAAAAGGTTGGCTGACAATAGCTTCAAACAGGGATACCTTCAACGATCTGATGTGCTGGCGGTGGAAGTGCGAGTAACCGAAATTGAGAATCAACTGCAATATGCTAAAAGTAATATTCACAATGCTTCCAATTACTTGTCGGTTATGATGAATGATTCCACCTACCAGATAATGGCCCCTGCCGATTCACTTAAGGTTTTTACAAACCAATTTTCTTTGGAAAATGTATCGGAGAATAGAAAAGATATTTTGGCAATGGAATCAGCCAAGGAGGCCTATTATCAAACATATAGGTCAGATAAAATGAGTTTTTTACCAAAGCTGAATGCTTTCGGGACTTACGAATTACATGATGACCAGGTGTTTAGAGGAAGTGCCAGTAGCTATCTCTTTGGGGCAGAATTGAGATGGGACGTCCTGAACGGTACTAAGCGATTTGGTAAAGCCCATAAAAGTAAGGCAGAATTTGAAAAAGCCAAATTGGAATTAGAGCAATACAAATCAGAAAGTCAGCTAGAGCTCAATAAGGTCAGGCGTATGCTTCAGGACACAAAAAATAATCTGGAGCTTACGACGCTCGCTTTAAATCAATCAAAAGAAGCGCTGAGAATTCGCAGTAATCGTTTTGCACAGGGTTTGGAAAAAACAACAGATTTGCTCTTGGCTGAAACGCAATATGCTCAAAAACAACTGGAATATTATTTTACCATTTTTCAGCACAATTCTGCTGTGGCTTACATGGAATTTTTAACAAAAGAATAATTAAATAATGAAGAATAAAAACCAAAATATGCAAAAATTATATGTCATACTTCTGATACTTCTTGTCTGGAGCTGTGGTGATAAAGAGAAGAAAGAACAACAAGTAAATGGGCCTGTTATTCCAGTAACGGTAAGAATGGTTGGTGAGATTGATGGTCCAACTATGATTTCTACGAGCGGAAAGATAGAAGCTGTCAATAGTGCCAACCTAAGTACCCGAATCATGGGACATGTAGAAAAGATTTATGTAAGGATAGGGGATAAGGTTACTAAAGGACAACTTCTATTGAGCATAAACAACATGGATCTGTCTGCGAAGCTTGCTCAGGTAAATGCTGGAATTGCTGAAGCCACGGCGGCCTATAACAATTCAGAAAAAGACATGAAGAGATATACAATATTGTTTCAGGAAAATAGCGCTTCCCAGAAGGAACTGGATGATATAACTGCCCATTACAATATGGCCAAAGCAAGACTTGAGGCCGCAAGACAAATGAAAAATGAAGTAAATGCACAATTTTCCTATGCGAATATACGTGCTCCATTCAACGGAGTAGTGACCAATAAATTCATAAACCCGGGAGATATGGCAAATCCTGGAATGCCCCTTCTTGAAGTTGAAGCTCCAGGGAAATACCAGGTACTGACAAAAATATCTGAATCTGAAATAACAAAAATCAAACAAGGAATGGCAGTACAGGTGAGTTTGAATTCCTTAAATGAGAATGTCCCGGGAAAAGTCGTTGAGGTAAGTAGCTCATCTAAAAATACAGGTGGTCAGTACCATGTTAAAGTGGCATTATCGGAAACCAGCGCACCTATCTTATCAGGGATGTATGCCACTGTGAAATTTCCTGTAGCAGCCGATAATCAATCAAGAGCAGCTTTAATACCGCTTGAGGCACTTATTCATAAAGGGCAATTGTCCGGAGTATATACTGTAAGCGAGAGTAACACCGCACTCCTCAGATGGCTCCGTTTAGGACGGACCTATGGTGATAGGGTTGAGGTTTTATCAGGCTTAGCAGTAGATGAAAGTTTTATTATTTCATCAAATGGAAAATTATATAACGGGGTTAAAATAACCATACAATAGATCCGGGGCAGGTTTATTTACCACCCACTAAGAAAAGAAGTTCATAAGGTAATAATAAAAATATGAAAGAAGGATTAGCAGGGAAAATTGCAAAGTCGTTTATAGGATCAAAGCTAACAGTACTCCTAATGGTAGTTTTTATGATCATTGGTGTATACAGCTCCTTTTTAATTCCAAGGGAAGAAGAACCTCAGATTGATGTTCCCATTGCTGATATTTTTGTAGGATATCCCGGAGCTAGCCCTACTGAAGTCGAGTCGAGGGTTGTAAAGCCCCTCGAAAAACTTATCTCCAATATCAAAGGGGTTGAATATGTCTATTCTACTTCCATGAATGAACAAGCCATGGTTATTGTTCAATTTTATGTAGGTGAGGATATTGAAAGATCTTTTGTTAAACTCTACAATGAGATTAACAAGCATATGGATATCATGCCACAAGGGGTGACCTTTCCGTTGGTAAAAACCAGGGCTATTGATGATGTGCCAATGCTGGGTTTAACCCTGTGGAGTGAGAATTACGATGATTACCAACTGAAGCAGATTGCGCAGGAACTTACTGACGAAATTGAAAAGATTAATGATGTTTCGGCTATCCAAAAAATTGGAGGTAGAAACAGGCAATTAAGGGTAATACTCGACAAAGACAAGATGGCAGAAAGCGGCCTGGATTTTCTTTCCGTTGCCCAGATGATAAAAGCCAATAACAGTCAGCTTAGCAGTGGGACTTTTGATAAGTATGACACGGAGTTCACAGTAACAACCGGAAGGTTTTTGGAAACTACAGAGGACGTTGAAAATTTGGTTGTGGGCGTTCAACAAAATCAACCAATATACCTAAAACAAATTGCCGAAATACATGATGGTGCTGAATTACCCAAAAATTATGTTTCTCTTGGTTTTGGCCAGGCGGGCGAAAATGCACAGCTGTATAATTCTGAATATCCAGCTGTTACCATTTCCATAGCCAAACGAAAAGGAGCAGATGCCATGAAGATTTCAGACATTATTCTGAATAAGGTAGATCACTTAAAGCAAAATCTGATTCCTAGCGATGTGCATGTGGAAGTAACCCGAAATTACGGCGAAACTGCTTCTCAAAAAGTATCAGAACTCTTAATGCACCTTATTGGGGCAATTATAGCAGTAACTTTTGTGGTTATGCTGGCCATGGGTTGGCGAGGTGGTTTGGTGGTATTTTTATCAGTCCCAATTACATTTGCCCTTACATTGCTCAGCTATTATATGCTGGACTATACGCTTAATAGAATTACTCTTTTCGCTCTGGTATTTGTAACAGGTATAGTTGTAGATGATTCCATAATTATTGCGGAGAATATGCACCGTCATTTCAAAATGAAACGATTACCATTCAAACAAGCCGCTCTGTACGCGATTAACGAAGTTGGGAACCCTACTATTCTGGCAACTTTTACGGTCATTGCCTCGGTGCTGCCCATGGCCTTTGTTTCAGGATTAATGGGCCCATATATGTCCCCAATGCCAATTGGAGCATCTATTGCAATGATATTTTCATTGTTTGTGGCACTTACAATTACACCTTACCTGGGGTTTATCTTTCTGCGTGAAAAAGAAAAAAATGGCAAGAAAAAGGAAGAAAAGCAACTTGAGGAAACCTTTATATATCGGATTTATGAGAGATTCGAAAAGCCCTTGCTTGAGAATAAAAAGATACGCTGGATATTTCTGGGTATAACTTTCATTTTATTGTTGGCTTCGGTAGCCATGTTCTTTACTAAATCGGTGGCTGTAAAAATGCTTCCTTTCGATAACAAAAATGAATTTCAGGTAGTCATAGACATGCCCGAAGGTACTACGTTGGAGCGGACTGCTGTTGTTGCAAAAGAAATTTCCCAGTATTTATCTACTCGTCCGGAAGTTGTAAATTATCAAAGTTATGTCGGGACTTCGGCTCCCATTACTTTCAATGGCTTAGTGAGGCATTATGATCTCAGAGGAGGGAGTAATGTTGCTGATATTCAGGTAAACCTGGTAGATAAACACGAAAGAAGTGCTCAAAGCCATGAGATTGCGAGCCTTATGCGCCCTGAAATTAGAAAAATCGGAAAAAAATACAATGCGAACATAAAAGTGGTGGAAGTTCCCCCTGGGCCACCGGTGTTATCCACTATTGTTGGAGAAATTTATGGACCGGATTATGACCAGCAGATTGCTGTTGCAAATCAGGTGC
>CBDTVZ010000056.1:0-10982 GCA_965363995.1 uncultured Eudoraea sp.
TTCCAGGCAAGAGTATGTTCCCTGCCGCCGGCGCCAATGATAAGTATATTCATGAATTGGAAGTTTGGACAAAAATACGTTTAGCAGTACAAATAAAATAGTTAACACCCCAAATAATTGAAAAGGTATAACACGATTTATATGATTCAAACTTTATCTATTATTCCGTTTCGAAAAATCTCTGTGTTCTGTTTTCTCCAGATCTTCCTTTGACAGTGTTTTAAAATAGTCGAAAGTCTTTTTCATTCCTTCCTCGCGGCCTACTTTAGGTTCCCATCCCAATAATTCTTTTGCCTTGGAGATGTCTGGCTGGCGTTGCATAGGATCATCTTTTGGAAGTGGTTCGTAGATGACTTTTTGGTGGGTTCCTGTTAATTTAATGATTTCTTCTGCGAAATCCCTAATGGTTATTTCATGTGGGTTCCCGATATTCACTGGTAGACTGTAATCACTCATCAATAGCCTGTAAATGCCCTCAATCTCATCATCTACATAACAAAATGAACGTGTTTGTGAGCCATCCCCAAATACGGTTAAATCTTCACCTCGAAGGGCCTGACCCATAAAGGCAGGGATTACTCTACCATCATTTAGGCGCATTCTGGGTCCATAGGTATTAAATATCCGTACTATTCTGGTTTCCAAACCATGAAAGCGATGGTAGGCCATGGTAATAGATTCCTGGAAACGTTTGGCCTCATCATAGACTCCTCTGGGGCCTATTGTATTCACATTTCCATAGTATTCCTCCGTCTGAGGATGAACCAAAGGATCCCCATAAATTTCTGAAGTAGAAGCAATAAGAATGCGGGCTCCTTTTTCCTTAGCTAATCCCAAGAGATTATGGGTCCCCAAAGCGCCAACTTTTAAAGTCTGAATTGGTATTTTCAAATAGTCAATTGGACTTGCAGGAGATGCAAAATGAAGAATATAGTCCAGCTTTCCGGGAACATGTACAAATTTGGTTACATCATGATGTTGAAACTCAAATTGTTCAAGTTTAAAAAGGTGTTCAATATTTTTAAGATCTCCAGTTATAAGGTTATCCATGGCTATTACATGAAATCCTTCTTTAATAAAGCGATCACATAAATGCGAGCCCAAAAAACCTGCTGCTCCTGTTATTAATACTTTCTTCATATAATCTGTACTATTTGGTAATTTGAATTATTAACCCTAGTCGGGAATTAAAAACGTCAGTCGCTAATTATTTCCTAAAAGATGGTTTTAAGTTTTCAAAACGTTAAATCTCTTATACATCTTTTGTCAAGTTATCTAGTAAGAATTCTATAATAAATCTGCAGACTTATGCATTAAAGCTTTTATTAAAAAATGTCTGTCAAATGCAGTTTAAATATTGTTGCGGAAATTTATGATTAGAATATTTTAAAGTTCAAAAGTAAGCGAGGAAGTATTTTAAACCAATTATTTCTGATTAAATGCACTAATACAGGGAACAATATCCTTTTTAATGACTCTTTTTTCCTAATATTCTATTCCTTCCTTTTTCCAAGGGATTAATATGCCTTGTCTTCTCCAGAAATTCCATTTAATACGGTTTGAATAATAATTTTAATATCAAGAAAAAATGACCAGTTCTCAATGTAAAAAATATCAAATTTTATTCTGTTCAGGATGTCGCTATCTTTTTCTATTTCTCCTCTATAGCCACGAACTTGTGCTAAACCTGTAATTCCCGGTTTAACAAAGTGACGTAGCATATATTTATCTACTCTACTGGCGTATTCATCCGTGTGTTTTACCATATGCGGGCGAGGTCCTACCACGGACATATTTCCAAAAAGCACATTATAAAATTGAGGCAACTCGTCAATACTGGTCTTCCTCAGAAACTTGCCTATTTTAGTCACCCGCATATCATTTTTACCAGCTTGTTCCATGTCAGATGACGGATTTAAAGCCATTGACCTGAATTTAAAGCAAGTAAATTCTTTGTTGTCGTATCCTGTTCTTTTTTGAACAAAAAAGACCGGCCCTTTTGATTCGATAGTAATTATTAAAGCCAAAATAGGAGCAACCCATATTAGGAGCCCAAAAATTACAATTAAGGAAAATACTATATCAAAGGTTCTTTTTAATAGAGCGTTGATGGGATTATGAAGTGGTATATCCCGCAAAGAAAGAATGGGAAGGTAATCGTAATATTCAAACTTTAATTTTTTAGAAAATATATTTTTATTGTCTGGTAAAAATTTAAGAGTCTTTAAATTATTGTCTGCAAAATCAATAAAATCGGAAAGTTCATCATTCTTTAATTCTGAAACCGAACAATATATTTCATCTATATTTTTCTCTACTATATACAGGAAACATGCACGTATATCAAAGTCTCTCTCTCTGGGGCAGAATTGCTTTATAAATTCATAACCATATTCAGTTCTTCTATTAAAAACATTAATAAGCTGTTCTGTTTTCTTGTTCTTCCCAATAATTACAACGTTTCTTAAGTTACCTTTAACCTGTTTACGATATTTTAATAATAGAAAATAACTAATAAATTTAATTGTAGAAACGGCTAGAAAAACAAAAACAGCATATTTGGCCAAGGCCAATCTACTCATATTGGGTTGTTTAAAAAACCCAATAAATGCATATAATATTAAAAAGAAGAAGAAAAATTGTCTGAAAAGCAAAATTAAAATATGGGTTGCTTTGGTATATCTGTATATGACATAAAATTTTGTCGTAAGCGCGATAATAATCCAAGCAAGAGAAATATAACTATGGAATAAAATGGGAAATTGAAATTGAAGAGGTAGAAAATATGCAAAAAGGTTTATAATTAATAAATCAATGCCATAAGAGATTGAAGTTATAAAGCCAGAATATTTTTCCTTTTTAAAAATCATAAATCCTTCCTTGCCTTTAGAACAAGCCTTTAAACAAATATAGTTTTTAAAATAAACATTAGTATTACCATTTTAAAATCCTTAAACATACTAAACTGTATGATTTCTCAAAAAAAGAAAAACCTGTCAAGTTCTTTCAATTATAAATTTTTATAGCTTGTCAAAAGTCTTCCGGAGTAATCGACTTCCAATGAACTAAGGCATTTTTAAAATCATACTTAAACTCAAATTCCTGATCTCTTAAATACTTTGGATCAATATTGGTTGGAAATCCTGCCTTCTTAACCCTTACAGGGTGGATTTCTGTTTTTTTTCCAGTTATTTTTGATATTAATTGAAGGAAAAATGCCATAACGGAAAGTATCTTTGTAGATAGCTTTAACGTAGGTTTTCTATAGTCAAACTCTTTTTTAACTATTTCAGCCATTTCATTCAACGGTACTAAGGGGTTTTCAGCATAGTTGTAAATTATCATTCGATCCGATTTGTTAATAGTAAAAATGATGCTATCAACTAATCCATAAACATATCCATATGCTTTGATGACCTTACCGCCATTTGGCAAAACAAAGGTGCCTTTTTTCAACGCTTTGATCATTCTGTAGACATTACCCGGGTCCTTAGGGCCAAAAATAACGCTCGGTCTCACAATGATCAATCGCCTATTTTTATCCTCTGCCAACCATTGCTGATGAATTTTCTCTGCCATGGCCTTAGATATTCCATAAGCAGTTTCCGGATATAAAGTAGAATCTTCTGTTCTTTTGCAAAGTGATTTACCATATGGGGCAATACTACTAGTGAAAAAGATGTTTTTGATCTTTGTTCTTCTCGCAAAATCATTTACATTTTCCGCACCTGGAATATTGGTGTCAAAATATTCTTTGTATTCATGTCCAGGTTCTCGATGAACGGCCGCAAAGTTAAACAACCAGGAATCTTTTGGTTCAAAAAATGTGAGGTAATCCATGACAATTTCATTTCTTACATCACCAAGTATAAATCGTATCTTGTCTGAATCACCATATTCGTAGTATTTCCCAGGTTTCTTTATATCATATATGATTATTTTGTCGAATATTTTATCCTTCAGCAATTTTTGAATCAAAAAAGTTCCTATATAGCCGGCCCCGCCAAATACTACTGCTAGTCTCATTATTGAGGATATCTTTTATTACCGCCCAAAAGTAAGGTATTTTTTCTCTTTTCCTCAAACTAGGAAACTGTTTGTCTTTTCCTTAAGCAACCTAAAGTTAATAGCTTTTTAAATTTCTTTTCATTGGAATTCCAAACGAAATAAAAATGATCTAAATTTATCACCAAATCATATTTTAACAAAAGTTAATGCCAGCTAATTAAAGGATTTAAAAACTAAATGAAGATACCAAACAAATCCTTAATTCTTAATTTTAGTGGATACACTGTAATTAATCTCTTAAATTCCCTTACTCCTTTTATCGTCCTACCTATTTTAACCCACAATCTTAAAGTAGACGACATTGGTGTAATAGACTTATTTACTACTTCCTCTATTTTTCTTGCGCCTATTATTGGATTGTGTTTTATACAGTCCATAACTAAATTATATTTTAGCTTTAAAGATACTTCCAAATATCTTTCTGTTTTGGCCACTAGTGTTATCATTCTTGGAGGTAGCGCATTCTTGCTAACACTGATTGTTCTATACGGGACAAATCTTGTCACCATTAACGAGGAATATAAATTTCTGGTTCTTCTCTTGGTGTTTTATGTACTTATGAATCTAATTGTTGAAGGGTTTCTTCTTCTTAAGAGAAATGAGGAAAACCTAAAGCGTTTTGCCTTTATCAGGCTCTTCAAATCCTTTCTTGAAATTTCTATAACTATTGCTTTCCTGTACCTCTATGACGACTTTAGGATGAGGATTTACGCCATGATACTATCTGCCTTGCTGACTACCCTGATTGTAATTTATCTAGTGTATAAAAACCCTTCAATTAGGTTCTCCTTTGATAAAAATGTGTTCCAAAAAATATTCATCTATTCCTCACCCCTGATTTTTCATACTTTTTTTGCCAGTATTCTAAATTATGCGGATAGATATTTTATTAATGATTTTATGGGTACTGCAGAACTTGGACGATATTCCGTGGCCTATCAACTTTGTATGATTATGAGTCTGTTGATTAATTCATTCAATATGGCATGGACTCCATATTTTATGAAAAATATGACAAATGACAGATTCAGGTTTTCAATTACAGTTAATAAACTTTTTAAATACTATACTATAATTCTAATAGTTTGCGGAATATTTTTGTTTTTGGCCATCCCGTACATCTATAGATTTTATGTGGGTATGGATTATCTTGTAGATAGTTCTATCTATGCAGCATTATTGGCAGCATATTTTTTTAATGGCCTTTATCGTTTTAAAGTGAGTCATTTGTTTTTTAGAGAGAAAACTATTTCCGTTGCCAAATTATCAATGGTTACGGCAATGATTAACCTTATTTTAAATTATATTTGTATCAAGATCTGGGGGATTTTCGGCGCCGCATTCTCCACTTTAGTATCCTACTTTTTACTGTATCTTTTCTTGGAGGTCGAATTGTTAATCATAAAGAAAAATGAAAGTGCTTCTTAAATTAGTTCGTAAAATCCTTACTATATTCTACACATTCATTGCGCGCATTACCTGTAAAAATTTGAATGCGGCCTTAAAAGCAAACGGAAGAACTATCTTATCTCCAAAGACTACTATTGGTAATAATGTACATTTTAATGGAATGCGCATATATGGTAAAGGAAAAGTTGCTTTTGGGAGTAATTTCCACTCCGGAAAAAACTGTAAGGTTATCACAGATATACATAATTATAACGGCACCAAAATTCCATATGATGAGACATATATTATCAAAAACGTTATAATAGAGGATAATGTGTGGCTTGGTATGGATGTCATTATTTTAGGAGGTGTTACCATTGGAGAAGGTGCCATAATACAAGCAGGCAGTGTTGTCGTAAATGACATTGAAAAACTAGCTATTGCCGGAGGGCACCCGGCCAAAGTATTTTCTAATAGAAATCAAGAGCATTACGACAATTTGGTTAATGCTAAATCTTTTTTTTGATACAAAATGATTTATTTGCTTATATTCATTTATTGCCTAAACCTCTTTTATATTTCAAAAAAGGGTCTACACAAAAGTTCCTTTATTATTCATTTTTTTTTTATTTCCCTTATTTTTATTGGTCCAGCGGTATATTATGAACTTGGCGGCCTAACCTATTCCCATAGTTTTGAATGGGAAGACGTATTTACCTTTGAACTTTATGGTGTTTCTGTTTTTACCTGTAGTCTGGTATTTGCTTATTTTCTTGCCCACAAGAGAAAAGGACTGTTCAATCGTTATTTCGTGAACTATAACAGTAGAAATCTAAATATAACTTTTCTCTATTTCTTTTTCTGGTATCTGCTGGTGATCCTTTACCTGTTGTTTTATTATAAACATATTCCTATAGTCAGATTTATTCTAACGGGTAGTCTTCCTGAACGTTTGGACCAGTCAGATTCCGTTAAGTTATTTTACACCTTCTCCTCCTTCTTTATGGTGTTTATACCTTCTGGATATTTCTTCTTTGTACGTTACTTAAAGACGAATCTATTAAAGTTTGGGCTCTTGATATTAGTGGTCTTTATCCTTACCTCAGGTGGACATAAAGGTTTGGTCACGTTTTTTGCCATTTTTGCCATTTTCTTTTCTGGTTTTAAGCTTAATCTTAAATACATATCCATTGGATTGTTTGCCCTAGCAGGACTGCTGACCATCTATGTGCTGAGTAAAGGGAGGGACTTTAACAAAGAGACCTTTCTCTACCTATTGGAATCTCCTCCGAGGCGTTTCTTTGTGACCCAGGGTTCAGCTTTTATAACACGTATTTCCATGGATAGGAAGGGCCTTTATATTGGAAACGTAAATGACTATCAGCTAGTGAAAAGAGAGACCTTCCAGGCCATATACCCTGGAGTGAATGAGAAAGGAGCCGCCCCAACAATATTTCTGGGAGACCTACATGTAAGGTATGGCTATGTCTTTACAATGTTTAGCTACTTATTGTTCCTCATCTTTATTTTTCCTTTTGTCAAAGGGCTGGATAATATGAAAGAACGGAGGCTTTATCTTTGGTGGAACTTATTTGTCTTTTTCCTATTACTTGGAAATGCAGAATTATCTTATACCAGCGCTCTTCGTTGTCTGTTGGCACTAGGAAATCTTGCTTTTATACTTATGATTCCCACTTTAAGACTCCCCAAAAATGAGACTTAAGCTTAAAGAGATCATATTATATTTGGGTATATTGTTTATGGCTTCATTTTTTCTGAAGGAAAATTTGAATTCAATGGCTCTGATTTTATTTTCTTCTAGCATCTTCGCACTTTGTATATTAAAAAAAGATTTTTCATCCCTTCGACAAGCTTTTGTTATTGGTCTCCCACTTGTGCTCTACTTTGTAATTGCCTTTATTGGTTTTTATACAAATAAGGATTCCAGCAGCGGTTATTTTCTGAGATTGGTCCCTTTTCTAATAAGCCCTTTGTTTATTTATTACTATAGATCCTCAGATTCAAAAAAAACAATCATCACTGCTTTTTTGGTAGCCAATGTTCTTTGCCTGTTATTCCTGGATATACTAGCCATGAAGGACATGCTAATTGCCAAATCTTTTTTCGTGGTCGAGCAAGGGAGGGAAAACTATCGTTTTTTATATACCAGATTCACCGGAGATTACTTTAACCATATCTATCTGAGTACTTACTCTCTTTTTTCGCTTGTGCTACTACTCCAATTTAAACTAGTAAACAATAAAATTCTTAGGCTTGCATTGGCTTCATATTTCATATTGCATATTGCTTTTTTGGGATCAAGAGCAGTAGTTATAGGAATACTCCTCGCCTCTTTTCTTAGCATTGTTGCGCTTTCTATACTGGATAAAAAAAATCTAAAGTATTTACTAGTTCTTTTGGCAGCTTTTCTTGTCACTACCTCGGTTGTCTACACCTTTAAGAACACCTTGCTAATGAACCGTTATGCCCAAGCCTTTGAATGGTGGAAGAACAAAGACCTCCTTTTAAAACGCGATTATTCCATCAACAACAGAGCAAAGCTCTACCTGATAGGTTTTTCCATGTTTGAGGATCTTGAAAGATATGATATTAATGGAACCGGAATTGCGAGCAGGGAAATTGAAGCGAAGTATTTATCCGATTTTGCCGAAAAATTTAACTTTAATACTATTACCTACAATGCACATAACCAATTTATCAATAATTTTATCGATTGGGGCATCCTCGGGGTACTACTTTTATGTTATCTTCTTTTTTTAGCTGTGAAGAAAGCTTATGAGAATAAATTAAACTGGATTGGTTTCTTTTGGCTTTCTTTCTGTATAATTTTGATGATGGAAAGTGTATTGATCAGGCACAGGGGAATTGTCTTTTTTGTGTTCTTCTTTACTTTATTTGCCAATTCAAAAACCGATAACCTAGAATGACGAGCATTAAAAACCCGTTAATTTCTATTATAATGCCTAACTACAACGGGGCAAAGTTTCTGTCTCAAAGTATTTCATCATTAATAGAGCAAACATATCCTTTTTGGGAGTTGATCATCTGTGATGATAGATCTACTGATAATAGTTTGGAGGTCATCAGGAGTTTTAAAGAAAAAAGGATTATACCTCCATTGAGCCTAGAAATCAACCAAGGTGCGGCAGTGGCGCGAAATAAAGCAATTGAGCACGCCAAGGGAAGCTTTATTGCCTTTCTGGACAATGATGACCATTGGGCCCCTGAGAAATTAAAAGAACAGCTTTACTTTATGTTGGAAAATAATTACGAGTTCACCTATACAGACTACTTTCAATTTTCCACCACTTACAACAAGCGGATAAGATGCAAAATGAAAGTGAATTACAATGACCTGCTCAGGAATAATTATATTCTAACCTCTACGGTTATGTATAATGCAGACGCCCTGGGGAAAATTTATATGGAGAACATTAGAAAAAGACAGGATTGGAGTCTTTTTATCAATATCATAAGGAAGTCAGGCTCTGCCTATAACCTTCCCAAACCGCTAGCCTACTACAGAAGACATGAGGAGTCCCTGTCAGCAACTAAGCTTGATCTTATCAAATACAATTTTAATTTTTACCACAAAGTTTTGGGCTTCTCGTGGACCGAGAGTTTCTTTCTAATGATCCGTTTTTTGTTCTACTACTTTTTGAAAAAATTCAAGGAACGGTTTTGAAGGAACCATTTTAGAAAAAATAGAGCCTATGGATTCTTTTACTTCTTCTTCCCTGAAATTTTTATTCTCGAGCATTTGCAAGGTTTTCTTTAGTCCTTCGGCAGAATCAACCACATAATTATAATGGTTTCCATGTAGCATCGATTTTAAAAATTGTGTGTAATATCCTTTTACATCAATTGAAATGTTAGGAGTGCCAAGGGCAAGACTCTCCATGGCACAGGTAGAATATACGGTAATGTGGTAATCACAATACTTGAGTAGTTCGTAAGTGTTTATATGACCTAACTCTATGAAATTTGTTTTCTCCATAAAATGCCTGGGGCCGTCCAAAAAACGGGGCTTGAATATAAAGCAGACATCGAGAAAGGCGTCGCAGACCTCATCGATGATCTTTAACAAGGGCATATCGGTCATAGGTAGTTGCCCTGTGATACAGATTACCTTTGTAAATTTCTTCTTTAGTTCACCCAGTTCATCGGAAATTGTAAGCTTCTTGCTTACTTCTTCTAAAAAGGAATACCCATAATTAAGAACTTCATCTGGTTTCACTAAGTTTCCCTCGGTGGCAATCGTACTGGAATACGGTCCATAACTTAAAAAATAATCCGGCAGATATTCCTTTCCGTAATCCTTAGAGAAATAATAAGCCCTATGGCCTTTAGAAACCAACCCATGCTGCAATTCTATAATCGGGACATTATTCCTTTTGGCCGCTCTTATAAGTTCAAAATGTGAATAATAACAGACCACGAAAATAGCTTCCGGCTTATATTTCCTGATTAGAAAATCATAGATGCGCTCCCCGGCGCAAATCCGACGGACAATCTTTTTGATTTTGCCTAAATCCTTGTCCAAATAGGATTCCAAGGCTTCAAAATTTTGAATCTTTGGTTTTTTGGAAAATTTAAGTAAAAAAAACTGAAGCAGAAATATCCACGACCTGCCAATATAATGTTCCCCTTTTTGAAGATTTTTTTTCTTTGTTCTCCCTTTGGGCAATGGATTTTCAAAAAGCAGGTAATCATCCAGATAGTGCAACAGGCCAGTGGTAATCCGATCAAAGGACTCCTGATTTATATAATACCTTCTTTCGGAATTGGTAAAGACCCAGTTCTTTGATTTTCTAATCTTCCGAAAAGAAAAGATATCCGGGATAAAATTTTTCAAAAGAATTTTAACGTTTGATGGAGAGGCCTTTTTTATGACCTGAGTTTCCTTTTCAATGCCGATAAGATAACTTTTGATAATAGGCCATATGGACACCCCTTGCAGCTTTATTCCCTCAGCATTAAAATTTTTTTCAATTTCCTCAAAAGCCATCTATAGAACAGTATTCATTTACAGGTTTAATTCAAACTCCAAAATGCTCCATCATAATCTCTGCAAGCATCCAATCAATTTCGGTATCCACATCCAAGGAAGATCGTTCGTCCATGACGTACTTTTTTATTTTTTGAAATTCCAAAAGACTTTTTTCTTTCAGGGATTCTGGATTGATTACATATATCGCTCCATTGTATTCCCATACCTTCGGACAATCCTGTCTTCGAGTAAAATTGCCCTTTTTGGACTTTTTCAACCACCCGTCTTCATCTTCTTCAAAAAGGACATAGTAGGGGTTTGATTTTGTCTCAGTGACGGAAACCACCATATCATAAGTGCTTCTATATAGTTCCAATGCCTCGCTAATGTGTTTAGAATTACGGAAAGGCGAGGTAGCCTGCAATAAAATAACCACATCTGAATAATAACCTCTACTCTCGTAAAAATTTAGGGCATGTAGCAGAACATCGTAGGTGCTTGCCGTGTCGGTTGC
>CBDTVZ010000057.1:0-10969 GCA_965363995.1 uncultured Eudoraea sp.
CGGACAATATGATATCTAACTCCTGGCAAATCTTTCACCCTTCCGCCTCTAACCAATACTATCGAGTGCTCCTGGAGATTGTGACCCTCGCCGGGAATGTATGCGTTTACCTCTTTACCATTGGTTAACCTAACCCTTGCAACCTTTCGCATTGCAGAATTTGGTTTCTTAGGTGTAGTGGTATAAACCCGCGTACATACCCCTCTTCGCTGGGGGCACGAATCCAAAGCAGCCGATTTACTCTTCTTGGTAATTGTGGCCCTTCCTTTTCGTACTAATTGTGAAATTGTTGGCATACTAATATATATGTATAAATACTACCCTCATTTAAGGGCTGGCAAATGTAGTAATTATTCATTATAATTCAAATGCTATCCCATAATTTTCTATTATTTTTTTTTGGGGATTTTTATTGGGGGCTTATAATGATCAAAAGGATCCTTTTTAAGACGCAATTATTCTATTAGGTTATACCTTAATATATATATAGATTGAATTTAATTTCAACAGGGGCAAAATTGTGAAGTTTTTAATACTTTGCTAAAGAAATCTAATGATTATTACTTTATTAAGAGATATGGGTTTAATTATTCATTTTTTTAACATATTTTTTGTTATTATTCTAACTATAGTCTGTTAAATTGTTTTTTTTATTTGCCTATTTCTTAAAGTTTTATTAAAATAAGTTTGGATTATTAACATGAAATTAGGATTTTCGCAGTTAGCTAATTCAAATAATTAAAAAATGAGAACAAATTTAAATGGAATCTTGACGCTACTTTTGGCGTTTGTTGTGCATTTATCATTTGCGCAAGACAAAACGATTTCAGGTACAGTGACCGATCAAGACGGTCTGCCTTTGCCTGGCGTTAATATCCTCGTTGATGGTACAACTAAGGGTACTCAAACCGATTTCGACGGAAATTACTCTATTAGTGCCAGTGAGGGACAAGTATTACTCTTTACCTATATTGGCCAAAAACCTTCAAGAGCGGTTCTTGGTGTGTCTACTAGCGTTAACGTAGTAATGGAGCTAGATGCCCAAGCATTGGAAGAAGTTGTTGTAACGGCTTTAGGTATCAAGAGATCAGAAAAATCGATTGGTTATGCTGTTCAGAATCTCAAGGGTGAAAGTATTGCAGAGACGCAAGAGCCCAATTTGATCAATGCCCTGACTGGTAAAGTTTCAGGTGCGCAAATCACCAATAGTAGTGGCGCCGCAGGTGCATCTGCAAGAATTGTATTGAGGGGTGCTACATCGATTACCGGAAACAACGAACCCTTGTTCATTATTGATGGTGTCTATATTGACAACAGTAGTCAAGGGGATGCTGACGCTTTCGGAGGTATCGATTTACCGAACGGAGCTGCAGATATTAACCCAAATGATATCGCATCAGTATCAGTCCTTAAGGGGCCAAGTGCAGCGGCTCTATACGGTTTAAGAGCAGCCAATGGCGTAATCTTAATAACTACTAAAAAAGGGAAAAAGAGCTCGGCTATAGGTGTTACTATAAACACTACTATAAGTTTTGAAAATCCACTTATCCTGCCAAGTTTCCAAAATTCTTATGGACAGGGAAACGTTTCAAATTACTTTGAATGGATAGATGGAACACAAGCAAATGGTGGTGTCGATGAAAGTTGGGGACCTCCTTTAGACGTGGGACTTTCTTTTACTCAGTGGAATTCTTATACGGTTGATGGAGCACCATTGCCATGGGTGTCCAGACCAAACAATATTAAAGATTTCTATGACACTGGGATGACCACACAACAAAATATTTCATTAAATGGTGGCGGAGAAAATTCTTCGTTTAGATTATCCTTTGGAGGTTTTGATCAAAAAGGAATGGTACCTTTTACCGACTTTAAGCGATATACAGTAGGTGGTAATTTCACACAAGACCTGAATGATTTTATATCTGCAGGATTAAATGTCAGGTATATTAAATCAGGTAGTGATAATATTGTAAACCAGGGTTATGATAATTCTAACCCTACACAACAGATTAATGGTTTCTCGGGTAGGAACGTAGATTTTGCAGCTCTTAGAGACTGGAGAAGTTTACCGTTATCCCCGGAAGGAACTGCTGCCGCAGGAACACCCCTTAACTGGAATACGGTATTTCAAAATAACCCATTTTGGGGATTGGAAACCAATACAAATGAATTTAAGAAGGATAGGGTTATTGGTGGCGCCAACATCAATATTAAATTTTCTGATAAATTGTCAATGGCTGCGCGAACAGGGATAGACTACTGGAGTGCAGTTACTACCCTCGAACGAGCTCAAGGCACCAACAATTTTCCAGAAGGAGCGTTTTCTGTTGATACTCAATCGCGTTATGAAATTAACACAGAGGCAATTTTGACGTATAAAACACCTATAGGTCCAAACTTTGATTTTTCAATTAACGTTGCCGGCAATTCATTGCTAAGAACTTTTGATCAGGTATCTATGGCCGCAAATCAGTTGGAGCTTCCTGATGTTTATAATATTTCTAATGTAAAATCCGGAGTAACTCCAGTAATTTCAAATTTTAGAAGTGAACAAAGGATTAACAGTATATTTGGCTTTGGTCAATTTGCATACAAGGACTTTCTATTTTTAGACTTTACAGCCAGAAACGATTGGGCAAGTATACTCCCTGTAGAAAACAACTCTTTTTTCTATCCATCGGCTACATTAAGTGCTGTGCTTAGTGATGCCTTAAGTTTGAACAAGGAAACAGTTTCTCTTTTAAAAATTAGAGGTGGTTGGGCTGAAGTGGGTAGTGTTGGTTCATTAGATCCTTACCAACTTCAACCTGTTTTCCAATTCAGTGACACTCCTTTTGGAAGTACTACACGGGCTTTTTTCCCAAGTCTACTTAACAATCCAACTATTGGACCGGAAACTACATCCGGTTGGGAGGTAGGTATAGATGCAAGGTTTTTTGAGAACAGGCTTCGCTTTGATGGTACCTATTATGATCAAACAAGTAAGGACCTGATCGTTGACGTTCAGGTTAGTTCTACTAGTGGAATTGGGTCTACCATTCAAAATGTGGGTGAGATGAGAAACAGTGGATATGAAATTACATTAGGTGGTGACATAATTAGATCAGAGGACTGGTCACTGGGTTTAGATCTGAATTTTGGTCAAAACACAAATGAAGTAGTCTCATTGGGAAATAATTTGGAAACCTTAATATTAGGTAATCAATGGGGTTTAAATACAGAAGCCAGAGTAGGTGAGCCTTATGGAATTCTTTTTGGCCCTGCTTTTGAAAGAAGCCCTGATGGCGAGGTAGTTTACAGTAACGGTCTTCCCCAGCTTGATGCTTCAAACCAGATATTAGGAAATATTCAACCTGATTGGGTCGGAGGTGCAAACCTAAGTTTAAGATGGAAAGATCTGTCTTTTGACGCTTTGGTTGATGCAAAAATAGGTGGTGACATCTATTCCATAACCAACACCTGGGGTGTGTACAGTGGAATTTTGGAAGAAACAATTGTTGGACGTGAAACCGGTATTGTAGGACAAGGTGTGAAGCAAGATAGTGATGGAAACTTTGTTGCTAACGATGTGGTTGTACCTGCAAAAACATATTATCAAACGGCCTTCGGAAATCAAGTTGCGGAAAGTTCAGTTTTTGATGCTTCTTATGTAAAATTAAGACAATTGTCACTAACATATAGCATTCCATTAGACATGTTCAGAAACGTTCCTGTTCAATCCATGTCGTTTTCTTTGATAGGTAGGAATTTAGCAATATTGTATAAAAATGCGCCACATATTGATCCTGAAAGTGCTTTCAGTAGTTCAAATGCGAATCAGGGACTGGAGTCTGGTCAAATACCTTCAGCGCGCCAAATTGCTTTTAGTATTAATGCAAAATTTTAAAAAAATATTATGAAAAATAAAAGTATCATAACCGTAGTTCTAATCACCCTACTAACATTCTTTGTAGGTTGCGATAAGGATTTTGAGGAAATCAATCAAAATCCTAACGATCCCGTAGCAGTTCCGGCGGATCTCCTTTTAGGAAATCTACTTTTTATTACGGCCAATAACGTGTATAATGTATTTGGCTCAATTGATCAGGGATCCGGATGGGCACAGCATATGGCGAAAGTCCAATATAATGATGAAATGAGGTATATTCCCAGAGAAGGAACCATAGAGGGAAGATGGGCCTCATTTTACGAGGTAACGACCTCTGATGCCAATCAAATGATTATTTTAGGTATTGAGCAAGAAAACACTGCTGTACAAGGTGTTGGCCTAATAATGCAAGCTTATGGTTTTTTAATGTTAACCGACCTATATGGTGATATACCTTTTACTGAGGCATTAGAGGCACAAACAGGTGTTTTTACCCCGGTTTATAATACCCAGGAAGAAGTTTATAGTGGATGTATTGCATTCCTGGATCAGGCGATATCATTATTAAGCTCCAGTTCAGATGAGATAAATTCAGGTCAGGATATAATGTATGGAGGGAATAAATCTTTATGGATTAAGTTTGCAGCCTCTTTAAAATTCAGAGCTTTAATGCGTGAATCTGGGGTAGTTAATGTATCCTCTCAATTACAGCAACTGGTAAACAGTGGTAATTTATTTAGTTCAACAAGCGAAGAGGCGAAATTTCCATATCTGGCAGATAACCCTAACGCTAATCCACTATACGAATCAGTTGTTTTTGGAACAAGGGCAGAATACAGGATAAATCAAACACTTGTACAATACATGGATGGCACCAATAGTATTAACGACGATCGTCTTCCGGTATATGCTCAACCAAGTATTGATGCCGGAATATACATTGGAAAACCATCTGGGTTTAGAGATTTACCCAGCCCGGAATGGAACTACACCAGTGTTTCTGAACTTGGGCTAAAATATTTGGAGCCAACTGCTCCCGCTTATTTTGTTTCATATACTGAATTACAATTTCTTTTGGCAGAAGCTGCTAAAAAAGGCTTTATTGGTGGTGGCGATTCTGCAGCGGAGACTTTTTATTTAAGGGGAATACAATCATCCTTTGATGAAAATGGTATTGGAGCTTCGGGTGCTGGCTACTCTACTCAAACTGCTGTGGCTTATACACCTAATACAGGATTAGATAAAATAGCGCTTCAAAAATGGATCGCTCTTTATGGCCAGGGAATGGAAACCTGGTTTGAATGGAGAAGAACCGGAGTACCTGTTCTTACACCTGCCATTCAGAATGATCTTGGATCTATACCTGTTAGGTTTACTTATCCTAATATTGAAGAGTCCTTGAATGGTGAAAACTATAAAGCAGCGGTATCTAGCCAAGGGCCGGACGCATTAACAACTCCAGTTTGGTGGGATAATTAATTTTAAAATATAAAAGATGAAAAATATAAAATATTTAACTCTAATTCTTTCTGTTGCTTTTGTGTTACAATCTTGCAACCAGGATCTTGAAGAAAACGAAGCTATTTTTGTAGAGTCTGTAGGGGGTCTTCTTAGTATTAACACAACCACTATTGCCTATGTTGTAGGTAACGATGCTACTTATACCTCGAGTGGATCTGTTTATCAAGGACGAGTAACTGTCCCTAGCATAGACGTAATGGTTAGTTTTACGTCATCAGCTACCGGTGCCGTTAGTAATCAGGCTTTATTGACCACCCTTACTCCCGCGCAAGAACAGAATAAAACTGCTCCGTTTGAATTCTCATTTAAATACGAAGATTTAATTGCAGGTCTTACTATTGATGGAGTTCCGCTTTCTACTAATGATGGAGACTTAAACATAGGGGACTCTTTTCGTTTAACATATCTTCCTTCAACATCAACCGGAGGAACAGTTCAAAATAGTGCTTTTTCAAATGTATCTGTTGGCACCCGGTTTGCCGGGACCTACATTCCTCTTGACGGAGCTTATTACAGAATAGGTGTATTCTCAGGTGAGCTTGCTGATTGGCCAGATGAAATTGTAATCGAATCTGTAGATGCAACAACTTATAGGGTAGTAGAATACTTTGGTTTTTTTGATGGTAATGAATGGTTTTTTCAAATTGACGAGAACGATGTAATAACTTATCCACCGGAAACACCAGCTGGAGATGGACAAACAGGAAACGGACAACCTCTTATTACTTGTCAGACAAATCCTGGAGATATGACCAATGTACCCTGCGACCCAAGTTTAACCAATTATGTACAGCGTGATGACATTACTGGGGCGGACATTTTATACATGACAATGGGATACTTTACCGGCGGTTCCGGATCGAGAGAATTTTATCAGGTTTTACAAAAAGACGTTGACTAATCAATAAAAAATAGCGGAATGAAAAATAAATATTTAAAGAACATTTTAGGATTGACGATTGCACTGCTTACCCTGGCAGGCTGCGACGAAGATGATATACAGAACGCAAGTACCATGGGTCCAACGGATCCAACGGGAAGTGTTTCTCTAGATTTCAGCAATCCAACGACCCTACTTGAAGGGAACGAAAACTTTGATTTTACGGTAAGTTTGAGCGAAACGCAAATAGTAGATGTAAAAGTATACCTAAGTCAAACAGGTGGTACTGCTACCGAGGGAGAAGATTTTACTTTTCCATCTAGTATCCTTATCCCTGCTAACACACTATCTGCTACTGGCACTATTAGCATTTTAGAAGATGAGCTTGCTGAAGACGCGGAAACTGTTGTTATAACTATTGGGTCAGGCAATAAAACCGCTAATGCGGCTTTTACCTCGACTACGGTCACTATTAATATCCTAAATCTGATAAGTGGAGATTTAGCAGCCAGTCTGGCCTGGGAAGCTTCGGAACCTGTTTTTGATAGTTCCGGGAATGAAATTAGCCCGACAGACATTGCAGATTTACGCTTTTTACTTACAGATGTACCTTATACGACCATTGTTGATGCTGCTGATGGAGGATCATTTGAAACTTTGGTAATATCTGAGAGTACACCTGATGGGGAATATTATCTGGTAGCGGATTTCTTTGCTGCTGATGAAGATGTCTCGACAGATTTAGACCTGGAAGTAGAATTATCTCAGCTAGGTATCAACGATGGGAAAACTTATAATTTTCCTGCGGCCTTGAATACAGATTTGACATGTTCAGCTAGTTTTGCTATTCTACTTAAGCTTACCAAAACCGGTGGTGTATATGTTGTAGAAGAGATTGGTCAGACAGTAACTCAAGTTGTCTTAGCAGATTTTGTAGGAACCTGGACAGGAACAGACGTCTTTGGTTATGATACTCAGGTAGTTACTTCTTTGGATGGTAGTGGCCAATTACAAATTACAGGCCTTGGATTTGAATGGATGTTGGAATCTTGGGGTGAAATAATTACCAACTCAGTATCATTGCCAATGATTGTTGATCTGGAAACAGGTAAATTCACCGTCGATGAGGCATACTTTCTTAGTACAACCTTTCTTGGCGCTGTTCAACCGGACTATAATTTAAGTGCGACCGGATCATTAAATCCTTGTACAGGTGGAATGTCTGTAGTATATGACTTTATACAAGATGGAACTTCATATACCGCAGCTGGGATTGAAGATGTTTTTTCAGAAGATATCCTTCTACCATAATATAGAATAATTATATAATCAAAAAAGGAGGTCAGTATATTACTGGCCTCCTTTTTTTATACTGAAACTTTTCCTCACTAACTCTTCAAAAGGTCTGACTTTTAATCTTTTTTAAATTAATCTACATAAATTGAAACGGTATTAATAAATACTGCCGGCAAATTATAGGTTGGTTTTTTATTTACCTTTGTGCCATGCAAAAATCTTCGCGTATTTACGGTATAAGGACCGTTATTGAAGCTATTAATTCTAATAGTCCCATTGATAAAATATTTATACAAAGAGGTCTGGGAGGTAATCTCTATAAAGAATTGGAATCCCTGATTAGGGAAAATGGAATTAGCTTTTCATATGTTCCAATAGAGAAATTGAACAGACTTACCAAAAATAACCACCAGGGAGTAATTGCTAATATTTCGCCAATTGAATTTTACAACTTTGAAACCCTGGTTGAAGAGGTACTGCAAAAGAAAGAAACTCCCTTGTTTCTCCTTTTGGACCAACTGTCTGATGTAAGAAACTTTGGCGCAATAATACGCACCGCCGAATGTACCGGTGTTGATGGGATTGTCATTCAAAAAAAAGGAGCGGCGCCGGTAACAGAAGACACTATAAAAACTTCGGCAGGAGCTGCTTTTAAGATTCCAATCGCTAAAATAGGTCACCTAAAAGATGCGGTTTTTTATTTACAGGCGTCTGGAATACAGGTGATTGCCGCGACTGAAAAAACGGAACACAGTATTTACGACATAAATTTTAAAATTCCTTGTGCCATTATTATGGGATCAGAAGATTCCGGGATATCCCCTTCAATTCTTAAAACCGTAGATCACAAGGCAAAACTGCCTCTTATGGGTGAAATTGCCTCTCTGAATGTATCGGTGGCCTGTGGTGTTTTTTTATATGAAGCAGTACGGCAAAGAGCAATTTAATTTACTTTGGTTTGTCTTTAGTTTTATTTGCCCTGAAATGGTAGGTTATTTTAAAGGGTTTATCTTCTGATTCTAAAACCTCATCTTTACTTTCAATAAAATTTCCATGTTCATCAAATTGTTTTAAAAATTCATCTTCCTCTTCATTGTAATTTTCAAATTCCCAGGCATACTTTTTAACAACGGGAATTTTAGCCTTTAATAACAGAGCCATGAGTAAGCCAGTAATAAATCCCGACAAATGACCCTCCCAGGAAATATCCTCCTGCAGAGGAAATATAAACCATAATAAACTGCCGTATATAAATACTACCACTAATGAAAGTGCTACAAGCCTGTAATGTTTGGTAAAGATCCCTTTGAAAAATATAAAACTGGCCAATACATAAATTAGGCCACTAGCGCCAATATGATAGGATGGTCTGCCAATAATCCATGTTAACAAACCGGAAAGTAGTACTCCCCACAACAATACTTTTAAAGAGATACTTCTATAAAAATAGACCAAAGAAGCGGTTAGAATTGCTAAGGGTATAGTATTATTGTAGAGGTGTTCTATTGAACCGTGCAAAAACGGACTAAAAAGTACGCCTCTTAATCCTTTTAAATTACGTGGAAATATGCCGTACTGATTTAAATTGATCTGAAATCGAATCTCCACCCAAAAAACAGTCCATATTAATAATACCGCAATTATTGGCACAAGAAGTACTTTATTCGAAAATTTAAAATAGGTTTCCTCCGACATAAGATTAAATTACATTTTATTTCTTCAAATTATTGGCCATAAATACAAAACATGATAAATTGTCAGGGCAATCTTTTTGTTTATAGAATTACCAACTTTATTTAAATTAAGTTAACGTACAAGGTAAAAACGTATTTATTACATTTATCATATGAATGAACCACTTGCAGAACGGGTACGCCCAAAAACTCTTGAGGATTATATTAGTCAGCAGCATTTAGTTGGTGCAGATGGTTCTTTAACAACCCAGATAAAAAAAGGAAATATTCCTTCAATAATACTTTGGGGCCCCCCGGGAACCGGGAAAACCACTTTGGCACATATTATTGCAAATGAAAGTGAACGACCCTTTTATACATTAAGCGCCATAAACAGTGGGGTTAAAGATATCCGGGAAGTAATAGATAAAGCAAAACAAAGTGGTGGTTTATTTACTTCTAAAAATCCAATTCTATTTATTGATGAGATCCATCGATTTAGTAAATCACAGCAGGATTCTTTATTAGGGGCGGTGGAAAAAGGCTTGGTGACACTCATTGGGGCAACTACGGAAAATCCGAGTTTTGAAGTAATTCCTGCACTTTTGTCGCGTTGCCAGGTTTATATACTTAATTCTTTTGGGAAAGAAGACTTAGAAGCATTATTACAAAGAGCTATGGCTGAAGATATAATGTTGAAATCGAAAAATATTAAGCTTAAAGAAACTGAAGCACTTTTGCGGCTTTCCGGAGGTGATGGCAGAAAACTGCTTAATATATTCGAATTGGTAGTCTCCTCTGAAGATAAAAAGGATATTGTTATCACGGATAAGCTGGTAATGCATAAGGTCCAGAAAAACACTGTATTATACGATAAAACAGGGGAACAACACTACGATATAGTTTCTGCTTTTATAAAATCTATCCGTGGCAGTGACCCGAATGGTGCCGTCTATTGGCTTGCCAGAATGATTGAAGGTGGAGAAGATGTAAAGTTTATAGCAAGGCGTTTATTAATATCAGCCTCTGAAGACATTGGTATGGCCAACCCTACCGCATTGGTTATTGCAAATTCAACTTTTCAGGCGGTTAATACAATAGGATATCCCGAGGCCAGAATTCTGCTCAGCCAGTGTGCTATTTATCTGGCGACTTCACCAAAAAGCAATTCTAGTTATATGGCTATCAAAAAAGCTCAAGCCAATGTTAATGAAACGGGAGATTTATCTGTTCCCTTACCCCTGCGGAATGCTCCCACCAAGTTAATGAAAGACTTGGGTTATGGTGAAAACTATAAATACGCGCATGACTTTGAAGCTAATTTTACAGAGCTGGAGTTCTTACCCGACGAATTAAAGGGAACTGCCTTTTACGTACCTGGTGATAATAACAGAGAAATAGCGCTCAAAGAATTTCTCGAAAAACGATGGAAGGATAAATATTAGAATTTAATAGTCAGTTCCTCAATTTGTAATTTTTCTGACTCATAATGTTCAAAATACCATTGGGAACCAAGTTTATACACAATACCATTTCCTTGTTCATTTATACCAATATAAACCTCCGGGTTGGATGTTTTGTATATTTTTAAACGAATTTTTGGTGAACTATCCACGAGCTGATAACCATTTGGAATTTGTTGTGCGTACAATACAAGTATCTCAGAAGTTTCGGTAATGGTGCTCATTGCTGCTGCTTCGACTGCTGCAGGTTCAGCCGTCATTGTTG
>CBDTVZ010000058.1:0-10961 GCA_965363995.1 uncultured Eudoraea sp.
TCTTTATAATGGGGATACTGCTTTTTTGGAAAGGAGTAGGGGTTTCAATAGAACGTACCTCCAGTTCATCAAGTAAGGCCGGATGTAATTTATTAAATGGCACACCTTTTTTGTTTACAAACTAGCACTTATAAAATTTAGTTCTTTTATGAGATAAAGGTACTGCCAATTATTTGTTTTTATATCGTTTTAGCCAGCTGGGTAATTTTCTTGATTATGGCTAGGGGTTAAGTCAATCCACCTACGCAAGCTTCGGTGGATAGATAGGGGAGGGGGAGCGTTGAAAATTGTAGCGTCTAAAAAGCTTCTTTTATTAAAGTTAATATAAAAGCCATTTCTCAGAATTTGTAAAAAAATTGATTTTAAGCAAAATCTTCCATAGCTTCCAGCCATGTTGGAATTTCTATGGGAGAAGATTTCAGATAGATAAAAAGGGTTTCAATCGCCAAGGTGTAAAATAAGAGGCTAAGATCAATCTCCATCGCATTGAACAAGCTAAAGTAAACGTCATAAACCGCAGAGGTAATTCCGAACACTTTGATCGCTTTGGTTATGATAATGATAGACAGATAATTCATTGTTTTGGTTTTCGTTGATTGTTGTCTTTAAGTTATAGACGACAGGAAAATCATTTTGTTACAGTACTATGTATAATAAGGTACTATTTTAATAAATATTTAACATAATTTAATATGTACTATTGGGAGGCAGGTTTGCCAGCGGCAATTGTAAGCTTCGCTACAGCTTCGGAAGACAGGTACTTATTATGCGGGCAGACTGTCAATCCACCTACGCAAGCTTCGGTGGATAGATAGGGGAGAGGAGCGTTAAAAATTGTAACGTCTAAAAAGCTTCTTTTATTAAAGTTAATATAAAAGCTATTTCTCAGAATTTGTAAAAAAATTGATTTTAAGCAAAATCTTCCATAGCTTCCAGCCATGTTGGAATTTCTATGGGAGAAGATTTCAGATAGATAAAAAGGGTTTCAATCGCCAAGGTGTAAAATAAGAGGCTAAGATCAATCTCCATCGCATTGAACAAGCTAAAGTAAACGTCATAAACCGCAGAGGTAATTCCGAACACTTTGATCGCTTTGGTTATGATAATGATTGACAGATAATTCATTGTTTTGCTTTTCGTTGATTGTTGTCTTTAATATATAGACGCAGGAAAAATCATTTTGTTACAGTACTATGCATAATAAGGTACTATTTAATGAATATTTAACATAATTTTATATGAACTAGTGGGAGGCAGGTTTGCTATCGGCAATTTTATCCGCCTTCGCCTGGCTTCGGCGGACAAGTACTTATTATGCGCCTGTCCGCCCCTGGGTGGAAGCCGACGACGCGTCCTCCGAAACCGCCATAGCGGTGAAGGAGGAGAGGAGCAAAACCTTTAGGTTCATGAATTCCTTAGTAAAAAATAACCAGCCATGAATAAATGCAGAGCACACCGAAACCTTAGTGAAGATGAGTGTGTGGAATGTAAAATGCAAGACAATTTTTAAGTTGTTAAAACTTTCCATTTGGCTTTAACTTAAACAACCACATATCGTCATCAGGGAGCATACCATTACCAGGAACATCACTATAAAAACTATTAGAAGGGCCTGAAATCATTAATCCTTTCTGGTTAAGAAGTCATTTTTGCGAAAATAAATAGGTTTGTTGATTATGGTATGCTATTTGATTTTAGAGGACTTTAAACTATTTTTTATGGAATCCATTGCTTTTCTATGTAGAGGTAAAGAGTTTGGCTTAACGCTCTTCGCACTAATTCTTTGTTGCTCTTTCCAAACTATCAGGGCCCAGGCCTTTGAACCCGGATACATAGTTCTCAATAATAATGATACACTTTACGGATCCGTTAAAGACCGGAATGATGGGTCACTTTTTGAAAAGATTAGGTTCAAGGATGAACGTGGTAAGGTTAAGCGCTACAGTGCGGAGAATCTTTTGAGCTATAAGGCAGGTATACATACCTATGAATCTCTCTGGTATGCTGAGGAAAGCCAGTTTTTTAGGTTTAATTATTATACTCGATCCGGATATGGCCAAAAAATCTTTTTAAAGGTATTGGCCAAGGGACCCTTAAGTTGCTATGCAAGGGAATATATACATGACGACAATGATTTCCTTGATCAATTTGAACTATTTCTAAGGGTCGGCGATACCACTATGGAAAGGGCCACCCAAGGCATCTTTGGTCTTAAAAAGAAACGCTTGACAAGCTATTTTTGGGATTGCCCTAGATTGGCAGAAAAAATCAACAAGCTTTCGATTACCAAGCCTTTGGATGTGGTGGCATACTATAATGAGTTTTGTGGGAACCTTTAAAAAACCATAAACAAGCATTGAATAAACACTTATTATGCGGCCCGCCGACACGTCCTCCGAAGCCAATTTCGGCGTAGGAGGAGAGGAGGGGAGTGTAATCTAATGCCTGGCCCTTCAAAGCCTTGAGCGAAGAAGGGGTGTGTGGAATGACATGACTTCCAGTGCTTTAATTTTATCTCAAAATATGATATATAATTAAATATATAGTTCTAATTTTAATTTTCAAATCCGGATGTATAATGAACATTATAGAAGAAGCACTTGAGGAGAATAGTATTAAACATTGTTAGATTTAAATCCGTTTTATCCAAATAGAAAATTTTAACTACAAATGATTAGTAAAAGGCTGGAGAACCTTCGTCAGAGTATGTCTAAATATAATTTAGATGCAGTTATCATTCCATCTACGGATCCACATCAATCTGAATATGTCGCAGAGCATTGGAAAGTAAGAGAATATTTTTCAGGATTTACGGGATCTGCCGGAATATTGGTTTTAAAGCATGATGAAGCTGCACTATGGACAGATTCACGTTATTTTTTACAATTTGAAGATGAATGCAAAAATTATGATATAAACTTACATAAACAATTGATTCCTCATGCTCCCGAACATATACAATGGCTATGTGATAATTTAGAAGAAAAAGCTGTTATAGGAGTGGATTTTTTACAGTTTTCGAAAGCACAAATAGACTATATTAAAGAAATATCGAAATCAAAAAATATTCAACTTGAAAATATAACAAATTTAACAGATGAAATTTGGATAGACAGACCTGGTTTACCAAATTTTTCAGTCGAGTTTCATCCCTTAGAATACAGTGGAGAAACAACAAAGTCTAAAATACAAAAAGTTCAAAATATAATTGTAAACTCCAAAGCAGACTATTATTTCTTTTCAAGTTTAGATGAAATTGCATGGTTGTTTAATATCCGTTCTCAGGATGTCGACTTTACACCTCTGGTCACTGCTTATGCTTTAGTTGGATTAGAAAATACAATATTGTTTTGTAATAGAAGTAGGTTTTCTTCAATAGCTATTGATACATTTTCAAAATTAAATATTGAAATTGTTGATTATGAATTAACAATAGTTGAATTAAAGAAAATAGAAGTCAATAAGAAGATCATTACAGATAGTTCATCTCTCAACTATGCAGTTTATAATGCTGTGCGAAGTGAATTTATTTTTCAGAATTCGATAGCAAAAGAATTAAAAGCTATTAAAAATGAAACT
Source organism: uncultured Eudoraea sp. (assembly GCA_965363995.1). Taxonomy (GTDB): domain Bacteria; phylum Bacteroidota; class Bacteroidia; order Flavobacteriales; family Flavobacteriaceae; genus Eudoraea. The sequence goes on from CBDTVZ010000058.1 coordinate 3,580, forward strand.
GAGATTGTTGGAGCGAAGAATTGTATGATAAAGGATGGTGTAGCACTCACTAAATTTTTTATATGGTTAGAAAAAGAACTTAAAAAAAGAACAATATCAGAATATGAAATTGGTAAAAAATTAGAAAGCTTTCGAAAACAACAAGATTTTTATTCAGGTGAATCTTTTGCTGCTATTGTTGGGTATAAAGGCAATGGGGCTATCCTTCATTATACCGCACCAGAAAAAGGTTCTGCAATGGTTAAAAATGAAAAGATTTTGTTAATTGATAGTGGAGCTCAATATAAGGATGGAACTACAGATATTACCCGTACAGTTTGGTTAGGAGGTCCTCCAACAAATGAATTAAAAATTGCCTACACTTCTGTTTTAAAAGGATATATAGAACTTGAGCAATTACGATTCCCTAAAGGAACAGTTGGGATGCAAATAGATGCCTTTGCACGATTACATTTATGGAAACAAGGGTTGAACTATCCGCATGGTACCGGACATGGTATAGGAAGTTTTGGAATGGTACATGAACCAGCTCAAGGATTTACAACAAATATGGCAACCAGCAGCGGTAGTACAGAACATTTACCAAATCAATTAACAACAATAGAACCTGGTTGTTATAAAAAAGATGCTTTTGGCATTCGCATAGAAAATGTAGTGCTCTCGTCAGTAAAAGAAAAAACAGAATTTGGAGAGTTTATGGGCTTTACTCCAATCACTCTATTTCCGATAGATAGACAGCTAATAAATGAATCGCTATTGTTAGATTCGGAAAAAAATTGGTTTAATTCTTATCATAAAATGGTTTACGACCAATTATCACCATTGTTGGACAATGAAGAGAAAGAATGGCTAAAAGGAATGTGTGAAAAATTATAAGAATTCTATTTTATCCAACCGTCTATAATGTTATAAATTTCTTTCTGGTCTTCAATTTCAAAACTTTTTATTCGTGTTTTATGATCTCCTTTAGATTTTACAAATTTATACATTTCACGTTTATCAGCATTCTCTGTTAATTCTACAGCTGTCGCACTCCATGCATCATATTCACCATAAATAAAGAGCATTTTTTCTGAGGTTGAGTCTAAGAATGATTTTATACTTTGCATAGGTTTTAGATCATACTCTTTCGTTATCTCATCTGGAAAAGCCCAATCAAATTTGTATATTTTATCTGTATTTAGATATTCTTTAAACGGAAGTGTTTCATAGCCATAAATGCCTTGTTCAGTTAACGCGGCCCAAAAATAAGGCTGTAAATTTTCTACAGCACTTTCTTCAAAAAAACCATAACCAACAACATCAAATAAATGCTTGTAAATAACTTCTGCTGGTGCTGATTCTAATGGAATTGTATCAGAATCTGTACCCCATTGCCAATAAGCAAAAGAATATTCCAGTATTGTATAATCAATAGCTTTTTCTATACCAAACTCCCAGGACATTTCCTTTTCTTTGGCCTTAGCTTTTAATATTTCTAATAAGGCACTTCTATTTTTAAAACATAGTTCTTGAAAAGTTTTAACTTTTGCCCTTTCCTCAGCAGTCCCTACATTTTTTAAAAAATCATAAACTCTATCGTCCTCTCTTTTAAAGTTTAAAGGTCCAACGTAGCAAACACATGCATCTACATTTTTTGGAAAATAGCTACGATGCGCCATAGTTGTTTGACAACCTTTTGATATTCCAGTAGAGATAAATTTTGATTTTGGAAATAAAGCATCTCTAATAGCATCGATGATAATCGCCTGATCTTTTGCAGCATTTTCGATCGTAAGCGTATTCCAGTTTATTTCTTCCGGACGTGAATTATTAAAATAGCGATGTTCTATAGATAGTTGATTAGCATTATAATGACTAGCTAACTCCCCGGCACTTTCGGGACCTATTCCATAACCACGAAGCTCTACAATCACAGGTTGTGTGGGACTTTCAAACCCTAAAAACACTCGTTGTCTAAATGTGCCTTTTGTTAAGTCATTATGATTAATAGGTTGTTCAAACCACAGTTCATAGTTTTCATCAAAATGACTCACAATATCTCTTTTTTCAATACTTACTATATTTTTAATAGCTGCCAATTTTTCAAAGTTTGTAACTTCTATTGTTGGTGCTACATTAGTTTGCAAGTTTTTACAACTTAGTAGTAGTAGTGCAAAAAGTAAAAAATAATAGAAACGAATTGATTTCATGATATATTCAATTTTTGAGGGCTTATTATAAGTAATACGGTTTGTTTGCAACAATTTCTTTTAATCTAATTATAAAAGTACACTTGCATGAAAGAATAATAAAGCATTATCTTAAAATAAATCCATCTTTCATTGGATCATCAGGGTCAATAACAAAGGTATGTTTACCAGTAATATAAGCGGTTCCCTCTACTTGTGGGATAACAGCTTTATAGCTTCCATAATCTTCTTCAGAAACTACAGAACCTTTAAATACAGCGTTTGTAATGCTTTCAATAGTCATTGTTTCTCCTAAATCAATTTCTTTATGTTTTCTATGAATAGCCATCCTGCCAGAAACACCAGATCCCGTTGGGCAACGATCTACTTCTCCTTCAGCAAAAATGCACACATTTCTACTATCTACTCCTGAAGCTTGTTTTGTATTGTCTATAAAAATAGTGCCATATAGAAAGCTTAAATCATTTTCAAAAGGATGCAAAATTTCTTTATCTGCCTTCATAACAGCCTGCTTAATATCCATCCCTTTAGTAATCAATACTCTGTAAGATTCCGGACTTAAATTAAAATCAAAATTATTTTTAGCTATATCCACATAAGCATAAAAAGCACCGCCATAGGCTAAATCATAAGTAACAGTTCCTAAACCTTCGACTTCAACAGTTTTATCAAGACCCACAACAAAACTTGGTACACAATGAAAACGAACATTAATTACTTTTCCATTTTCAACTTTAGTGAAAGATGTAATTCTTCCGCAGGGAGCATCAATTTTTAAGATATTATCACCTTCTTGTACATTAATCCACTTCATTTCTACGGCTAAAGTTGATATGGCTATAATGGCATGTCCGCACATGGTTGAATATCCCTCATTATGTAAAAAAATAATTCCAAAATCGCCTTCACTATCATTAGGAGGTAATAAAATACAACCATACATATCTGCATGACCACGAGGTTCAAACATTAAAGTTGTGCGCAAGTTGTCATAATGCTCTTTACAATATCTGCGAACTGCTAAAACTGAATCTCCTTTCAATTCAGGGAAGCCATCAACAATAACCCGAAGCGGTTCGCCTCCTGTATGCATATCTATGGTTTTTATCTGTAACCAATTTTCCGGTGGTGTAAATTGTGTGTTGTGTACTATGTTTTGATAGGTAGTTTTAGACATTGTTGTATTTGTTGTAATAATAATTTGCAGCCGTTAGATCTTCCAGTGCGTGACCAACTGATTTAAATACAGTTATTTCTTCAGAATTTACCCTTCCTTGCTTTGCGTTAGCACAAAGTTCAAATAAATCAGCTTTAATATCGGATTCTTGTATAATTCCTTCTTGTAGCGGAATCATGATATCTCCACTCTCTTTTAAACCACCTTCAAATGTGTCGACAAAAACAGAAGCTCTTGAAATAGTATCATTATCTGCTTCTCTCATATCTTTTTTATAAGCTCCCACTAGGTCAATATGCTGCCCTGACTGTAAAACTTTCCCCAGAACTAAAGGAGTTTCAGATAATGTAGCGCTAGAAATAATAGCAACATCAGAAATTTTTTCTTTAATGAATTTGATAGGAGTAGAGGTGAAGTTTTCATGTGATAATTGATCACAAATAGTTTGAGCTTTTTTATAGTCTCTACCCCAAACAAAAACATTTTTAATGGGCCTAACCGAAGCATGAGCCTTAATAAGGTTAGCTGATAATGCGCCGGTGCCAATCATTAATAATGAGTTAGAATCTTCTCTTGATAAGTAAGAAGAAGCTAAAGCAGAAGTTGCAGCTGTACGTTTTGCTGTTAAACTTTTTGCTTCTAAGATGGCCTTTAAAGTTCCATTAACAGCATCAAAATAAATATAGGTTCCGTTAATAGAAGGTAATTCAAAGCGTCCATTTTCCGGACTTATTGTTACTATTTTTACGCCGGCATCTTTTCCAGGATTCCATGCAGGCATCAATAATAAAGTAGAATCTTTATTTGTTATTGGATTAGGAAAATCATGGTGGTGACGAATTGGAACTATAACATTTTTATCCGAAAAATTAAGTTTTAATTTTTGAATCAATTCAAGAAAATCAGTGTTTTTCTCAATAAATTGTTCATCGATTTGAATGAACTTATTCATTCTTTAAAAGTACGTATTTCTTTATTTTTATTAAACTAAACATAGTGTTATTTGCATGAACAGTAAAACCACCTGAATATATGTTTAAATAGTTTATTACTAAATAATACATTTGTATTAGTATCCTCCTTCATTCCATTTTGGAGGACAAATTGTCTTGCGCCCCGACGACACGTCCTCCGAAGCCAATTTCGGTGTAGGAGGAGAGGAGGGGAGTGCAATCTAATGCCTAGCCATTCAAAGCCTTGAGCGAAGAAGGGGTGTGTGGAATGAAAATAGTTAAATAAATTGTAAAAAAAATTAAATGTACTAAGTCGAAGTTTCAAGGTTTTACATTTGAACTTTACAATTGAATTTAACTAATCATATAAATGAAGCAATTAATCATTATAGTCGCGTGCTGTTTTTTAAGTATAAACATTTTAGCACAAGTAGAAAACTCCGAAATTACAATAGGTATTACTCATACGGTTAACTCTTCAGTTTTAAATCAAGATAGAACAATTCAAATTTATGTCCCTGATGATTATGAAAATTCTGAAAAGTCATATCCAGTCTTGTATATACTTGATGGTCAATGGTATTTTTTAAGTGGTGTAGCAATTCAAAAGGCATTGCGTACTCCTGGTGCAATTCCAGAAATGATTGTTGTAGGTATTAAAAATAGCAATCCTTTACGACGTACTTTATTTAGTGATGATAGTGATAAGTTTACTTCCTTTTTAAAAGATGAAGTGATATCGTTTATAGATTCAAATTATAGAACAACCAAAGAGCGCGTAATTTTTGGATGGGAAGCTGCTGCTTATTATATCAGTGAAATTATATTAAAAGAAAAAGACTTATTTTCTGGAGCGATCATTACAGATGGAGGTTTTGCTTCTGAAGAAATTGTAAAAGGTTTTAATTCTGACAAAGAGATCTATTTATATATGGCAAACTCCAGAAAAGATATTTATTATATCAGTTCATCTGATGCGTTTTATGAGATATTGAAAAATAACAATCCTAAGAATCTTATTTGGAAATACGAATTATTTAATGATGAAGTGCATGAAACCTTGGCACATTTAGCAATTTTTAAGGGGTTAAAATACTATTATCATAATTATGATTCACCTGTTTTTGAAAGCGTACAACAATACATTGATTTAGGTGGTATAGATTATTTGACTACTTTTTTTAAAGAACGAGCAAAACGATATGGTGGTGATGGAACCATAGATGACAGTACAAAAAATTCGTTAATTTGGTTGGCTTGGAATCGTGGAAATTTTGAATATTTCAATTTTTTTATGACTGAATTTAGAGATGTCTTGTCTACAGAAAGATATGCTTCGGCTTATTGGCAAAATCGTTTAGGACAATTTTATTTAATTCATAAAGATTACAACAACGCGATTAAATATTTTAATACAGGGCTTACAAAGTATCCAAATACAAACTTTGAAGCAGAAATGAAACAAGGCTTAAGTGAAGCAAAAAATAAAATTTAAATAATTGATTATTTACTTTAATGTTTTATACAAAAAAAATCAAAAATTCTAAATCCATGAAAACAAATATTATAATTTTTATAGCAGTGATTATTTCTTCAGTGTTATTGCCAATTGAACTAATTTCTCAGGAAGAAGTGCAAAAAATAGTTATTGGAACAGAATACAAAATGACTTCTGAAATCTTGAAAGAAGAGCGAACTTATATTGTTGGTTTGCCAGATTCTTATGATGAAACTAGTGATTCGTATCCAATTTTAGTGCTTTTAGATGGCGGTTTCCGATTTCATTCTCACTCAGGAATTATCAATCAAATGGTGAGAGGCGGACAAATACCAGAAATGATTATTGTTGCGATTCCAAATGTTGATAGAGTTCGAGATTATACACCTTCTAATTATTTGGTAAATCTTAATGGTTCAAGTGCTGTTGTTAACCAGAAAACAAGTGGAGGAAGTGCAGCTTTTCTTCAGTTTATAGAAGAAGAATTATTACCGAAAATCAGCAAAAATTATAGAACAAATTCTTACAAAACTTTGGTTGGAATTTCTCATGGAGGTTTGTTAGTTGGTTCATCTTATCTTTCTGAAAAATCTTCATTTGATGCTTACATTTCTATGGATCCAAGTTTTTGGTGGGATAACCAACTCATTGTAAGATATATAGACGATGTTCCTCTTGAAAGAATAAAGGACAAGAAATTTTATCTTTCTACAGCAGATAAATTTGAAAATTTTGGAAGTATTCCTCTTGTATTTAAAGCAAATATAAACAGCCACGAATTGTTCAATGCAAAATTGAAAAATAAAGGAATTAGCCCTTCTAACTTGGAATTTGACTATTTCAAAGAAGAAAATCATTGGACAGTAGCTTTATTAAGTCTGTACAATGGATTACAGTTTGTATTTAAAGATTTACAAGAAATCAATTTGAATACAGAATCTTTAGATAAAATAACTACTCATTATAAAACTATTTATAATGGAAAATTCTCTCCTCCTGAAGGTGTAATCAATAAACTTGGCTACAACTATATTTCTCTCAATAAGAATGAAAAAGCGCTTCAATCATTTTTGTTGAATACCAAAAATTATCCAAGCTCCTCGAATGCGTTTGATAGTCTTGGAGAAATTTATATGATAATGGGAGATAAAAAGAAAGCACTAAAAAACTATCAAATTTCTTTACAATTGAATCCTGAAAATGAAAATGCAGCACAAGTCATTAAGGAATTTAAAGCAAATAAATAGCAATATAAAATGTATTTCTATTCAAAATTATATACTATTTTAAAGAATCGATTAAGTATCAATTTTTAAATTCTGCGAGTTGATGTGGCTGCGGGATATAAAACACTTACATGTTGCTATATCTACAATTATATCAAATACGGTGGTATGCGCCGTTTTACGCTATAAGCATATTTGTTCTATAATTTATATTATGTCAAATAGACTTTTTCTATGCTCACCTGTTATGGTACTCTATAGCAATAAATTATCCAAGTAATCAATCAGCCTGCACATTTCCCAACCGCATCATCACACACCCTTTTTAAATCATCC
>CBDTVZ010000059.1:0-10734 GCA_965363995.1 uncultured Eudoraea sp.
TGGGAAGAAGAATGTATATTCCTAAAGGAAAATGGCATAACTTTTGGACTGGTGAGGTTGTAGATGGAGGAATGGAGAAATGGGTTGCCGCGGATATTGATAAAATCCCAATTTTTATAAAAGAAGGAGCAATAATTCCCAAATACCCTGTCCAGCAGTATGTTGGTGAAAAAGTTATAGAAGAATTAATCCTGGATGTTTACTTTAAGTATGGTATTGAAAATTCCTCAGTTTATGAGGATGAACAGGATGGCTATGATTACACAAAAGGAAATTATAGCTTAAGGAATTTTAAGTTGAATGGTAAGAAAAATGAATTGATAATCCAGCAGTTTAAAAATGGAGCTTTTATTACATCTTACAACTCATTTAAAATTAATCTGATTGATTTACCATTTAATATTAAAGAGATAGAGATAGATAATGAAATAGTTCCGATTAAAAAATTAAAGCCAAATGGTAATAATACAATACATGTAACAAAAGAATTTACAGTATTGCACATAATAGGGAAATAAATATTTTGTATTTTAATACTTTATAATCAATAAAATGAGCACTAAAAAGTTTTTACTGGTATCCATATTATTATTGGGAATTGCCTCTTGTAAAGTAAATCCATTTACAGGACAAAAAGTATTGAACTTTTATCCCAACAGTCAGATTTTCCCAATGGCCTTCGCTGAATACGATGATTTTATTGGCCAAAATAATGTTCTGGAGGACACTTCTGAGGCAAAGATGATTACAAGGGTAGGGCTGCGAATTTCTTCTGCTGCTGAAAGATGGTTATCTGCCAATGGATATGCCGGTTACCTAAAAGATTACCGCTGGGAATACAATTTGGTAAAAGATACTCTTATCAATGCCTGGTGCATGCCCGGAGGCAAGATTGTTTTTTATACCGGTATTCTGCCTATTTGCCAGGGAGAAAGAGGAGTTGCCGTAGTAATGGGTCATGAAGTGGCTCATGCCCTGGCAGATCATGGTGCACAGCGAATGAGTGCGGGCACCTTACAACAACTTGGAGCTGTAGCAGGAAATATTGCGATCCAGAATCAAAAATCATTAAATATATTTAATCAGGCATATGGTATTGGTACTTCTGTTGGACTTATGCTACCTTTTAGCCGCAGTCATGAAACAGAAGCAGATAGAATAGGGCTTCAGATTATGGCCATTGCCGGTTATAATCCGGATGAGGCCGCTGAACTGTGGGAACGAATGAAGGCAAATGCAGGAGGTAATGCACCACCGGAATTCTTAAGTACTCACCCTTCTAATGAGACCAGGATTGCGAATTTAACGCAATGGGCTCCTTTGGCAAAACAGGAAGCTCAGAAGTTTGGCGTGACTTCATTTCAATAGGCTATTTAAAATAGTGATTCCGCTAATAGTTGTATATTCGAAGCTGCTCATATAGAGCAGTTTTTTTATTTTATGGCCAGAACTTTTGCAATAAAAGGGAGTAAGAAACTATTAAATGCCTGGGCATTTTATGATTGGGCTAATTCTGTATATAGCCTGGTAATTGCTTCCGCCATTTTTCCAATTTTTTATGGGGCCTTGTTTAGAGTTGCGGATATTGAGAAAGTATCGGTTTTTGGCGGTGAAATTGCCAGAGCTCCATTAATAAGTTATCTTACATCAGCAGCTTTTTTATTCATTGCTTTAATCACACCACTAATATCAGGTATTGCAGATTATTTAGGTAATAAGAAAATTTTTATGAAATTTTTTTGTTACCTCGGTGGAATTTCCTGTATAGGGCTATACTGGTTTTCATTAGAAAATATTTATTTAGGCCTGGTCTGCTACTTTTTTGGTCTTGTAGGCTTCTGGGTAAGTTTTGCAATTAATAATTCATACCTCCCGGATATTGCCTTCCCGGAACAACAGGATAGCATAAGTGCCAAAGGATTCTCCATGGGTTATATAGGAAGCGTTATTTTACTTCTATTAAACCTGGCCATGGTAATGAAACCAGATATTTTTGGGATAGAGAGCGATGCATCTGAAGTAGCAGAGATTAAAGCCATGAAATATTCATTCGTCACAGTGGGTATTTGGTGGATTTTATTCAGTCAATATAGCTTCTATTACCTGCCTCAAGGGGTTAAGCGGACTGGGGTTCGTAAAAATATTATTTTCAATGGATTTAAGGAGTTAAAAGGAGTATGGCATCAATTAGGGGATGAGGTAAAACTAAAACGATATCTGGTTGCCTTTTTTGTATATAGTATGGCTGTTCAGACTGTGATGTTAATTGCCACTTATTTTGGAGAGCAGGAGATTAACTGGGGTTCAGATAGTGAACGTACTACAGGATTAATTGTTAGTATTCTGGTGATTCAGTTAGTAGCTATATTTGGTGCAACCATGACCGCAAGGGCTTCAAAAAGATTTGGAAATATAAAAACGCTTATGGTGATAAATATATTATGGGTATTTATCTGTATATATGCATATTTCTTAATTACTCCAACCGATTTCTATATTGCAGCCGGTTGTGTGGGAATTGTCATGGGCGGTATACAGGCATTGTCTAGATCTACCTATTCCAAGTTTATCCCGGAAACAACCGATACGGCTTCTTTTTTTAGTTTTTACGATGTTGCGGAAAAACTAGGGATTGTAATAGGTACTTTTTTGTACGGGTTTGTTGCTCAGTTTACTGGAAGCATGAGAAATGCAACCATATTCCTGGGACTTTTTTTTCTTAGCGGATTATTTTTACTGAGCAGGGTAAATAAAAAACCCTGACGTTTTCGCCAGGGTATGATTGTCGTTCGTTTTTTGATGTATTTCTATCCCTTGGTAATGTCTCCGGAGCCCGAAACTTTACTATCTATTTTTGTTGCATCTCCGCGATAATGAATATCTCCGGAGCCGGATACCCTTGCTTTGAGCATTTTATTAGCCGTTACTTTAATATCGGCAGATCCTGAAATACTTGCATCTACTGTATCGGCAATAAGGTCATAAGCCTTTATGTCACCGGAGCCCGAAATTTGAATATCAAATACTTCGGTAGTACCACTTAAATTGATATCTCCGGAACCAGACATTGACGCGCTAACCGTTTTAGACTCTACATCCAGTGTTATATCCCCGGAGCCCGACATTTTTGTGGCAAATTCTGTAGCGGAAATGGTTTTTTTACCAACTATATCACCCGAGCCTGATAGGGAAACTTCGCTAACACTCTCCACCGGAACGGTTACATAAATACCACCATCTTTTTTCCAGGAAGAAGGTTGAAGGTTATAACCTTTTTTTACTTTGATTACCAATTTACCCTCCTTCACCTCAGTTTTAATATGTTCAAGCAAATTTTCCTCTCCTTCAATACTTAATTTTCCCTCTTGCCCGTCAACGAGAATTACATCAAACCATCCAGACACGGCAATCGCATCGTATTCGTCAGTAGATCGTTCAATGGTTACTACATTGCCGTTTCCTTTTATTTTCTGGGCATTTGTGACGGCAATCGTGCATATGGCTATTCCGAGAGTTATTATTTTCTTCATCATAAAATGTTTAAGTTGTTAGTGTTTAATATTGAGTGTTTTGTTTAATTTTTATAAAAAGTAACACTTCCATAATCACTCGTTATCGAGATCATATTTTCGCTACCTGCATTACCGTAAAATCCTTTGTAATAACGCTCGGTTGATTTCTCTTTACTTATACTGATATCAAAATCATCTTTCCCGCTAACTCCGGCATATTCGGTGGAAATTTCAAAATTAAAATTATACATAGGATCATAACCTATTTTGATGCCCGTATAATCTGTTCGGATTGAAACATTTCCGGCATCCTGAGCCATATTAGCTATGCCCACGGAACCGTAATCTGCATTAATGTCCACATTCCCGTGAATGGTACCCAACTTAACGTTTATGTAGTCGCCATTTCCCTGTACATTGTTTGCTTCATCTACTTCCAATTTGCCATAATCACTGGTGTATTCTAAATTTTCCATTTGTCCGATTGCAGCATTTGTATAATCGGCACTGACATACAAATTTCCAGCTTTTTGTATGGTAAATCCGGAGTAATCAGCAGAAATCTTAGCACTGTTTACATATTCTATAGTTGATTTGGATGTGTAATCGAAATTTAATTCATTATTCCTTCCGTGTAGTTCCCCTATATCTAACCTTCCGTAATCACAACTAATTTTGGCATGGCCATCAATCCGGTCCAGCATTATATTCCCATAGTCATTATTTAAATGGACACTGTTTTTTACAGGGAGTTTAATAGTATAGTTTATTTGCATGTTCACATTGTTGCTTTTTCCCCAATTCCAATCCCAGCTTCCTTTGCTTTTATTAAAAATAGTTTTTGCGGAAACCATATCACTGCTGGCTTCAAAATCTACCGTAATTTTATCAAGCTTTTCCTGTACTTTAGACTCGTTATTACCGCTGGTTTTAATATGAACTTCTATTACTACTCTATTCTCGTTCCAGGAACTCAAAGTAATATTTCCGTAACTATTGCTAATTTTTAGTAAGGCATCTGAATTAACATCATATTCCTTCTTAATGGTTTTCTCCTTGGAATATTTGCCTTTTAAATCCCCATTATTGGCATGGGCCATAACCGGAAGAGCCAGAAGTGCAATTAATGTATATTTAAATAGTAATGTTTTCATCATCGTAATTTTTAAAAGTTTTAATATTATCTATTTTGTCCATAACCTCTTGAAGTAAATCTATTCGGGTTGAGTAATTTGTAATCATAGCACTCAGTATTTGTTTACTATTTCCACCATTAAGCAGATCTTGTTCAAGTTTCTTATAGTTTATTTCCAGTTTATTTAATTGCAACATAGCGTCATCCACTAATTTCTTAGTTTCAGGTGTGCTTTCATTCTCCAGTTCTTTTATTTGATCTTCAATAAGACTGGCAAAATAAAATTGAGTTTGCGAAACTTCCGGAGAAATTTCAGCCAGCTGTTCATCAATGGATGGCTGATTAGTATAAAGCGAAGCCCCAACTGCGAAAAGCAACATTATGGAAGCTGCTATTGATAATGGTCTCCACCAACTATTCTTTTTAGGGATTAGTCTTACTACACCATTTTCATTGCTCAACTTCTTCAGGAATCTTTGCTCATGACCTATATCTGGTTCTTTTGTATCAAAAGAGCCTTGCAGGGTTTTAAACATTTCCTCTATTCGATCTTCTTTCATAATTACGCATTTATCATTTTTTTTCTTAAACTTTCTTTCGCTCTTGATATTGTAGTCCTACAATTCGCATAACTTATATCCATAATAGAACTAATCTCTTCGTAGTCATAACCTTCAATTAGATGTAAGGTCAAAGAAATTCTGTAATTATCTTTCAATTGTTTCATGGTTTCGAGTACTTTCTGAGCCATTCGTTCTGTACTCCCATGATCCTCAGAAACTCCATCATTATCTTCGACCTTGTACAATATTTCATCTAATCCTACCTCTTTCTTTTTCTGCTGTTTTCTGTAATGGTAGATGCTTTTGTTAATAACTATGCGCTTTAACCAGGCACCGAAAGTAACATCCCCTTTAAACGTATACAGTTTGGTAAAAGCATTTAAAAACGATTCCTGCATAACATCTTCAGCTTCCGCACCGTCTTTTACAATCCTATATGCCGCGTTAAACATGGCTTTGTAATAGCGATTGTAAATTTCCACTTGTGCACTTTGCTTACCTTCCAGGCACAATTCTAATAAGGCTTCAGTATGTACTTTATTTTGGCTCAAAAAGTAAATGCTTTATATAAAAGATTGAATAATTTAAGGAATGTTACACTTTTTTTGGAAAAATATCCATTTGTTGGCACAAGAATTGTCCTAAAGAAATAGAAAAGTGTGTATTCACGGTCTTTTTGGGCTAAAGGCATACCGTTTTATAAAGTAGACGTGGAGCATAATAATAGAAAACCTGTCCTAAAATGACAGAATGACCGAATAAAATGCTATGGGATATTCCAATTATTCAAAATTTGACAATATGACGTTACAAGGAATTGATGAAGATTCTGAATTAATACCATTATTAACTCCTGAGGATGAAGAGGAAATGAATAATGAAAGCTTACCAGAGGTTTTATCTATTTTACCTCTTCGAAATACCGTATTGTTTCCCGGTGTGGTAATACCAATTACAGCCGGAAGGGATACCTCAATAAATTTGATTAAGGATGCAAATAAAGGATCGAAGGTCATAGGTGTTGTTTCTCAAAAAGATGAGGAAACTGAAAACCCTGGGATTAAGGATATTAATGTTTTAGGTACTGTAGCCAGGATTTTACGGGTATTAAAAATGCCTGATGGTAATACGACAGTAATAATACAGGGTAAAAAACGATTTGAAATAGCGGAGGTCCTCACAGAGAATCCTTATATGACAGCTACAATTCGAGAAGCAGAAGAAGCAAGACCCTCTCCTGGCAATCAGGAATTTCTGGCTATCATTGATTCAATAAAGGAACTGGCATTAAAAATCATCAAAAATAATCCTAACATCCCAAGTGAAGCTTCCTTTGCGATAAAGAACATAGAAAGTAATTCTTTCCTGATAAACTTTGTTTCTTCCAATCTTAATCTTGATGTAAAAGATAAGCAAGACTTATTAGAGATTCCTAATCTGCAAGACAGGGCACTCGCCACATTAAAATATATGAATGTGGAACTGCAGAAATTGAAACTTCAGAAAGATATTCAATCCAGGGTACGTAATGATATGGACCAGCAGCAGCGTGAGTATTTTTTACATCAGCAAATGAAAACTATTCAGGAAGAACTTGGTGGTGTTTCTTATGATGAGGAAGTCGATGAAATGCAGGCCAAATCCAAGAATAAAAAATGGGATAAGAATGTGGCTGAACATTTTGAAAAGGAATTGGCCAAAATGCAACGCATGAACCCACAGGTGGCTGAGTATTCTATACAAAGGAATTATTTGGATTTATTTCTGGATTTGCCATGGAATGAGTATTCCAAGGATAAATTTGATCTTAAGAGGGCTCAGAAAATTTTAGACAGGGACCATTATGGACTTGAAGATGTAAAGCAAAGAATAATTGAATATTTAGCGGTTCTTAAACTGCGAAATGATATGAAATCTCCAATTCTCTGTCTTTATGGACCTCCTGGGGTTGGAAAGACTTCCCTGGGTAAATCGGTGGCCGAAGCATTAGGCAGGGAATATGTGCGCATTTCTTTAGGTGGTTTGCGAGACGAAGCGGAAATCAGAGGTCATCGTAAAACCTATATAGGGGCCATGCCCGGCAGGATTTTACAAAGTGTTAAAAAAGCTAAAACTTCAAACCCGGTCTTCATTTTAGATGAAATAGATAAATTAGGGGCTAGTCATCAGGGTGACCCATCTTCTGCCATGTTAGAGGTTTTAGATCCTGAGCAAAACAATGATTTCCATGATAATTTCCTTGAACTTGGATATGATCTTTCTAAAGTCATGTTTATTGCAACAGCTAATAATTTATCTACAATTCAGCCTGCCTTGCGCGATAGAATGGAGATAATAAATGTTACCGGGTATACCATTGAAGAAAAAGTGGAAATTGCCAAACGACATTTACTACCCAAGCAACTTAAAGAACATGGACTCTCATCGAAAGATTTAAAAATCGGGAAACGTCAGCTGGAAAAAATTGTTGAAGGATATACCCGCGAATCCGGTGTTCGTGGTCTGGAAAAACAAATAGCGAAAATGGTCCGATATGCAGCTAAATCAATTGCTATTGAGGAGTCATATCACGTGAAGATTAGCAATGTAGATGTTGAAAAAATATTGGGTCCAGCCAGGATGGAACGCGATAAATATGAAAATAATGATATTGCCGGAGTTGTTACCGGATTGGCCTGGACCAGTGTTGGTGGTGATATTCTTTTTATAGAATCTATTTTGTCTAAGGGAAAAGGGACGCTGAATATTACAGGGAACTTGGGTAAAGTAATGAAGGAATCTGCTACCATTGCAATGGAGTATATAAAATCGAATGCAGAAAGTTTTGGTATAAATCCTGAAGTTTTTGAAAAGTATAATGTTCATATTCACGTGCCGGAAGGAGCAACACCCAAAGATGGTCCAAGTGCGGGCATTACTATGCTTACCTCACTAGTTTCTTTATTTGCTCAAAAAAAGGTCAAAAAAAGCCTGGCTATGACGGGTGAAATAACCTTAAGAGGTAAAGTTTTACCTGTAGGTGGTATAAAAGAGAAAATACTTGCAGCTAAAAGAGCCAGGATAAAGGAGATAATACTATCAGAGGAGAACAGAAAAGATATCCTCGAAATAAAAGAGGAATACTTAAAAGGTCTAACTTTTCATTATGTAACGGATATGAGCGAGGTAATAGATGAGGCCATTACTGACCAAAAAGTAAAAAACGCCAAGAAATTATAGCCATTATTCATGATTCTAAATTGTCCTTTCATGTTTAGAATTAAGCAAATAGGTCTTTTTTAGTTTGGCTTTTATTCATTTCTCTCTACTTTTAACATATGGGAAAGATTACCATTGCAATTGACGGTTATTCGTCCACAGGAAAAAGTACTATTGCCAAAGAACTGGCCAGCGCTTTAAATTATTATTATGTAGATACAGGTGCCATGTACAGGGCAATTACCCTATTTGCTTTGGAAAATAATTGTATAGTCAACGAAAATATTGACCATGCTAAGCTTATCGACCTCCTTCCAAAAGCGAATCTAAAATTTCAATTAAACAGGGAATTGGACTATTCAGAAATGTTTCTCAACGGGAAAAATGTGGAGCAGGAAATAAGAAGTATGCGTGTTTCTAAACAGGTTAGCAAAATTTCGATAATCCCCGAGGTAAGAGAAAAATTGGTAAGCATGCAAAGAAAAATGGGTAAGGACAAAGGGATAGTTATGGATGGCAGGGATATTGGAACCATAGTTTTTCCCGATGCGGAATTTAAAATATTTATGACGGCTTCTCCTGATATAAGGGCGTCCAGGCGTTATAAGGAATTGATTTCAAGAGGAGAAAAGGTAACTTACGAGGAGGTGCTTAAAAATGTTCGTGAGCGGGATTATATAGATTCAAACAGGGCAAACTCTCCTTTGTTTAAGGCTGAGGATGCTATTGAATTTGACAATAGCGATATGGGCTTAAAGGAACAGTTTGAACGAATCCATTATCACGCATTGCAGGTTATTGAAAAACAAAAAAAGAACGCTTAAAAAGCGTTCTTTTTTTATATAAATTAGGTAACTAAGAGTTCGGGATTATCAATACCTGATCTGGATGAATTATATCCGGGTTACTCAGAATATTTGTATTCGCACTAAAAATCTGTTTATATTTCATTGGGTCACCATAATAGTGCTTTGCTATTTTGCTTAGAGACTCCCCGCTTTTAACAACATGACGATGATAAACAGAGCTATCCCCTACAGCAATATTGGCCTTTATATCTGTGGCTTGTTCACCACCAATTTCTTTTATTTTATCCCAAATTAGATCTTTTTCATATGGGGTGTGGGCTTCTCCTTTGATCTTTAAAACGCCTTCTGCTTCAACCACATCACCATTTTTTATTCCCAATTGTTCACCTAAATTAAGGACTGCCTGATATTTTGCTTTAACACTCATTTTGTTTATTTTAATTATTACTATTTGTGACGTACAAGTTACAAAATACCTATCGATTTTACCAAGAAATATGTAAATCTCGACCCTTATTTTAATCATTCCCTTACACTACTTTGTAAAACAACATTTTAATTGTAGTTTTGCACTCCTTTTTTACAAATAATCAGGAGAAAAGGAAGGACTAAAAAAAATCAAATAACAGCTTCTGTAGGAATTGTTTAACTCCTGAAAGTACTACGGAATACAAATTTAATCAGCAGATGGCTGAAGAAAAAGCAATAACGGAAGTAGTAGAGACTACTGAAGTAAAAGAAGAACAAAAAGAAGAGACTCCAAAACAGGATCCTCAAGAATTTTTGGAGAATTTCAATTGGGAGAAATACGAAGAAGGAATAGAGCGTGTTGAAGATTCCAAACTTGAAGAATTTGAAAAATTAGTTGCAGCAAACTTTGTAGATACAGCAGATGAAGAGGTTGTAAAAGGTACGGTTACTCATTTAACCGACCGTGAAGCAATTATCGACATTAATGCTAAGTCTGAGGGTGTTATCTCGCTTAATGAGTTCCGATACAATCCAGATCTGAAGATTGGTGATAAAGTTGAGGTTCTTATTGATATCCGCGAAGATAAAAGCGGACAGTTAGTATTATCACACAGAAAGGCCAGAACTATTATGGCCTGGGATAGGGTTAATGCGGCACATGATAATGAAGAAGTGGTAACCGGTTTTGTAAAATGCAGAACAAAGGGAGGAATGATAGTGGATGTTTTTGGAATTGAAGCATTCTTACCGGGTTCACAGATTGATGTTAAACCTATTCGGGATTACGATCAGTATGTTGGTAAGACTATGGAATTCAAAGTTGTAAAGATCAACCATGAGTTCAAGAACGTGGTAGTTTCACATAAAGCATTGATTGAGGCAGATATTGAAGAACAGAAGAAAGAGATTATCAGTAAGCTCGAAAAAGGCCAGGTTCTCGAAGGTATTGTCAAGAACATTACTTCCTATGGTGTATTTATTGACCTAGGCGGCGTTGATGGTTTAGTTCATATCACCGATCTTTCATGGAGTAGAATAAATCATCC
>CBDTVZ010000060.1:0-10525 GCA_965363995.1 uncultured Eudoraea sp.
CTTACGCTTTAAGTGATCGCGACAGGATTCGAACCTGTGACCGTCTGCTTAGAAGGCAGATGCTCTATCCAGCTGAGCTACGCGACCTTGTTGCGGGGCGAAGCGCCTGTCCGCCGTATTCGCCAAAAGCGAAGGAGGAGGAAGCTACGCGACCCTACATAATACTCGATTATTTTGCGGGGCAAATATACTAATGTATTGTTTAGAATAAAACTTATTACAAGCAATATTTAACCAATACAAAAAGTTCATCTTATTCCCGTTATACAGCTTAGTATTCCAATAAGACCTTTCAAAAAAATATAATGGGCTACAACATAAATTAGTAAGTATCCGGATTAATAATGGTTTATGGAACATACACCATAGTTGATATTAATTGAAATAAACAATTATAGGGCATAAGCAAGCTCCAGGGGGAAGAAGTTTATACCATAGAAATACTCAAATTTAGAGTATTTGTTTTAGAAATAAATTACATTTATCACCGCGATTCAGAACTTTTTTTGCCCAATTTCCTTCTCTGGCAAGAGTATGGGGTTTTGAGTTTTATTTGGGTTTGAATAAATACCTGTTTTTATAATGAAAATGCAAGATATAATTATTAAGTACCGCTCATTAATAGTAATAACCGCTATCGTTATTACACTACTTTCCTTGCTGCTTATTCCGAGGCTTCAGGTAAATTCCAATGTGGATGATTATGTTCCCGATACCATAAAAAACAAGGTTTATTTAAAGGAACTGGATAGTATTTTTGGTGGAAGTGAAATGATATTGCTGATGCTGCATTCCGAAGATGTTGCTAATGCAGCGGCCTTAAAAAGACTTGAATCACTTGCTGCCGATTTGAGTGAACTGGAAGGTTTAGATCGCATTATCTCACCTTTTAGCGCACAGGAAATTTCAATTGACGATGGATTCATGTCTATGACACCTTTCTTTGAAGAAATTCCGGATAATCAGGCCGATTTTGAATCTTTAAAGAAAAGAATTGCGGCCAATAGCATGACCAACAGATTTTTTTCTGAAGATTTCAGCCTCGTTTCTTTGGTGCTCATAAAAAACACCAAGACACCCGATAAAATTATAGATGAAATAAAGGGAATTATAGCAAATCATCCGGGATCAGAAGAAGTCCTTTTAGGTGGATTACCTTTTATCCGATATTCCATTGAGGGAAATATACTTACTGATTTGATTGTTTTACTTCCAATTGCCATGTTCCTTATGGTATTTATGTTATATTTTTCATTTCGGGAATGGAAAGGGGTTTTTATGCCCTTTCTGATAGTTCTTATGAGCATTATTCTCTCTTTTGGATTGATGGCCTTTTTAGGCTGGAAGATTTCACTATTCAGTATTCTAATGCCCATCATGATCATTGCTATTGCCAATGATTACGGTATTCATCTAATTGCACACTACCAGGAATTGGCGAGAGGTGAGGAAAAGCTTCCAATGAAACAAATTTGTAGGCAAATTTACAAAGACCTTAAGAAGCCCATATTTATCACAGGTATAACTACTATTGGTGGAATACTTGGATTGCTTAGCCATACCATGATGCCAGCTGCCGAATTAGGTGTGCTTACTGCTATTGGTATTGGTTTCGCCCTAATATTGAGTCTTTTGTTTTTACCGGCAATGCTCTCATTTTTTAATCCAAAGCGACGCGAACCTGGATTGGAACCAAAAAAAGCCCCCGTCCTTGAGCGGTCGCTTAAGAGCATGGGTAATTGGGTGACCTTATATCCGAAAAGGATTATTGCTATTTCCATAATCGTAACCGTGATTGGGGTGGCTGGAGTATTTTTATTAAAAGTTGACACCAATGTTGAAAGTTATTTCTCTGCAAAGTCCGAAGTTGGTCGCTCTACAAAATTGATAAATGAAAAATTTGGAGGCTCACAGTTTATCTCCGTACTTTTTTCAGGTGATGTGCTCTCTACTGAGGTGATGAAAAGGATGGAAGTCTACGAAAAGGAAATAATAAAAGACCCGGCAGTAGGGCTTGTAAGTTCTCCTGTTTCGCTGGTAAAAGAATTAAGCAAAGGTTTTTATGAACCTGAAGAAGAGGGGTATAACCAAATCCCGGAATCTTCAGATGAAATATACCAATTGATAGAAGTCTTTTCATTGGGTGGAAATGAAGATGATATTTCTCAATTTCTGGATTATAACTATGAAAATGCACGAATATTAATAAGCCTTAAAGACGGGAGTAATAGTGCCAACAAGAGGGTGTTGAAAATAATTAATACGCTTACAAAAGATGATTCGAATGTTCAGTTTGCCGCCGGAGCCGGACTTACAGAAATTGAATTGGCAGATATGGTGGTAAACGGCCAGCTTAAGTCCTTGCTTTTTGCCCTGGCCGTGGTTTTTATCATTTTGAGTTTTGTTTTTCGTTCTCCCAAGGCAGGATTACTATCCACGCTACCTATTACCATAGCCATAGTGGTATTATTTGGGTTAATGGGCATATTTGGCATAGCTTTAGACATAGCCACCGCCTTATTATCATCAATTATGATTGGAGTAGGAGTAGACTATACCATTCACTTTTTGTGGCGCTTTAAGACAGAACGATCCAAAGGGCATGATCATAGAAAGGCCGTACGTATAACCCTAAGTACATCTGGTAGGGGAATTATAATCAATGCCCTTTCAGTTATAGTGGGCTTTACGCCGCTTATTTTATCCAATTTCACCCCTTTAAAGTATTTTGGGGCACTGATTGTCATTTCAATTACGACTTGTTTAATTAGCTCACTGTTTTTAGTTCCCGCCATTGTAATTATTACAAAGCCAAAATTTCTTGAATAATAATGAAATCCTTAAATCTTAAATAAAGAATTTTTAATAATCTTAGTAATAAATTATATTTGGAACGGTACTTGAATTGTATAATATTTCGGGATTTACTTATTTCAAATATTATATAAGGAAGAGTAATGATTTTCTTTAAAAAAATGTACTAATTTTGCTCTTTATGAAAAGGCTTAAATTATTTTTATGGTTCTTAGCATTTTCTTTGCCTGTTATGGGCCAGAATGATGCTGAAGAAATTTTTGAAAAAGCAGCAAATCAGCTTTTGACTCAAAATTTAGAATTATCTCTGGAGATAAAAGAAATAGCAAGTAATGGAAAGTCAAAAGATAAACAATATGATGTGCTTATTGCCAAATTTGGAGGTATGGAAAAGACCAAAACGGTAATACAGCAACCAACCAAATTAAAAGGGATTACTATTATTATAACAAATTATGCCGATGAACCAGGATTGATTGAAATATTTACTCCTGCTAATGGAAAAATCAGAAAGATGAAGGCTACATCCAAAAATATGGATTTAGTTAATTCCGGGGTTTCTATTTCTAATTACACCTCAAAGGATCGCGATCAATTGAGGTTCGCTTTTAAAGGAAATGAGGAATTTGAGGGTAAATCCTGTTACAAATTGCAGGTAAACCATGTTTTAGATTTGGTAAATGGTGAAACCGAATATTTAATTGAAGAAAATACCTATCGTATTTTAAAAATTATAGCCTTTAACAAAGACGGAACAGAAAAAAGTATTACGACCTATTCCGATTTTCAGGCAATTGGGCAGCTTAATGGAAAAATCCAACCTATGTTTATGGTTAATAAGGACCTTAAAAAAGCTAAGCACAACGAAATAAAAGTTTTGAAAATTAATGCCAGGCCCGATTTAAAGGAAGAAAATTTTATTATTGAAACAGCTATCAACTAAATACCATTAGCCCTAAACAAAGATAAACAACCTATCATGTCAATAAAGAAATCTATTTTAAAGCCAGACGAGATGGCTGCTCTTTTAAAACTGAAATTTGGAAGTAAGAAAATCGTTGGCCATCATAAAAGCGGTAATAGAAAAAACGATAGTAACCTGGCCTATTGCTATGATACTCTTGATAAAGTATCAAGATCATTTGCTGCGGTTATTAAACAATTACCGGATGAGATAAGTGATGTTGTTTGCCTTTTTTATCTCATCTTGAGAGCGCTTGACTCCATAGAAGATGATATGGATTTGGCTCAGGATACTAAAATTGGTTTACTCCGGACGTTTTATACAAAAAACTTCGAACAAGGTTGGAAACTTTCAAATGTAGGGGATAAGGAAGAATATCGAGATCTGCTTGCCAATTATGATAAAGTAATAGAGGTGTTTTTAGTACTTGATGTAAAATACCAAAATATTATAACAGATATCTGTCAGAAAATGGGTAATGGGATGGCAGATTTTGTAGAGGCTGAAATAATTACTTTAGAAGATTATAATCTTTACTGTCACTATGTTGCGGGATTGGTTGGAATAGGATTGTCAGAACTTTTTGCAGCTTCTGAAATAGAGAACAAAGAATTGGAATCTCAGAAAGTGCTATCCAACTCTATGGGCCTTTTTTTGCAGAAAACGAATATTGTAAGGGATTATAAAGAAGACTTGGATGAAAACAGAATTTTTTGGCCAGAAGAGGTATGGACGGCATATAGCTCCAAATTTGAAGGATTTTCATTAAACCCGGGGAAATTGGAATCTGTCTCGTGCCTCAATCATATGGTAAATGATGCACTTTATCATGCTACAGACTGCCTTGAATACTTAAAAATATTAACGAACGAACGTGCATTCAGATTCTGTGCAATACCGCAGGTGATGGCTATAGCTACCCTTGCCGAAGTTTATAATAATCAAAAGGTATTTACAGAAAATGTAAAAATCAGAAAAGGACTCGCAGCTAGACTGATTCTAAGTGCCGGTTCTATTAAAGAAGTGGTAAAGATTTACAAAGAGATGGCCTCCGCGATTGCCAAAAAAATTCCACATGGATTTCCAAATTCTGAGGAGACTATAGAATTAGTGAAGAAAATTAACGCTTATTGTGAGCTGGCCCTGGCTGACGCATATAAACCCCAGGAAATTGCCTAGGGTTTTATGAAGTACACTATGAAAATTTATATTGATTACATAAAAGATGACATTATTGAAACTTAATCTTAATTCTAAATATACCGGTAGTTAATTTGCTGGTAATAAACTAAATATTAAAACTTACATTTTATGAAAACTATTAAAATTTATGCCATTGCTTTATTCTTTTGTACATTTTTAACCTATCCTTTGTTAGCGCAGGAAGTTGATAGTACCATTGAACCAAGAGAAAGATTAGGTCTTGTAACCATGCAGGGTACAGTTACAGATATTGTTAATGAAACCCGCGATATAACGCTAAAAGGAGCTGACGGCGAACTGGTTACTGTTACAGCCGGCCCTGAGGTTAAAAGGTTTGCTGAAATTGCAGTTGGTGATGTAATCAATTTTGACTATTATACGTATTTAAAGGCTGAGTTCCGAGCACCTACAGCTGCAGAATTGGCTGAACCATTTGTTGTTTTAGAAGGGGAAGACAGAGCTCCGGAAGGGGAAGCTCCTGCAGGGGCAGTTGGAGCAATGATTAAAGCTATTGTAACTATTGAAATACTTAATAGACCGCAGATGTTGGCCACGGTAGAAGGCCCTAACGGAAACTATTTAACTATTCCCATGACGGATGCGGCATTTATGCAACAGCTAAACATTGGGCAAGTAGTGATATTGACTTATGCGGAGGCCATAGCTATTTCTTTGACGAAAGTTGAATAAGCGAATTCATTTAAACAGTCCTGGAAAATAATAAAGGGGGAGTGGTTTGCATTCCCCCTTTTTTGCGCTTTGCCATCAATGTTACAGAATATCTTGAATGGGTATAATGTCTATTTAATTTATACGATTTCATGATTTTATTTTTGCCATTAGTTTCAGGAACTTGTACTTTAGAATTTTCTGATATACATTTTTATTTGGAACTTTAATTCTTCCAGCCGGTTATATATATTTTTAAAATTATTCCTAACCAATTAACTAATAGGGAAAATGCGCTTTAAAACCCTGGTCATTTTATTAGTTCTTTCCCCTGCAATATTTAATTGCGGATATTCTCAGGAGCTTGAGCCACGAGCCCTTACCAATTTACCTAAAGAGCTTAATTTTGTGGGACTGGCTTATGCTTATGCCTCCGGAAACACCCTTTTGGATCCCTCTTTGCCATTGGAAGACTTTGATGGAAGGATCAGTAGCTTAATTTTGGCCTATGTGAGAGCTATTGATTTTTTTGGTAAATCAGGAAAGGTGGATGTCATACTACCCTTTGCAGGAGGAGATTTTACGGGTATTTTTGAGAACACTTCTTTTGAAGATTCATATACCGGCTTTGGAGATATAAGGGTAAGGGCCTCTGTTAATCTCACCGGTGCCCCGTCTATTAGTGCTAAAGATTTTTCAGAGTATAAACAAAAAACCATTACAGGATTAGCGCTTCAGCTAATAATTCCAACTGGTAAATATAAAAAGGAACAACTTCCTAATTTGGGTTCCAACCGATGGAGTCTTAGGGCCCTTTATGGTCTTTCTCGTAATTACGATAATTGGGTTTTGGAGGCCTATGTAGGTGCCTGGCTATTTTCAGATAACAAAGAATTTCTGGGAGATAATACATTGTCTCAATCTGCCCTATGGATCGCCAAGGGTAATATTATAAGGTCCTTTAAGAAAAAAGGGATGTGGCTTGCCTTCTCCATGGGTTATGGTTATGGTGCTGAATCTTTTATAAATGATATAGAAAGAGATGCCACTATTTCTCAACTTAGGCTGGGTTTAACCTATTCCTTGCCAATAAACCCCAGTCATGCTTTAAAATTTACTGTGGCTTCAGGAATCCGATTTCAGGAAGGCAGTGATTTTGATGTATTTGGCGTATCGTATGTGTACGCATGGTTGGATAAACCACGTAGCAAGATAAAAGAAAGTAAGAATTAAAATTACGTTCTTCATTGACTTAAATCATGTTGCAGCCCTTTCCAATTTACTATATTTATAAATTGTACCTGTTATAATTAATTGTGCCTTAATGTTCTCAAAATCATTTCTAATTAAAATTGTCAAAAGAACATTGATAGCATTGGGCATACTTGTGGTCTTGGGCATTTTTATAGGGTTCTTTTTTTATGAAGATGGGAAAAAGTGGGTTTTAGAAGAAATTGATCAATATATTTCAGAAGTCCAATCGGGAGATTTGCAAATTGAAGAAGTAGAATTGGCCCTTTTTGAACATCTTCCTAATATCACAGTTCAACTTAAAAATATCGAGTATTATGAGCAAAAAGACTCTCTAAGAGCAAAAGACCAGTCGCCCATATTATACGCTGAGAAAATCTATCTGGCTTTTGAGCCCTGGGAACTTATCAAAAACAAAAATTTAAGGGTTAATATCATAAGCATAGAAAACGGGGTTGCAGACTTGTTGACTTATGAGGATAATAAAACGAATCTGGAAAAGGCATTGACCAATCCGTATCAAATGGCTAAAGCTGATAAATTGGATACCCTGGTAATCAAAGAAAAAAAACCGAACACAAGCAGAACATCAACAGATAAAAAGAAATCCATAACAAAGAAGAAACTACTTGCACTTCAGCTTGAAGAACTGCATCTTGAGAATATTACTCTGAAATACAATAATCCCAGCGAGCAATACTCCTCCCAGATAGAATTAGCTTCCCTCGATGGTAATATCTTACTGAATACCAAAGGAATATCCTGTGATCTTGAAACTTCTTTTGAAATAACAGAAAGTGCAAAATTTCCATCTATTACGGAGCAAGGACCGGCATCACTTACACTTAATTTAGATTTTATCGATGCATCGAAACGAATCGTAATAAATAAAGGAAATTTAAGCTTTGAGAATGTTTTAGTTGATATAAAAGGCGCTTACGATCACAATAATGGCAACTATATTGATATGGAATTTGATGCTTCATCTAACGATATCGCTTTCTTATCGAAATTAATCCAGGAAGAAATTCTGACCAAAAACAAGGCACTGATCAATAAAGCCGATATCGTTTTACAAGGTCGTGTTCAAGGCCAAATGGAAGACAATATTCCAAAAATAGATGTAAATTTTGGTGTTAAGGACCTGAGCATGGAGGGCCCGGCAGGGAAGGGAAAATTTAATAATGTCGGTTTTGAGGGGGAATTACATACCGGTGAAGCTGCCAATTTTTCCACTGCAATTCTCTCAATACACAATTTAAGAGGTGAGACTCCGGGAGGTTCTATTTCTGGAAATTTCTTCTTAAAGAATTTTAAGAACCCTTATGTAAAAAGTGACTTGAAAGGTTCTTTAGTTTTAAATGGTTATGACAATATCTTTCAACTTTCAAATATCGACTCCCTGCATGGTAAGATAAATTTCGCCTCAGACTTTGATGGCTTGCTCAACCTTGAGAATATGCACAAGATGGACAGTATTGGAAGTTGGTCTCTGGATATGGAAGATATAGGGTTCAAATACATTCCCTCCAAAAAAACGATCAGTGAGTTCAAGGGTACTATAAATGCAAGCCGCAATGAGGTAACCATAAATAACATGAGCATGACCTATGATAGTAGTAATATTGGGATAAATGGACGGATAAAGAACCTGTATCATTTTATCTTTAATAAAGAGCAGGAGCTTGAGGCAGATCTTGAAGTAAAGTCGTCTCAATTATACACTTCGCATTTCATCTTAAATCCAGATTCCACCGCTCTTATCAATGACCGTATAAGTGATTTTGAAGCGAATGTAAAAGTAACAGGTAGAGATAATAATGTTTATGATTCTTATTTTCCTACACTCACCATAGTACTCAAACAGATGTCCTTTGAGTTAGATAAACTCCCGGGGTTATCAAATCTGGAAGGCCTTTTAAAATTTAGTGAGACCGAAACAGGATTTCGAGTAGATGTTCCGGGACTTCATGCTGAACTTCCTATTGGATCTGCTGATGTGTTGGGAAATGTTGTGATCCCTGCTGACTTCCAGACTCTGGATGTATATGCGGAGCTGAAACTAAATGGTATCCCGGAGGAATACGCATCAGACCTGATCAGAGAAATGAATGATCTCGATTTGTTAAATGCAAAAAAAATCAGTGAGGATAAATTGACCATTATGAGCGGTAATTTAAATATATCAGGACTGATTGAAACCATTCCATTTGCCTTGCGAAATGGAGAAATTACCAACAGTAATATCTCATTGAGACAACCTGATTCCATAGTGCATGAGGTTAATCAGCTCAATATGAAATTAGACGGACTTTACTTTCGCCATTATCCCGGGTCCTATAAGATTGCCGGGATTAAATCCGTGGCGGGGGAACTTCACATAGATGCCATAAATACAATAGGCGTTATCAAAACACCTATAGACATGGATTTTACGGGGGCAAATGACATGTTCAATATGGAGTTCTCTACCCTTCGCAATTCGGAAACCCTGGATAAAGGATCCCTGCTTTTAGATATTTCTAAGTCGCCCCCGGTTTTTGAACTGCGTTACGATCTGGAGGATATCTCCATAGCATCTGTTATTGAGGATTATACTACAGAAAAACTCATCGAAGGTACTTTGAATGCATCTTTAGAATTCTCGGGGAGCGGAACAAATTGGGAAGAAGTGAGTACAAATTTAAGCGGTAATGTCAATATTTCGGGCGACTCCCTAATTTTTTATGGCATTGATATGGATGATCTTTTACGTAAATACAAGCGTAGCCAAAAGTTTAATTTAACCGATGTCACCGCTTTCGTATTAGCAGGTCCTATTGGGGTAGCTGTGACAAAGGGAGGCGATTTTACCCGCCTTATTGCGACCAATTTGAAACCGGAAGACAGGACTTATGTTTCAAAGGCGCTTGCACAATGGAGCCTTGATCAAGGAGTCTTGAAAACAGAGGATGTTGCATTCAGTACTGCGGCGAACCGATTGGCATTTCAGGGGAACCTGGATTTTGCGAATGATACTATTCCCGGATTTACAGTCTATGTGATTGATAAAAAAGGATGCAGTTTGATGGAACAGCGCATTTATGGTAAAATGGGTGATATAAAAACCGGCAAATTAAAAATCGCTAAAACACTCTTGGGCTCGGTAATAAACCTGGTAAATAGCTTAGTGGGAAAAAACTGCGAACAAGTATATACGGGAGTAGTTGAGCATCCTGTTTTATAAAATTTTTTTATGCAAGACCATACCATAGGAATACCTGATAGTTACAACCTGGCAGAAATGAGGTTTGTAGAGAATAACAAAATATATGGTTTAGTTTATTTTGGTTACCGTTTTAACACACCGGGTTTTATAGACAGAACATATGATAAGTTTGCAAAGAAAGTAGGGATATAGATTTTGAACATTCAAGCCATTTTTAGTAATTTCCCATTAGATTAATAGTGTATTAATTAAAGAAGAATTATATATGAAATTTGTTTTATACACTTTTATGCTATTTCTATTATGTGTAACTCCATTTCAGGCCCAGGAAGCTATTCAGGAAAAGGAAATAAAACACAACGTTGCTTTGGTAATTGGGCTTACACATATACCGCAGACCCTTGAAGATGGGGAGA
>CBDTVZ010000061.1:0-10457 GCA_965363995.1 uncultured Eudoraea sp.
TTTAAAGGGAAATAAAAATATTTAATATTAAGCTATGTATGCAATTGTAGAAATAGCAGGGCAGCAATTTAAAGTTGCAAAAGACCAAAAAGTATACGTTCACCGTTTACAGGAAGACGAAGGAAAAAAAGTTTCTTTTCACAACGTCCTTTTATTGGAAGATGGTAAAAACATTACAATTGGCGCCCCAGCTATAGACGGAGCCGCGGTAGAGGCTACTGTCGTTAAACACCTTAAAGGTGACAAAGTAATTGTCTTTAAAAAGAAAAGACGTAAAGGATTTCAAAAGAAAAATGGGCATCGCCAGTATTTAACGGAGTTGGTTATTGAAGGGATTGTGGCCAAGGGTGCTAAGAAAACGGCAGCCAAGGCTGAAACCAAAAAAGAAGCTCCTGTAAAAGCAGTACCAGTTAAAAAGGCAGCGCCAAAGGCTGAAGCTCCTAAGGCTAAGGTTGAAAAAACTAAGGCAGCACCAAAGGCTAAGGTTGAAAAAACTAAGGCAGCACCAAAGGCTAAGGTTGAAAAAACTAAGGCAGCACCTAAAGAAGCTCTTGATTTAAGCAAAAAGACAGTAGCGGAATTAAAGGAAATGGCCAAAGCCAAAGGAATCTCCGGGATTTCTTCTATGAAAAAGGCCGATCTTATTGAGGCATTAAATAAATAAGTTAATAACTAATACCGGCCCAGGCTTGGTATAAAAAGTAATATCATGGCACATAAAAAAGGTGTAGGTAGTTCTAAAAACGGTAGAGAATCAGAATCGAAACGCTTAGGGGTTAAGATTTTTGGAGGACAAGCTGCTACTGCAGGAAATATTATTGTAAGACAGCGTGGTACCAAGCACAACCCTGGTAATAATGTTTACATTGGAAAAGATCATACATTGCATGCAAAAATAGACGGACTTGTAAAGTTTCAAAAGAAAGCAGGCGGAAAATCTTATGTTTCTATAGAGCCTTTTGAGGCATAATACTCAATTGAATAACTCAAAATAAAAACCCATTATGTTTTCATAATGGGTTTTTT
The DNA here is from genome assembly GCA_965363995.1 of uncultured Eudoraea sp. Classification (GTDB taxonomy): domain Bacteria; phylum Bacteroidota; class Bacteroidia; order Flavobacteriales; family Flavobacteriaceae; genus Eudoraea. Next base: position 1,027 of record CBDTVZ010000061.1, read on the forward strand.
GTATTGCTATATTTAGCTTAGTTCTCTAATATCTGTAATAATCCGGTTTATAAGGGCCTTTAACTTCAACCCCAATATAAGATGCTTGCTCTTCTCGCAATTCTGTGAGTTCAGCACCCAAACGTGCTAAATGCAGTTTGGCAACCTTTTCATCTAAATGCTTAGGAAGCATATATACCTTATTTTCATATTTATCGTTATATTTCCATAACTCTATTTGTGCGAGTGTTTGGTTTGTAAACGAATTGCTCATGACAAAACTTGGATGACCGGTGGCACATCCTAAATTAACCAATCGTCCTTCGGCAAGCACTATAATGTCTTTCCCATCAATAGTATATTTATCAACCTGTGGTTTAATCACATCTTTGGTATTACCATAATTGTCATTTAACCAGGCCATGTCTATTTCGTTGTCAAAATGGCCAATATTACAAACAATAGCTTTATCGCGCATTGCTCTAAAATGTTCTTCCTTGAGGATATCCTTATTTCCAGTAGCCGTGATTACAATGTCAGCATTACCAACTACTGTTTCTAATCTTTTTACCTCATACCCGTCCATGGAGGCCTGTAGAGCGCAGATGGGATCAATTTCAGTAACTGTAACAATAGCTCCGGCCCCTCTGAATGAAGCTGCCGTACCTTTTCCAACATCTCCGTAACCTGCAACAACAACTCGTTTTCCCGCGAGCATAGTATCCGTGGCCCTTCGAATCGCATCTACTGCACTTTCCTTGCAACCATACTTATTGTCAAATTTGGATTTGGTGACCGAATCATTCACGTTTATTGCCGGCATAGGCAATACTCCATTTTTGAATCGCTCATAAAGTCGGTGGACTCCGGTTGTTGTTTCTTCTGAGAGACCTTTAATACCGGAAGTTAGTTCCGGAAACTGATCCAAAACCATATTAGTAAGATCGCCCCCATCATCCAGTATCATATTAAGCGGCTGACGTTCTTCACCAAAAAACAGTGTTTGTTCTATACACCAGTTAAATTCCTCTTCATTCATGCCTTTCCATGCATATACAGGTACGCCACTTGCCGCTATAGCCGCAGCAGCATGATCCTGAGTGGAGAAAATATTACATGAACTCCATGTAACTTCCGCACCAAGAGCAGTAAGGGTTTCTATAAGTACCGCTGTTTGTATGGTCATATGAAGACAACCAGCAATACGAGCACCCTTAAGTGGCTGTTCCTTTTTATATTCTTCACGAAGGGCCATAAGCCCCGGCATCTCGGCTTCAGCCAATTCTATTTCTTTTCTTCCCCATTCAGCCAAGCTAATGTCTTTGACTTTAAATGGAACGTATGGTATTGTATTGGTTTGCATATCTTTTTTATTTTTTTACATTCGTCCTACAGAAATTCTTTTACAATTTCAAAAGGCAAAGATAATGATAACTTAAAATATTGTATGCCTCTTTACAAAACTATAACAGTAAACTCAAATACGAAGGTATACATTTGGAAGATTACAGAGTCTGAAAAGGAACTTTCCTTAAATATTGACCTTACCAATAAATGCCAGCTTAGAATGAACGGTATGAAGTCTGAGCTTCATAGGAGAGGATTTTTGAGTATTAGGCACTTAATGGGGTCAGCGGGTTATGTAGATAGCGATCTTTTTTATGACCTGGCGGGAAAGCCACATCTAAAAGACGGTAATCATATCTCCATTACACATTCATATCAATTTACAGGAATAATTGTAAGTCAGAAAGATGAGGTTGGGATTGATATCGAGAAACAACGAGATAAGATAACCATTATTGGGCAAAAGTTTACACCTATGGAGGCATATGCAGATATTAACAACGCAAAAGAAATCGTTAAAAAATTAACGATTGTTTGGGGTGCCAAAGAGTCCCTTTATAAGATATATGCCACTCACGGGCTGAGTTTTATAAATCATATTTATATTAATGATTTTATAAACACCGATAGTACTACTAAAGGCATTATCAGTTATGAGGGGCGCACATCTGAGTATGATATTACTTTTCTGGAATTTGAAGAATTCACCTGTGTATATGCAATTAAAAAAGAAGGTTAATATAAAGATTGGCCGGATTTTAATTTACAAATTATGAATATATCTGTTGAACTGACCTTAACCCCGTTACAGGATAATTATGAAGAACTAATTATAGGTTTTATTAAAAAAATAAGGGCCTCTGGTTTTACCGTCTTGGAAAATCCTTTAAGTACCCAGATTTATGGAGATTATGATGATATAATGAAGCTGCTTAATAGAGAAATTAAACTTGCTTTGGAATTAATGGAAAATGGTTTAATGTATATCAAAATTGTAAAAACAGACCGAAGCAATTATGAGCCAGATTTTTGATTGGGTTTTTGCTCAATACCAGGATATCCCTGCGTTCCTAATCATCCTTGAAATGATAGGTGTTGTTTTCGGATTTTTAAGTGTATGGTATGCAAAAAGAGAAAATATCCTTGTATTTCCTACCGGAATAATCAACACGGGGATCTTTGTATATATTCTTTGGGTATATGGGCTGTTGGGTGACATGCTTATAAACGCGTATTATTTTTCCATGAGCATTATAGGTTGGTACTTATGGACAAGAAAAGTAGATGCCGACCATTTTATCCCAATAACAAAAACGACCCAGCAAGAGAAAAAATGGTCCGCAATCCTGTTTATTAGTGCATTTGTTTTTGTTATTCTGGTATATTCTTTGTTTGATAAATTTAATAGTTGGACGGCCTATGTGGATACCCTTACAACCGCCATTTTCTTTGTAGGGATGTGGCTTATGGCCAAAAAAAAACTCGAAAATTGGATCTATTGGATTATTGGTGATCTAATTACAGTTCCTTTATATTTGTATAAAGGACTTATTTTTACATCGCTGCAATATTTATTATTTACCATAATCGCCATTTATGGTTATATGGCATGGAAGAAAAACTTAAACAAAAGCCCGCTAACCTTATTAAAGTAGTACTGTTTGGACCTGAATCAACAGGTAAGACTACCTTGGCTCGGGAACTTGCAAATCATTATCAAACTACATGGGTACCTGAATACGCACGTGAATATTTGCAGGAAAAATGGAATAAAGAACAAAAAACTTGTGAACCTCATGATTTGATACCTATTGCAGAAGGCCAAATTCGTTTGGAAAATGATTTGACGGAAAAAGCAAATAAACTTCTTATTTGTGATACAGATCTTTTAGAAACTAAAGTATATTCTGAAGCATATTACCTTGGTTATTGCGATCCTGTTTTAGAAAAATACGCTTTGCAGAATACATACGATCTTTATTTGCTAACTTCTATAGATATTCCCTGGGAAAAAGACGATCTTCGGGATAAACCTAATGAACGAGAGCGCATGTTTCTTTATTTTATGGAAACATTGGAAAAGTATAATAAGAATTTTGTTATTTTATATGGGGATAATGGAAAAAGGCTTGCACTGGCCATTAAATCTATAGATAAACTACTCCACAAATGATTGAGTTTTCACCAATGGATTTACAACAACTAGAGGAAAAGGGAATCTCAAAAGAAAAGGTTCTGGATCAGATTGAGACCTTTAAAGAGGGGATACCATTTGTAAGGTTGGAAAAGGCCGCAATAGTTTCGAAAGGAATTTTGAAATTAAGTAAAGCCCGGGAGAAAAAGTTAGTCAGTAAGTTCGAAGAACTAAAAAGGCTTTTAAGTTTACTCAAATTTGTTCCGGCATCTGGTGCTGCATCAAGAATGTTTAAATCCCTCTTTAACTTTTTAGAGCATTATGATCCTGATGTCGAAGATGTAAATGCCTATGTAGACAGATTAAATGATAAAGATTTAAAGAACTTTTTCAAACAAATTAAAAAATTTCCTTTTTACGAGATTGTTCAAAAACGAATTAAAAACAAAGCCAGTTCAGCAAGTGACATCAAATATCGTTTTGTACGTGAAATGTTACTGAAAGAAAACCTTAATTATGGTTTTTACCCGAAAGGACTTTTACCCTTTCACAATCACGTCAAATTTACTGCTACCCCTTTTGAAGAACATTTAATAGAAGCTTCCAGCTATGCCGTTGTAGACAATACGGCAAAATTACATTTTACTATTTCAGAACAACACCAATCCTTATTTTCAAAAGAATTTGAAGTCGTTGGTCCCAGGGTATCAAAAGCTACAAAAACGGAATTTGAAGTTACATATTCAAATCAAAAACCTTCTACAGATACTATAGCGGTAACTCCGGATAATGAGCCGTTTGAGAAGGATGATGGTTCATTATTATTTAGACCTGGTGGCCATGGAGCACTTATTGAGAACTTAAATGAACAAAATGCAGATATTATCTTTATTAAAAATATTGATAATGTGGTAGTAACTAAACATGAAGCTGAACTCGCAATTAGCAAGAAAGTACTTGCCGGCTTGCTTCTGGAATTACAACAAAAAGCATTTGCCTATGCAGATCAGCTGGATAGAAATGACATTAATGGTGAACAATTACACGATATCAAAACATTTTTAGAAAATGATCTCAATGTCAGGTTTATAGAAAGTTTTTCAAGTTTTAGCATCGCAGAGCAATTGGAAATATTAAAAGACAAGATCAACAGACCTATCCGTATTTGTGGGATGGTTAAGAATGAAGGTGAACCAGGCGGAGGTCCTTTTTGGATAAGAGACGCACACGATCATATTTCACTGCAAATTGTAGAATCTGCACAGGTGGATACCTCTGATGAAAGTCAAATGGCCATTTTAAAGAATTCAACGCATTTTAACCCGGTCGACCTTGTCTGTGGAGTCAGAAATTTTAGAGGGGAGAAGTATAACCTCTTGAACTTTGTTGATACCAAACAGGGATTTATCAGCCAAAAAACAGAAGATGGTAAAGAACTAAAGGCCCTTGAACTACCAGGACTTTGGAATGGAGCCATGGCCTTCTGGAATACAATATTTGTTGAAGTTCCCTTACTCACTTTTAATCCGGTAAAAACGGTGAACGACCTTTTAAAGCCGACACATCAGGTAACTTAGTTTAGGGAGATATGTTTATTTGAAGAAAAAGATTTTTCTTATTTTATCGAATTTTAATTATGGAGCTTTTATTATGAAAAATGGAACTACCATCGTAACTTTGCTTCATCTCAAAAGGGGTGCGAACTCCTGACAAAAAGTATTCTATAAATCTGGTTACATTAAACACGATTTTTACAATGCTTTCAGGATAAGCTGAGATTATACCCAAGGAACCTGGGCAGGTAATGCTGCTAAGGGAGGCGAAAGTCGCCATTTGGTTTTTTTTCTGTCTCTTCAGGAAAAGAAAAAATCATAAAAATTAGAATAGAACCCCTCTTATTCGTCTTGAACTACGAATGAAGGCTGTTATTACATTTTTTATCTTGATTTGTGTTGGTGCAAAAATTTATGCTCAACAACAAGAATCTGATACCACGACCCTTAAAAAAATTGTGTTGGATGAGGTTTTTGTTTCCGCAATAAGGGTTACTCAGGAAGCTCCTGTAACGTTTTCTAACTTATCAAAAGAAGAAATAATGCCCAGGAACCTTGGACAGGATATCCCTGTTCTCATGAACTTTTTACCCGCTGTGGTAACAACTTCAGATGCCGGGGCAGGAGTAGGTTATACAGGAATACGCGTTAGAGGAAGTGATGCTACCCGTGTCAATGTTACTATTAATGGAATACCTTATAACGATTCTGAATCACAGGGAACATTTTGGGTAAATTTACCCGATTTTGCATCTTCCACGGAAAACCTGCAATTACAACGGGGAGTGGGAACATCAACAAATGGAGCCGCAGCTTTTGGGGCAAGTTTAAATATATTGACAGATGCTACCTCACGGGAGGCCTATGGGCGTATATCATCTTCCTATGGCAGCTTTAATACGCTGCGCAACAATATTAAGTTCAGTACAGGTTTGTTAAATGAACACATTGAAATTTCCGGTAGATTATCCAGAATAACATCTGATGGTTATATTGACAGGGCTTCTTCTGAACTGGACTCCTATTTTTTACAAGGCTCTTATGTTGATGATAATACATTAATTAAAGCAATCCTTTTTGGAGGACACGAAGTTACTTACCAATCATGGTTTGGTATTGATGCAGAAACTCTTGCCACTGACAGGACTTTTAACCCGGCCGGAATATATACCGATGAAAATGGTAACACTCAGTTTTATGACAGGGAAGAAGATAATTATAAACAAGATCATTTTCAGCTACTTTGGAATGAGACTATATCACCCTTATGGAATGCAAATATTGCATTCCATTATACCAAAGGACGTGGTTACTTTGAACAATTCAGAGAGGATGAAGATTTTGCCACCTATGGATATTCACCAATAGTGGTTGATGGAGAAGTAGTGAATACCACAGACTTAATTCGTCGTCGTTGGCTTGATAATGCTTTTTACGGAACTGTATTTTCAGCCAAATATCAAAAAGATAGAATAAACCTTATCATTGGTGGAGGATGGAATTCTTATAATGGAGATCATTTTGGTGAAGTAATCTGGGCACGTTTTGCTGGAAATAGTATGATTAGGGATAGATATTACGATGATGATTCCAAAAAAACAGACTTCAATGTGTTTGGAAAAATAAGTTATGAGATTTCTCAAAATTGGAGACTTTTTGGAGATTTACAATATAGAAATGTAGGATACAAGGCAAACGGTGATGATACTGGAATGGTAGATGATACATTTAATTTCTTTAATCCTAAACTTGGTGTCACCTATGATCTTAATAAAGCAAATAATTTATACTTCTCCTTTGCGGTAGCCAATCGTGAACCTAATAGGAATGATTATGAGAATGGCAATCCTAAACCAGAAAAACTCAATGATTTTGAACTGGGATGGAGGTATGTCTCACCAACTGTTCAGCTAAGCACCAATATTTATTACATGAGGTATAAAGATCAGTTAGTATTAACCGGAGAACTCAATGATGTGGGTGCCCCGCTAAGGGCAAATGTTGGTGACAGTTATCGTCTTGGTCTTGAAATTGATGCCAGTATAGGCATTGGTAAGCGCTTTAAAATACAACCAAATATAGCACTGAGCACAAATAAAAATATTGATTTTCTTTTTGAGAGAGATGGTGAGTTACAAAACTTAGGGAATACCAATATTGCCTTCTCTCCTGACATTGTGGTAGGTAACATACTAACGTACTTGCCAAATGACAAATTACAAATGTCCTTACTTACAAAATATGTTGGAAAACAATTTATGGGTAATATTGATGCGGAAAGCTCTGTTCTTGAGGACTATTCACAAACAGATTTTAATATACAATACACTTTCAATACAAATTCATTTATAAAAAGCATCGTACTCAAAGGGCTGATTAATAACATTTTTGACGCCCAATATGTATCCAACGGCTACTTTTTTACCTATGAAGACGATTTTTCCAATCCAGGAACTATAGCTACAATTGAAGGCGCCGGGTATTACCCACAGGCTGGAATCAATTTTTTATTGGGAGCAACATTTAACTTTTAAGGTTGTCTATCAGTAATTAGGATGTTATACCTTGTTCTCAGTTGGAAATTACAACTGTTGTTCCATTAAATGAAGTGTTGTAAAATAAAAGGTCATAATAAGGTTGCCCATCATCAGGCCTGTCTAATTGTTGTCCGGTAAACAAAATATATTCAAAATCTTCGCATGAACAAATTACCGTTTGACTATTAAGATCCATTGTAGAACAGGCATTTGGAGCATGATTTGGGCAACTGGCTTCCCAGGCTAAAAATTGGTCAAAACCCTTATTGATGACAAAAACACCCCTTATTCCCACACCCTGGTTCCCAATGAATATAGCATTTCCCGTGTTAGTTAAAGGACTATATAATGGTAAATTAAGATTAGCTTCAAATCTAAAACCAACTTCCACCAAATAAGGATTGCGGTTTCCTTCATCTTTACTGCAGGCCAGTAGTAAAATAAATACTAACCAAGGGCATATTCTTTTCATATAATAATAGAATTCAATTAAGCTATCTTAAACAAAATTGAGCAAAAAATATGTATATTTGCGTTAAATCCTCTTTAAAAAAGAGGTTTTTCTTATCAGTTAAACCTCATTTTGATTAATAACTCCACTTAATGTGTTTATCTTAAATTAGTTAAATCAAAATGGTAGTTTAACCTAATCCTGCGTTTTCGTAGGATTTATTGTTTAATGATTTTGGGCATACTTTTTATGTTCAATTAATAAGGAAGTTATGAGTGACGTGTCATATTACACTGCTGAAGGATTAAAAAATCTTAAAGAAGAATTAAATTACCTGAGGGATATTGAAAGACCTAGATCTTCACAGGCAATCGCTGATGCGAGAGATAAGGGTGATTTATCTGAAAATGCCGAGTATGATGCGGCTAAGGAAGCACAAGGATTACTAGAATTAAAGATATCTAAACTGGAGGAAACTTTGTCCAATGCCAGATTAATTGATGAATCTCAGCTAGATACTTCTAAGGCACTGGTGCTTTCGACGGTAAAACTTAAAAACCAACAAAATGGGATGGTTATTAGTTACACTCTTGTAGCTGAAAGTGAAGCGGACTTAAAGGCCGGAAAAATTTCTGTTACTTCACCAATTGGCAAGGGCCTTCTTGGCAAAGAAGTAGGCGATGTTGCCGAAATTACAGTACCAAATGGTACACTAAAATTTGATATTCTTGAAATAAGCAGGAATTAAAAAAGTTTAATTCTTTATATTTAATCCTGTCAATATTGACAGGATTTTTTATTTAACCCATAATTGATTTTGGAAAGTATTTTTACTAAAATAATAAATGGCGATATACCATCTTACAAAATTGCCGAAGACGGTAATTTTTTTGCCTTCCTGGATATTAATCCCAATGCCACGGGGCATACTCTTTGTGTGCCTAAGAATGAAGTAGATAAAATAATGGATATGGAAGAAGCTGAATATTTAGGGTTAATGGCATTTTCCAGAAAAGTGGGGAAGGCTATAGAAGCGGCTATAGACTGTAAACGAGTGGGAATTACTGTAATTGGTTTGGAAGTGCCCCATGTGCATGTGCATCTTATTCCCTTAAGTAAGATGGCAGATGCAACTTTTATGAACAAAATTGAGTTGTCACCAAAAGAATTTGAAGATATTGCCCTGAAAATCCGTTCTAAAATGTAATAATTCCGCTTTGGTACAGGTAGAATAATACCCCGGCAATAACAATGGGTGACAGTACAAGAATATAAAATAGTGCAGTGAATTTTGTGCTCACTTTTTCCGGATTGACCATTTTTTGGTAATACTCAAAAATTCGTTCAATATCTTGTGTCCAGTTAACGGGATAAATAATGCTTTCACAAGTATTGCATTTAATTTGATGACTAACCTTTGCGGTAACCTT
>CBDTVZ010000062.1:0-10451 GCA_965363995.1 uncultured Eudoraea sp.
TAGTAGTAATGATAACAACACCAATCCATTGTATATTATTGACGGGGTTCAAACGGATAATCCTAGTGTATTGAACAGTATTAACCCGAATGATATTGATCAGATGAACGTGCTAAAAGATGCTTCAGCAGCCATTTATGGTGCCAGGGCAGCCAATGGTGTTGTTATCATTACTACTAAAAGTGGTGGATACAATATGGATAAAGTCGAGGTATCAGTGGATATATATACTGGATTTTCCAATGCAAGGAACCTCCCCGATCTGTTAAATCCACAACAGCATGCCGACATGATCTGGGGCGGGCTTACCAATGACGGGTCTGCCTTGACGCACCCTCAATACGGTAGCGGACCAACACCTACTATACCTTCCACATTACAGGGGTATAGCAGAGTTGTATCCTACGATCCAATTACTCGCGCACCGGCCACTGCAAGGGTTACGCCGGGTGGTACCAATTGGTTAGATGCCATTACACGTACTGCACCGACTTATAATGCCTCATTATCTATTCAGAACGGAACTGAAAATGGCAAATTCTTTATGTCTGTAAACTATTTGGACAGAGAAGGGGTGCAATTAAATACAGGATTTAAACAAGGTGTGACACGATTAAATTCCGAATTCAAGATATCAGACAGGGTATTTATTGGAGAGCATTTGACCGCCTCTTTCTCAAACACCCAAAATGGCGCCGGTGAGGCTTTTGAAAATGGTTTGAGAAGCAACCCTTTGATTCCTCTTTATGACAATGTGGGATTTGGAGGCTCATCAACAGTACAGGGTACCGGTAATGCAAGGAATCCTCTGGCACAATTGTCACGGGCTGCTGATGACTATAACAAGTTGTTAAGGGTCTTTGGGGATGTTTATCTTCGTGCAGAAATCGTAAACAACCTAACCTTTAAAACCACTTTTAGCGGACTCATGGAATCTTTTGATAGCAGAACTTTCCAGGCTTTGGATCCTGAACATGGTGAACCACTAGGTACCAATACCCTTACCGAGGAAAATATCGATAATTATTCCTGGACCTGGAGTAATACGCTTAATTACAAAAACACATTTGGTGAGCATTCGATAAACGCACTAGTTGGTATAGAATCAGTGGCAGATAACAGTAAAGGAAAGACCATTAGTCGAAATGGATATCTTTTCGAAACTCCGGATTTCTATTTATTGAACAATGGTTCTGCTCCTCCAAACGTGGGTGATGCCTTTGATGGTGGAAATACACTATATTCGGTTTTCGGAACAGCCAACTGGTCCTTTCTGGGGAAATATTTTGCAACGGTTACTGTTCGTAACGATAAATCCTCTCGTTTTCTGGGCGAGAATAAGAGTCAAACCTTTCCTTCCTTCAGTGGAGGTTGGTTAATTAGCAATAATGGCTGGTTCCCACAAGGTGCTACTGTAAGCAGGTTAAAGTTAAAAGCTTCCTGGGGACAATTGGGAAATCAAACCTTACCTGCCACTAACCCAACTATCAACATTTCTGGCTTGAGCGACCAGTATGGTAATTATGCTATAAATGGTGGGACAATCTCAACAGGGGCAATATTGGACCAGGTAGGAAATCCTAATTTAAAATGGGAGACAAGTGAGTCTACCAACATTGGTGTGGAACTGGGTCTTTGGGACAACAAATTTAATTTGGACCTGGACGTGTATCAGATTAAGACCAAGGATTTGATCACTCGGGATAATAGCTTAATCAGTACTACAGCTATTGATGCCCAGGCTCCTTTGGTAAATTTAGGAAATATCAAAAATACCGGTTTCGATTTGGGCATAGGATATAACACTTCGTGGGATACCGGTTGGACCTTTGGTACTAACGTAACTTTTTCACGATATAAAAATGAGGTTACGGAGTTAATTAGTGATTTTCAAACAGGTAGAAGTGATCTAAGGGGCGGTGCCATGACAAGAACAGAAGTTGGACGGTCAATTTCGGAATTTTATGGACGGGTTGTTACTGGTTTAGATGATACCGGGAGATTTATATACCTGGATGTAGACAATAGTGGTACCATTGATGACGACGATCGTGATTATATTGGTAGTCCTCATCCAGACTTTACTTATGGTATCAATCTTAGTTCAAGCTATAAAGGATTTGATATTCAATTGTTCTTTTATGGATCCCAGGGTAATGATCTCTGGAATTACAATAAAATATTTACCGATTTCCCTACTTTTGTAGGTGGAAATAGAAGTACAAGAGTTTTGAATTCATGGACTCCGACCAATACGAATACGTCTGTACCCGCTTTAAGTAATTCAATTACGAATAGTGAAACGCAACCAAACTCTTACTTTGTAGAGGATGGTTCTTTCTTTAGGCTTAAAAACTTACAGATTGGGTACAGTTTGCCTTCGCAAACAATAGATAAAATTGGTTTCGACTCTCTAAGGTTCTATATTCAAGCCACTAATTTGTTTACAGTAACAGATTATGATGGCTTTGATCCCGAAATTATTTCCGATGACAACTTAACTTTGGGACTTGATTACCAAGTATATCCGCCATCATCAATATGGACTATTGGCGTTAATCTTAAATTATAAATACTATGAAAAAGAATTTAATTTATTACATTTTGTTATTCGCTACGATAGTTTCTTGTGGTGATGATTTTACTGAAGTTCCCGCGGTTGGGGCTTTAAGTGATACTGCCCTTCAAAACGAAGCAGGTGTGGATCTATTATTGGTCGGTGCCTACTCTACTTTGGATGGCGTTAGAAATAACCTCACAGGTAATGGTTTTGCCGCTTCTGGTGACAACTGGTGGCTAGATGTATTATCTGATGATGCCCACAAGGGCAGTACAGATGGAGATCAGGGCGATCTTTTTGAAGTTGAAGTTTATAACTGGTCGACAGCAAACCCATATATTCTTGGAAAATGGGAATCGTTGTTTGCAGGTGTTCAAAGAGCCAATGCGGTGATTAGCCTGATTGCCGGTATTGAAGGTGTCGATCTTTCAGGTAAATTGGCGGAAGCCAGGTTTTTAAGAGGACATTATAATTTTGAATTACAAAGAATGTATGGGAATGTTCCTTATATTAGTGAAGAGAATTTTGCTGCCGTAGAATTTAACCAGCCAAATCCAGGTCCTATTTGGGATGAGATAGAAGCTGACTTTGAATTTGCTCTTGCAAACCTTCCTTCAACGCAATCGGATGTTGGGAGACCAACTATATGGACTGCCAAGGCTTATCTGGGTAAAGTTCATTTACAGCAATCCGAATGGGCAACTGCTCTTACATATCTTAAGGATGTTATTGACAATGGACCATTTGCACTTATTGGCGAATATGTGGATAATTTCCGTCTTGCAGCAGACAACAGTGTAGAGTCTCTTTTTGCCATTCAGTTTACAGCCGATGACGGACTATCTTTTAACGGCAACGATGCAGGAACTTTGAACTACCCTAATGGAGGACCTTTCGGGTCTTGTTGTGGGTTTTACGTGCCAACCCAGGATTTGGTAAATGCGTTTCAAACTGATGGTGCTGGTTTACCTTTACTGGACACCTTTAACCAAACCGACGTTACAAATGATTACGGTGTTAATTCAGCTGGTACTGCAGACGATGATACGGGTGGTGATACATGGACCCCACATACAGGGCCGTTAGATCCAAGACTGGATTATACGGTTGGGCGAAGAGGTATAGATTATAACGGTTATGAGATAAATCCTGGTAAAGATTGGATCCGTGCAGGATTTGCTGATATTTCAGGCCCCTACACCCCTAAGAAAAACATATACCATAGCGGAGAAGATGCCAACCAGGGAACTGGTGATTGGGGTCAGCAACGCTCTGGAATTAACTATCACATTATTAGATTTGCAGATGTGTTGTTAATGGGTGCAGAAGCGGCGGTGGAAACCGGTGATGTGGCTTCAGCCTTAACCTGGGTTAACGAAGTAAGGAACAGGGCAAAAAACATGACCTATGTTAAGGATGAATTAGGTGCTGATGCAGCTAACTATCAGGTAGAACCATATTCTTCTTTCGCTGACGCGGCGTATGCAAGAAAGGCTGTGCGTTTTGAGCGACGTTTGGAATTTGGAATGGAAGGTGGTCGTTTGTTTGATCTCCGAAGATGGGGCAATAGTGTTACTGTACTTAATGAATATGTCGCTAATGAAACCCGAACCATTACCAACTTTGGTCCGAAGGTGCTTCCTGTTACATCTACAAATGACCTTTTACCTATACCTTTAACGGCAATAGATTTAAGTGGAAATGTTTTAACACAAAATCCAGGATACTAGTATATTATTTTTAGCAATTAATTAAGCAGGGCATTGAAAAACAATGCCCTGCTTTTTTGTATTTTTTTATATTTAAACTAGCCAAATACCTATCTTTACCGGTATTTAAATATTTAGTATGAAGTGGGTGTTTCTAGTAAGTATAACCTCTGTGTTTGTCTTTTCTTGCACAAAACAACAAGAACCAGAGAAAAAAATATTCCATCAACTGGATAAGGAAAAAACTGGAATTTCATTTTCCAATGTCCTTGTCGAAAACGACTCCCTTAATTATTTCTCCTATGCTTATTTATATATGGGTGGTGGCGTTTCTGCCGGGGATATAAATAATGATGGCCTGGCTGACCTTTTCTTTACAGGTAACATGGTTTCCAATAAACTCTATTTAAACAAAGGCGATCTGCAGTTCGAGGACATAACCGATAAAGCCGGGATAAGTGGTGATTCCCGATGGTATACAGGGGTTACCATGGCCGACGTTAACAATGATGGTTTTCTTGATATTTATTGTTCGGTAGGTGGAAAATTTGGTACGAAGGAAAATCAACTCTATATCAACAATGGTGATAATACTTTTACTGAAAAAGCAACATCTTATGGCCTTGCCGATGCAGGAAATAGTGTGCAGGCCACTTTTTTAGATTATGACAAGGATGGGGATTTGGATATGTATTTAGCCAATTACCCCCCTACTCCCTTTAATGCCCCTAATAGTTTCTATGCTTTTAAAAAAGGGTCCCCCAAAGAAATTGAAACTGATAAACTATACAGAAACGACGGCGAAGGTTTTACAGACGTATCTCATGAGGCCGGTTTGGCTAGTTTTGGCCTTACCTTAAGTGCAACCGTAGGTGATTTAAATAGTGACGGATGGCCCGATATTTATGTTTCCAACGATTTCAGTACACCCGATTATTTATTTATCAATAACAAAAACGGAACTTTTAGTGATCAACTTAAAAATCTGACTAAAAACACCTCTTTTTACGGAATGGGTGTGGATATTGCCGATTTTAACAATGATCAATTATTGGATATAATGCAGGTGGATATGACTGCCAGTGATAACCGAAGGGCTAAAGCCAATATGGCAAGTATGAATCCGGATTTATTTTGGAGCACGGTAAATGCCGGTTTTCACTATCAATACATGCAGAACAGCTTACAGATGAACAATGGCATGTTACACGATTCTCTTCCCGATTTCAGCAATGTTTCCAGACTAGCCGGAATATCCTCAACAGATTGGAGCTGGGGGCCACTTATTGTGGATTTGGATAATGATGGTTGGAAAGATATTTATATCTCAAACGGTACCCGAAGGGAAATTAACAACAGAGATTATTTTTTGGCTTTGGAAAACACTAAAGGCCCTCTTGGAAGTACTCTTGAAAGAAGCCTGGCCATACCATCTGAAAAAATAGATAATTTTGCCTTTAAAAACAACGGGGATCTCACCTTTACGGAAATGAATAAGGCTTGGGGCATCAGTTATAAGGGATTCTCTAATGGCGGCCTTTACGTAGATTTGGATAATGATGGGGATTTGGAAATTGTTACCAATAATATAGATGATGAAGCTACTGTATTTGAGAATACCAGTTCAACCCAAAACAACCATCTCACCCTAAAATTTAAAGGAACCGATAAAAACCCCTTTGGTATAGGAGTGAAAGCTACAATCAATTCCGGTGAAAACAAACAGTATGGTGAAATGACCCTCACCCGGGGATTTCAATCCTCCGTTGCTCCTCAAATGCATTTTGGATTAGGAAAGGTGAATACCGTTAAAACGGTCTTTATAGAATGGCCAGATGGAAATACACAATTGCTGAATAATGTTGCTGCAAACCAGTTTCTTACCCTAAATTATAGAGATGCTGTAGATAGTGTGCAATTACAAAAAGATCCTCCGGAAAAACTTTTTATGACCGAAGAAGACTCCACGATAATAGTTCAACACAAGCATATTGAAAATTACTATAATGATTTTGCCAAGGAAATTCTGTTGCCCCACCAAACATCCACATTTGGCCCGAGCCTGGCGGTTGGAGATTTAAATGGGGATCAGATGGAAGATTTTGTTATAGGGGGTGCCTCCCAGTCTGAGGCTGGAATTTACCTTCAAACCAAAAATGGATTCACAAAGCAGAATATAGAGCCTATTACAGGGGATAAGGAATTAGAAGATATGGGCATCCTTATTTTTGATGCGGACAATGATGGAGACAACGACATCTATATGGTAAGTGGTGGTAATGAGTTTGATTATAATTCCATAAACTTGCAGGATCGTTTATACGTAAATAACGGAAGGGGGAACTTCACAAAATCGACTACCGCATTACCGCTAATGATTACAAGTGGTTCGCGCGTTCATAGTTTTGACTATGACAAAGACGGGGATCTGGATTTGTTTGTTGGAGGCCGCCTGGTCCCGGGGAATTATCCATTACCTGCCAAGAGTTACCTATTAGAAAACATAAGTACCAAAGGAAATCCGAAGTTTGCAGATGTAACTAATAAAGTTGCCCCCTCAATGGAAAAATTAGGAATGGTAACCGATGCCATCTGGACAGATTATGACAATGATGGATGGACAGATTTAATAGTGGTAGGTGAATGGATGCCGATTACCGTTTTCAAGAATATAGAAGGTCAATTTAAAAACATGACGGAACAACTTGATTTAGATGATACTAACGGATGGTGGTTCAGCATTAAACAAGGGGATTTTGACAAGGATGGTGATATGGATCTACTAGTCGGGAATCTGGGCCTTAATTATAAGTATAAAGCCAGTAATGAAGAAACTTTCGACATTTATTTTAACGATTTTGATAATAACAATAAAAACGATATTGTTCTCAGCTATTTTAATGGCGGTAAAAAATATCCACTAAGGGGAAGGGAGTGTTCCTCGCAACAGATGCCAGGAATAAAGAAAAAATTCAAGGACTATAACTCATTTTCTACTGCCACTTTGGAAGATGTTTATACGGATGAATATCTGGAAAAATCCCTCCATTATGAAATCAAGTCCTTTGCGAGTGTTTATATTGAAAATAAAGACGGCACATTTATACTCCATCAACTACCCAATACTGCACAGATTTCGAGCATAAACCAAATCCTTGTTCAGGATTTTGACGGGGATTCCAATCTCGATGCAATCATTGCTGGCAATTTATTCAGGTCCGAAGTAGAAACCCCCAGAAACGATGCCGGTACTGGTCTTTTCCTAAAAGGAGACGGTAAAGGTAATTTCGAGACAATAACCTCCTCTGATAGCGGTTTTTTTGCTATCGGTGACGTCAAGGATATGGTCCCTATTGTCATTGGTGGCAAGGAATATATTCTCGTAGGCAAAAACTCCGACTATCTGCAGTTCATTGAACTAAAAAACAACGGGACTAAAAATTCTGCAATTGCACTAAAACGTCCTTTATAGTGGTAACCGGAAACTTACAGGCACTATCCTGGCAAACATAAATAAAGGTTTCACCTTCAACGTACCTGTATTTAAACAAAGGTAAATTGCTTTCAGACACACTGCCGACCACCAGAATATTGGGAATGTACTCCCCATTTAATTCCTGGATAAAGCTGCTTGCATTTTCACCTACTATGGCAATCTCAAAATAGGGATAGGCAACCTTTAAAAACAAACTGTTCCAAACAGAATAGCTATCAGGATTGTTCCTCAACAATGGAACCATAGAAGATAGCATGGTTTTAGACCTGTTTATGGCTTTTATGTCATAACTAATATGACCCAGGGTAAATAGATTATCAGCCATTATCGCATTAGGTGAAGGTAATACACCATCATCGGTTTTTATGATTTTGGTAATAAGCTCATCGCCTTTATTATAGCGGAACATTCCGGAGGAAGGGTCATTAAATTCAGTTTCCACCTTTTGATTCAGTTTCCGGGCAAATTTTAAATACTTTGTTTTCATGGTTATACCATAAAGCTTTAGTGTGGAACTGGTTAGAAAAGCATAGTCCTCAAGGAATCCCTCCATTGCTTTGCCCCCTTTTTTATAGGTATGGACAAGTTGATTTTTGTTGTAACTTTTTTCCGATAGAAATTCATAAATCTCTTCAGCCCTATTTAGAAATTCTTTATTTCCAAAAGAAGTGTAAGCATCAACATAACCTGAAATTAATAAGGCATTCCAGGATGTTATAATCTTATCGTCTGTATTGGGACGTATCCTTTTTTGTCTGGTTTTCAGTAGAACCTTGTTCCAATCGGTTTTCTTTTGTTCAAGATCTGACTTAGAAACTTTGTTTTGTTCTATAAAATCCTGGTCTTCCATAGATTTGAATAGCACGTAGTTTCCATTTTCCCAAACATCCGCAGGATTCAACTGAAAATATGCTGAAAACAGCCCGTATTCGCCCTTGAGCGCCGATTTGAGTTCCTCCCGGTTCCAAACATAATATTTGCCCTCTTCACCCTCACTATCAGCGTCCAGAGCAGCATAATACCCACCTTCCGGATTTTTCATTTCACGTTCCAAAAAAGCAATAGTTCCCATTACAATGTCCTTGTAAATGGGTTCTCTGAATACCTTATAGGCTTTGGAATATAAACTGATTAATTGGGCATTATCATATAACATCTTTTCAAAATGTGGTACTTTCCACCGACTGTCTGTACTATACCTGAAAAAGCCCCCTCCAATATGGTCATAGATGCCGCCCAGAGCCATTTTATCCATGGTATTTTTCACGTGGGCCAGGACAGAATCATTTGCAGTCAGGAGGGCGTAATCTAGTTGAAAACTAAGATTTGCCGGCACCATAAATTTTTGAGTTCCCTTGTTTCCTCCCCATTCCAAATCCCAATAGGGCCTCCAATTTTCTACACTTTCACCAATAACCCCGGAACTTAGGTTTTCGAAATCATCGTTGGGTTTAATAATATTGACTTCAGCAATCCCATTGGCAACCATATCGGCATATTCGTTGGCCTTTTCAGGGTCTTCTTTATATTTATTACTTACCTCTGTTAATACCTGGTTCCATTGCTCCTTAGTGTGGTACGTTCCTCCATAAATGGGTTTTCCATTAGGCAGGATAATAACATTCAATGGCCACCCACCTTTTCCTTTTAGCAATTGTAAGGCCGTCATATATATATGATCAACATCTGGTCGTTCTTCTCGATCAACTTTTATATTGACAAAGTTTTCGTTCATCATTTTTGCAATAGCCTCGTCCTCAAAGGTCTCTTCTTCCATCACATGGCACCAGTGACAGGAAGAGTATCCAATACTAACCAACACAAGTTTATTGCTCTCCCTGGCGTCCTCCAGCGCTTCCTGGCTCCAGGGTCTCCAATCTACCGGATTATGCGCATGCTGCAATAAATAAGGACTTGTTTCATTTATTAAGGCATTAGTGTATTTATATCCTGTTAGTTCCTTCTGCTCCTGCTTACAGGAAAACATTAATAAAAAGGATGCCAATAAGCAGGAAAGGAAAATATATCTAATTAGACGATCGCTTAACATAGCCATATAAACTAAAATAGAGGGCTAAAGTACTATTATTTAAAATATTTAGATGTTAATAAAATAATAGATTTGAGCCCAAAACAGTATAAACCCCACCACATAAACTTAACTAATAGGTAACAGGAAAACCTTTCAATGAACCAACGTTTCGTATCGCTAGAGCTAGCGATAGAAAAAAAAGTATGGTAATAAGGAACTATTCTATTATCCGTTTTTGATTTATAAACCATTCATACAATTCTTCGGTATTGTAAGCCTGTACCCATGCATTATGCCCTACTCCATCATATTTAGTGAATGTTACATCATAGCCCATTTCCTCTAACTTGTTTACCATATTCTGTGATTCGGAAAATGGTATGGATTTATCTTCAGTTCCATGAAAAACCCATATAGGCATATTTTTATTAATCCATGCCGCATAGGGTACCGGGGTCATACCACATACTACCGCCAGGGCTGCAAATTTATCGGGATATTGAACTGCGAGTTCCCATGCAGCACCTCCACCCCTGCTTAAACCGGTAAGATAAATTCTATCAATATCTACCCTGTTTGATTCTATTATGGTATCTAATAATTGCATCACCGCCCTGGTATTCCACCATTTTCTCTTATATGGATTTTGAGGGG
>CBDTVZ010000063.1:0-10241 GCA_965363995.1 uncultured Eudoraea sp.
AGCAAAAATATGGTTATATCACAGGACTTACCCCTGCAGAACGTGTGCAATCTCCTGAAGGAACCTGGGAGCATAACCTGAATGCTGGTGCTACTACCGATGACACCAGATGGAAGTACTTTATGGTTTCATATTTTGATACCTATTCACCCAACCTAAATGCAAAACATTTTGCGAAATTTATTACAGATTACTATAAATCCATTGCTTCCAAGCTGGGTGATAAAGAAATTTTAACTTCTCCTGATGCCCTGGACGCCAGATTAGAAAAGGTGGACTGGATCAAAGAATGGGCCCGGGTGGCATTTGCTTATCAGAAAAGCACGGAAGATTATCTGGAGGCTCAAAACCGGTTTTATGGAGGAGAAATGTCCTGTGCGGGAATGTTATATACCCCCATGTTTGGTTTATTGGAACCCAATCCGGAGATTGCATATCTCACGGCCTACAAACATTCACTTTTTGATCTTGGATACGCCAAGGACATTTCGGGGCTGGTGGCGGCGATGACCCATATGGCCATGCGAACCACAAACATAGATTCTATACTTAATGCCGCCGTTTTTATTGATCCTATGCGCTATCAGGACAGCCGCCTGGTAGGTCGTCTTTCCTATAACACAGCAAACGCCACCAGAAAATATGTAAACCTATCCCGGGAAATTATAATATCAGATTCTATAACACTAAAGGATTCATTGCAGATTAAAATTCCCGATCATTTTAACGGGACTAAAACGGATTGGGTACAACAGGAATTTGTATATGAATTATTGGAAGAAGACGAAAAGGCTAATGCATTTCACGCCGGCGAGATTTGGCAAATTATGATTGCCGGATTGGCCTTTGGGGACGGGGATTTTGAAAAGAGTATTCAGTTTATTGTAAATTACGGTCGAGACAATGATACTGTAGCTGCAGTGGCCGGAATGATCCTGGGGGCTAAGGACGGATATACTAATTTACCTATAGAATTACGTGCCGAAGTACTTCGGGTAAATAAAGAACAATTGGGTATTGACCTGAAAGCACTTGCTTCCAGGATGGTTGAAACTATGTTACCTGAAACCATAAATACAAACTAAAATGGCGGTTAATAAATTTATACATGAAGATTTTTTATTGCAGACCTCATTTGCCTGCAGGCTTTACCACGATTATGCCGAAAACCTCCCAATCATTGATTACCACAATCATTTGTCTCCTAAGAAAATATCAGAAGATTTTCAATTTGACAATATCTCTAAGGTATGGCTGCAGGGTGACCATTATAAATGGAGAGCTATGCGGACTCTTGGTATTGAAGAAAAATATATTACGGGAAATGCCACAGATCAGGAGAAATTTATAAAGTGGGGAGAGACTGTTCCATATACCGTTCGAAATCCTTTGTACCATTGGACCCACCTTGAATTAAAACGTTATTTTAATATAGATGCATTCCTCGATGAAAATAATGCGGAGCTTATTTATGGCGCATGTACTGAACAACTTCAGCTTCCCTCACATAGCACCTTAGGCCTTCTGAAGCAGATGAAGGTTGAAGTAGTATGTACAACCGATGATCCCTTGGATACACTTGAATACCATAAAAAAGGCATTCAGAACTCAAGCCTGAAATTATTGCCGGCCTTCAGGCCAGATAAAGCCTATGCCGTTGAAAACACCTCCTCTTTCCTTGAATACTTAGGCCAATTGGAAGATGTTACTGGTTCGTCTATTCATTCATATGCCGACCTTCTGTCAGCTTTGGAATCAAGAATAAATTATTTCCATGAAAATGGCTGCAGACTGGCAGATCACGGTTTGGACTATCTCCCTTTTTACAAAAATAAAACTTTTGATATCTCCAAAATCTTTAAAAGATTAAAAAATAGGGAATCCCTAAATTCCAATGAAGTAGCTTATTTTAAATCTGAGGTATTAAAATTTTTGTCGGTATGCTACCATAAAAATGGCTGGGTACAACAGTTTCATCTCGGTGCCCTTAGAAATAATAGTCAAAGGATGCTTCAGCAATTGGGGCCGGACACCGGATTTGATTCAATTGGGGATTTTTCGCAGGCAGTATCCCTAAGTAACTTCCTGGATTACCTGGATAGCACAGACCAACTTGCGAAAACAATTATTTATAATTTAAACCCGGCAGACAATGAAGTTATTGCGGCTATGGTTGGCAATTTTAACGACGGAAGCGTCAAGGGTAAAATTCAATTTGGTTCTGCCTGGTGGTTTTTAGATCAGAAAGACGGTATGGAAAAACAATTGAACTCTCTTTCCAATATTAGCCTGCTTAGTTGTTTTATTGGGATGTTAACAGATTCTCGCAGTTTTCTTTCATTTCCAAGGCATGAATATTTTAGAAGAGTGCTCTGCAATCTTTTGGGTAAAGATGTTGCAAATGGAGAATTGCCTGAAGATGAAAAATGGTTGGGCAAGATTGTATCAGATATCTGTTACCATAATGCAAAGGCCTATTTTCCATTTTAGTTTCATTAGTACTTCAAGAATTTAACTTTCTTAGGTTATATTTGGAAAGATTAATCGGATTCCGGGAATCTTTGTTTTTCCCATGCCTAAAAGATATATACTTAACATATTATCATGTCTGAATTATTTTCTATAGACGACAAAATTATAGTAGTTAGTGGTGCAACCGGTGTATTAGGTTCCGCAATGACAGCCTATCTGGCCGGACAAGGTGCAAGAGTAGTTGCGCTGGGCAGAAATCCGGACAAAGTAAATTCACTAATTGGGCAAATTAAGGATACGCGCCATAAGGTGTTTCCTCTGATTGCCGATGTCACCAATGAGCAAGATTTAGAGCGTGCAAAATTGGATCTTGAAGACAAATTCGGAAAAATACATGTACTGGTTAACCTGGCCGGCGGGAATATACCCGGGGCCGTGATTACCCCTGAACAGACTATAATGGACGTCGGAATTGATGATTTAAATAAGGTTATGGAATTGAATTATATGGGTTCCTTCCTGCCAATAAAGACATTCCTGCCATTATTTCTAAAGGATTTGAAAGGAAGTATTATTAATATTTCTTCCATGGCCGCTCAAAGACCTATAACCCGGGTATTGGGTTATAGCTCCGCAAAGGCAGCTATCGACAACCTCACCAAATGGTTGGCTATCGAATTTTGTAGTAAACATAGTGCGGAATTAAGAGTTAATGCTATTGCCCCCGGTTTCTTCTTAACCGAGCAAAACCGCTCTCTACTTACTGAGGCGGATGGTGAATTAACCAAAAGAGGCCGACAAATTATTGCTAATACTCCAATGGGAAGATTTGGTAATCCTGATGAACTCTTTGGTGTGCTTCAATGGCTGTGCAGCGATGCATCAAAATTTGTAACCGGAACCATAATTCCGGTAGATGGCGGATTTAATGCATATTCTGGCGTATGAAGACAATGGTAGAAACAATGCGTTGGTACGGGCCCAACGACCCTGTAACGCTAAGTGATATAAGACAGGCAGGTGCAACAGGTATTGTAACAGCCATACATGAAATACCAAATGGAGAGGTATGGAGTACAGATGCAATAAGAAATCGTAAAAAGCTTATAGAAGATGCCGGCCTTAGATGGTCTGTAGTAGAAAGTGTTCCTGTTCATGAACACATTAAAACCAGAAGTGGAAATTTTGAGGAACTTATAGAAAACTATAAGATAACCATCCAAAACCTTGCATCAGAAGACATAAACATTATATGTTACAATTTTATGCCCATTTTAGATTGGATACGCACAGAATTGGATCATAAACTGCCAAATGGAGCAAGGACACTAAATTTTGAAATGAGAGCCCTGGCCGCCTTCGACTGTTTTATTTTAAAGCGACAAGGTGCTAAGGAATCTTATCCTCCGGATATTATCAAACAAGCCGAAACCTATTATAATGGTTTGGGTTCTCCAGAAATTGAAAAACTTAAAAGAACCATTTTAGATAATCTTCCCGGGGCAGAGATAGGTTACACACTAGAGGAGTTTCAGGAAGCATTAGATAGTTATCAAAATATTGACACCGCCACTTTGGAAAAGAACTTGCAGCTTTTTCTTAATCAAGTACTACCAGTGGCTGAAGCAAATAATGTATTTCTCGCCATCCATCCGGATGACCCCCCTTATCCCATTCTGGGTTTACCCAGAATTATGAGTACATCTGCGGATATAAAAAGAATCCTGACAGAAAACAACAGTCCAAACAATGGGATTACATTTTGTACAGGCTCCCTGGGTGTAAGAGGAGATAATAATCTGGTACAAATTATAAGGAACCATGGAGATCACATCCACTTTGTACATCTTAGAAGTACCCAAAGAAATGAAGATGGCGATTTTTTCGAAGCCTGCCACCTGGAAGGGGATGTCCCTATGTATAGTGTGGTCAAAGAACTACTTGCATTACAGGAAAAAAGAAACAGGCAATTACCTATGCGCCCGGATCACGGACAGCAATTGTTAAACGATCTGAATATTAAGACAAATCCGGGCTATTCCGGCATTGGACGTCTTAAAGGCCTCGCCGAGTTGCGGGGGCTTATGTATGGAATCTTAAATCAAAATGTCTAAATCCCTACCAGATAGATTCTGCCCTATTTACCTCTAACGCATTAATAATCAATACTGAGGAAGAGGAATTCTTGAAAATAAGATTGGTATAAGGTTCATTAGGAAATATTTGTGCGGTCATTACATATTGCCCAATATTTATAAAGACTTCTATTGAAGACCAATCCATCAAAATCCGTACTTCAAATTCCCCTTCAGGCATATTAGGGATTGGCATTTTTTGTACATTTTTAGCAAACTCCTCTTTGAACGTGGTTTTACCCGACTTAGTTCGATTTAATAAAAACACTTCCCGATCCCCGTCGAGGATCAATACCAGTTCCTCGTCTAAACTATTATTAAAAGAAAATTCGAAATTTCCATTCGTCGTTTTAAATCTTATTTCCGATTGATTATAGTTGTCAAAAGCTATAGTTTCTGTCTCACCTGCTGCCAATTCAAGGTCCTTTTTAATTTCGGACTTAAAGACGGTTCCAAAATCCTCCAGGGGGTAATTGGCCAATTCATATGAATTACCCAATTTAATAAGTGATAAATTTCTTGGAACGGTCATTGCACTTCGCCATTCTTTTGTTGGTGTATCTCGTGCGTAATCCCAATTACTCATCCATCCTATAAATATCCGCTGATTTTTTGGTTCATTATTATACGTTATACCGGCATAATTATCTGTTCCCCAATCTATCCATTTTTCCACCTTTTGATCGGATGTAAATGCGGTCCCGTCAAATTCCCCAATAAAATATTGGGTCCCACTACCTCCGTTAGGTGCCCCAGGATTTATACTAATAATAAGAACCCATTTTTCCTCCCCTGAATCGGAGACTATTAATGGGAAAAGGTCAGGGCATTCCCATACTCCTCCATGAGCTCCTGCTTCTTTACCAAATTCACTTAAATAAGTCCAGGAAATTAGATCGGCTGATCTATAAATTTTGGCATGGTCTCCGGCAACCAATACCAGGATCCAATTTTGAGTAGGTTCATGCCAAAAGACTTTTGGATCTCTAAAATCTCGAATCCCATCATTTCCCAGAACCGGATTATTCTGATATTTCGTCCAAAATTCCCCATTATCCAGACTATAAGCAATCCCTTGTGTCTGAAAATCATTTGAACCATCTTTCTCTTTGTTCATATTGTGATACGTAAATATGGCTACTAAAGGTGGATTGTCCGGAGTGCCCAGGCCGGACGTATTATTTTTGTCCAGAACAGCACTACCTGAAAAAATATATCCATTCTCATCGGGGAATAAAGCAATGGGCTTATGTTCCCAATACACCAGGTCCTTGCTTGTGGCATGACCCCAATGCATAGGCCCCCATACAATATCTTCGGGATAATACTGATAGAATAGATGATATATTCCGTTATTATACACAAGTCCATTTGGATCATTCATCCACATCTCCGTTGGTGAGAAATGGAATTGTGGTCTGTATGATTCTTTAAAAAAGGTTGTTTCTGGAATAGAAGCGTTTTCCGTATTCTTTTCTTCTTCTTTGTTTTTACAGGAATAAATTGAAATAAATAATAATCCCAGCATAGAAGAAATAATATAGGTTCTCATTTCAAAAAGTTGATTTTTATAAAAATACATCTTATTTATCGGACCTTAAAACACTGGCTTTATAGGATAATTTTTTACTCAAATGAGTATCTTTACACATAGATTTATTTCATTTCGATGTATAATTTTTTCAAATGTTTATGTTTATTTTTTCTAATACTCTCTGCTAACGCACAATCTTCAATAGAGAAGGCTCTTGATTGGTACAACAGCGAAAGTGTTCCCTACATTTCTGTGACGGAATTGCAAAATTTTCAAAACCAAATTATTTTAGACGCCAGAGAATTGGAAGAATATGAGGTAAGTCATTTAAAAAACGCAGTCTGGGTGGGTTATGATGATTTCAAATTGGCAGACGTGGTAGATAATTATCCCAATAAAAATTCAAATATTGTTGTTTATTGTTCTATTGGGGTGAGATCTGAGAATATTGGTGAAGAACTTTTAGAGTC
This sequence comes from uncultured Eudoraea sp., assembly GCA_965363995.1. Taxonomy (GTDB): domain Bacteria; phylum Bacteroidota; class Bacteroidia; order Flavobacteriales; family Flavobacteriaceae; genus Eudoraea. The sequence goes on from CBDTVZ010000063.1 coordinate 6,612, forward strand.
CGGCTATTTCAATACGAAAAATTTATATGGAGGTATTTTTGAATGGACCAATCAGGGGTATCCCGTTTATAATACCAAGGGTGAAAAAACCAAAAAAGTGCACGCCTTTGGTAAGTTATGGGGAAAATACCTGACCAAGGCAGAAAAAGTATATTAGGATTAATTCATACATGACGTTGGAAGAAAATAAAGACCGGTTACTACTTATTTTTACCAGAAATCCCAAATTAGGAAAGTGTAAAACAAGATTGGCGGCAACTATAGGAGATCAGGCCGCATTGGATATTTACATGATCTTATTGAGGCATACGGCCGAAATTACTAAAGGCCTTAATTGTTCAAAAGAAGTTTATTATTCAGAAGAAGTGTCCGAAAATGATTTATGGGATAATGGAAATTATGCCAAACAATTGCAAAAAGGTACTGATTTAGGAGAACGAATGTATAATGCTTTTAAATCCGGATTTCAAAAGGGATATAAGAAGATAATCATAATAGGAAGTGATATTTATGATTTAAATAGTGAAACCATTGAAGAAGCTTTTTCGGAAATGGAAAACTTTGATTTTGTCATAGGCCCAGCGGCAGATGGCGGTTACTATCTCCTGGGAATGAAGTCATTGAACATTGATATATTCCTGAACAAGAACTGGGGCACAGAAACCGTCTTGGAAGATACGCTCAATAACTTAAATAATAAAAAGATAAAACTCTTACAAATCAAAAATGATATTGACGTCTACGAAGATTTAAAAGATATTGATGTTTTTCAATCCTTTGTAAAAATTTGAGCCTATGACTAAAAAACAGCTGGAAGAATCATCTCTTTACCTCAGAAATAAAGGTTTTGAAAGTCCTGAAATAGGGATTGTACTAGGTACAGGACTTGGCAGATTGGTAGACCATATAGAATCTGGTATCGTAGCCCATTACCACAACATTCCTTTTTTTCCATTAGCTACTGTTGAATTTCATAGTGGTAAGCTTATCTATGGTATACTGGAAAACAAAAAAGTAGTGGTTATGCAAGGCCGTTTTCATGTTTACGAGGGTTATGAGTTTGATGATGTTACCTATCCTATTCGGGTTATGCGCGAACTGGGAATAAAAAAGTTGTTCATCTCTAATGCAGCCGGGGCCATTAACCTGAACTTTAAAATGGGTGATATCATGCTTATAGAAGATCATATTAACCTTCAGGGGGGATCGCCTTTGGCATTTAAAAATGTAGCTGATTTTGGGGTTCGCTTTGTGGATATGAGTCAGCCCTACGATATGGCGATGTGTACGAAAATTAAAGAAATTGCAGTCCGTGAAAGTATTACATTACATAGTGGTGTATATGCTTCTGTCGTTGGGCCTCAGCTGGAAACTAAGGCCGAATATCGGATGTTAAAAACTATAGGGGCAGATGCTGTTGGAATGAGTACGGTTCCCGAAGTAATTGTGGCCAACCATTTAAATCTTCCTGTGGTGGCCGTGTCCGTACTTACTGATGAATGCGATCCAGACGATCTGCAGCCCGTCAATATTGACGAAATAATCAGAATTGCCGGGGAAACCGAGCCCAAAATGATAAAATTATTTATGGAATTGATAAGGGAATTATAAATTATACTGGTATCACATTCAATGGGAATAGTCCAACAACATAAATTAAGTGAATCTCGTTTATTAAGTGGAACAATAAATTTCCATTTGCAAAGTAATTGGGATTTGATGTAAGGTTTAAACTACTAAATCAACTAATGTTTTAAAATATACAATGCTCCAAATAAGTTACCTGATTTTATTCTGTCTTTTCCAGCCTATCTCATTCTTGCCGGACTCATTAGCTTTAGTTCCGATTACCAATGAACAGACCTGCGGATATGCAGACCATAAAAGCTGGGACAGATTGCTCAATAGCTTCGTTGACGAGAATGGCAACGTAGACTATCTGGGTTTTAAAAAGGAAGCAGAAACTTTAAACCGCTACTTAGAGCAATTGGGTAATAATACCGTAAATGAAAACTGGTCCAGAGAAAAAAAACTGGCATACTATATTAATCTTTACAATGCCGCCACAGTTAAACTAATTTTGGATAATTATCCTTTGGCTAGCATAACAGACATAAACAAACCCTGGGAAAAAGCGAGGATCAAATATGGCGGAGAGTTAATATCATTAGGAGAAATAGAGCATAAAATTCTAAGAAAAATGAACGAACCCCGAATACATTTTGCAATTAACTGTGCCTCATATTCATGCCCTAAATTACTTAACCAAGCCTATACGGAAGATAAGTTGGATAAACAATTGGATGAGGCTACAAAAGATTTTGTAAATGACCCCAGCCGAAATATTATATCTGAAAATAAAGTGGAGTTGTCCAAGATCTTTAAATGGTATAAAAAGGATTTCGAAAATAACGGTACCTTAATAGTTTATTTGAACCAATATTTAAAATCATCCATTAATCCTGATGCAAAAATTGAATACCTTAAATACAATTGGAGTTTAAATGAAATTAAGTAATAAACCCACTATAAGTATTATTATTCCTGTTCTGAATGAAGAGCGCTATATAGTTAAGCTCATAGATTATATTCTGAAAAATGGAAGTTCTTCCAATATAAAAGAGATTCTAGTGGTAGATGGTGGAAGTACCGATAGTACCATAAAAGCCGCTTTGAAATTTGATGCTCTTGTGCTACGGTCTGAAAAAGGTCGTGCAAAACAAATGAATTATGGCGCTAAACATGCCGTAGGTGAAATCCTGTACTTTCTACACGTGGATACTTTTCCTCCAAAAAACTTTGACAAGATCATCATAGATGCCATTCAAAAAGGTGGTGAAGCCGGATGTTTTAGGATGAAATTTGATAGCAATAGCCGGTTTTTGAGATTCTTTTCCTGGTTTAGCAGAATAAATCATAAGATATGCAGGGGTGGAGATCAATCCCTTTTTATCACGAAAGAATTGTTCCTTAATGCGGGTGGCTATGACGAAAGTTATAAAATCTATGAGGATAATGAATTCACAAGCCGTCTCTATGAGCTTACTAATTTTAAGATCTTGACGGAAAAAGTGCAAACCTCAGCACGCAAATATGAACAAATTGGTAAGTTAAAACTGCAATTCTACTTTGGAATAATACATCTTAAGAATTATTTCGGGGCAGATCCCGAACAGTTATACCGCTACTATAAAAGAAAGATTTCTACGTGATTTTTAAGTGGATTTGTAAGCAACTATTTCGTCTCGTAGTCAAGGATTACCCCTTCTGAAATCCATTTTGCCAAAGCTTGTCTATTGTCGTAATCCAATATCCGGTGTTGGTCTTTTTTATTGCGAATATTCCCAATTTCAATAAACGTCATTGCCGGTAAGGTTTTCTTGACAAGGTAAAGATTACTCCGGTCTTCAAAAGTTCCTGAATAGCTTCGGTTGGGTTGGAATTTTTTGTATTTCTTTATAAATGTATTGTGAATGCTTTCAGCAAGTTTTTTACCATTACTACTTTTCTCGTGGTAATAGAAAAAAACATCAATGTTTTGTCCTTTACTCCGGCTATCGACATGGGTAACCACAAGACGTTGATGTTTCCCTTTATGTTTCAGATATAATTTGTTCACGGCATCTACCC
>CBDTVZ010000064.1:0-10096 GCA_965363995.1 uncultured Eudoraea sp.
TCTAACTGGGATTATCCATCCAATACTCGTCTTTTTTTAATTATTAGCCCTCTTTTTTCTCTTTGGGACAAACAGTAAAGCATCTGGGACTTAAAGAAAAGTCAAATCGAATGAGATAGAATAATTTTATAGTTGATCTGATACTAGAGCTATCTAAAGAAAGTGAAATCCTTTCTGTCATGTTTAAACGCTCAACGAATATTTTTTAACCTTAAAATTCTTTATCATGAAAACAAAGACATTATTTACCGTACTATTGGTCGTCTTAGTAGCCTTCATAGGTTGCGAAAAAGATGATGATCCTATAAATGAACCAACCCCTCCTGAAAGTATATTGGAAAGTAAGCAGTTTACCAGTCAGGCCCTTTCGAATAACCCCATTGGAAATTCCGAACTGAGGAATATGTTGGTATATACCCCGGCGGGATACGACGCGACCGCGGCAGAGGGCTATCCCGTGGTGTATCTCCTTCACGGATTGCCATTTACGGAAGATTCATTTGTTCTGGAAGAAACCTGGGATGAATGGATAGACCCAAATGGAATGTTTAAAACCTATCCCGATTTCCCGCAAAATGGATTCCAGGATTGGATAGATGACCTTATTGAGACCGGCAAAATTGAACCCATGATAATTGTAATGCCCAATGCCTCCAGCGAATATGGATTTAGTTTCTATACCAATTCTGATTTGAACGGCAACTTTGAGGATTTTATCGTCACTGATCTTATAAACTATGTGGATAGTAATTATAATACGATCAGCAATAAAGACGGGCGTTCTGTTATCGGATTTTCACAAGGTGGTTATGCTGCATTTAAGCTTGGGATGATACACGCCGATACTTTTAGTGTAGTAGCCTGCCATAGCGGTATACTTGTATTTGAGGCTATATTCGCCCTTACGCCACTTGTTATAGCTGAAAATCCCGGTGGAATGATGGGTCCTGATTCCAGCAAATTCCTAACCAGTGCCCTCTATGCTATGAGTGCTGCCTGGTCTCCGAATCTTAACAATCCTCCTTGGATGGTGGATTTACCTTTTGAATACCCATCAGGGGATGTCATACCCGGCATCGCCGGCCGTTGGCTTAATCATGACCCTTTTACACTGCTAGATACCTATGGGGATGATTTCAAATCCTTAAAGGGTATCTATTTCGATTGTGGTAACATGGATGAACTGGGTTCTTGTAATGCTAATGATTTTTTGACACAAAAGCTCGACGGCCTTGGCGCTTCCTATACCTATGAACTCTTTGAGGGGGGACATTTTGATAAGATGTATTCCAGATTGGAAATCTCCCTGATGTTTTGTTCAGATAAAATGAAATAATCGTCTAAGCTCAAGAATATAAAATTACCCGGATCTATTGCATATATCCCTAAGGTTTCGGCCGTAAGGAATAGCAGCAGGTCCGGGTAATAATTTTTTACACACTAAGCAATCGGGATCTTAAAATAGATTGATGAAAGTAATAGGCAGCAATGAATTAGAGCCATTGTTGTATACCGGATATAAATTTTTAATTCTTTTTTGAAAGAAATAAATCCAATTCCAAATATTTTTCATTTATGATACTAAGTCCAAATGCCGCAGCAGAAGCAGCAAATACTGAGTAATCAAAAACTCCTTTTATTCCGGTTGAAAAGGCAATCGCGAGAGCAAAGATTAATATAAGAAATCCGCTTAATTTTGCAACAAGCTCCGTTTTAAAACCAATAATCAGGCTAATTCCAAATAATAATTCCGCGGCTGTTGCTATGCCTCCAAAAACAGGGATAAACGTTTCGGGAATTAGGGGATTAATTATTTTGGTGTATTCTAAAAAACTTTCCCAATTACCCCAGGCAGATACTTCTGCAGGCCATAATCCAAATCTATCTGCAACAGCAGATAAAAAACCAGTTCCAATTGCAAATCTTAAAAAGAGCTTAATGATTTTTTTACTCATAATCTTTTCATTCAATATATTCGAAGGCAATTTCTTTTGTATTTACTGAACTTGTTCCAATATAAATTTTAAAATTTCCATGTTCAGCGGTCAATTCCAAATCTTTGTTATAAAATTTCAATTCATCCACTGAAACCTTAAAACTTACTTCTTTCTCCTCATTGGCTTTAAGTTTAATTCGCTTAAATCCTTTCAGTTCTTTTTTCGGACGGGTGATACTACCCACCAGATCCTGAATGTATAACTGTACCACTTCAACGCCATCAAAATTACCGGTATTCTTAATCTTAACGGTTGCCGTAATTGTATCATTGACAGCTAATTTGCTATGATCTAATGAGATATCTGAATATTTAAATGTTGTGTAACTTAACCCGTAGCCAAATGGATAGAGTGGTTCGTTGGAGTTATCCAGATATCTGGAACACCAACGATACCCTTTTTGATATGGGCGTCCGGTTGTTCGATTGTTGTAATAGATTGGTATTTGTCCAACAGCATACGGGAAAGACATCGTTAACTTAGCTGACGGATTGTAATCCCCAAATAAAACATCGGCAATAGCATGACCCGATTCATGGCCTAAGTGCCAGACCTGAACTATGGAAGGAATATGCTTTTCCAACCATTCCAATAATAAAGGACGGCCACTAAATAATAGTACAACAATCGGCTTCCCGGTTTTATTCAACTCCTTTAATAATTCTATTTGTTTGCCGGGAATATTTAGTTCTGTACGACTCGTTGTCTCTCCAATCATCTCAATAGGTTCACCGAGGGCAACCACAACTACATCTGCTTGTTTTGCAATATTTTTTGCCTCAAGTATATCAGCCATCGAATCATCGTTGGCGTTACATCCCTTTGCGTAAAGTATTTGGGTGTTATCAGACACTTTAGATTTAATACCATCTAATAGCGAAACAATACTTTCGTAATGGCTGCCGCCAAATGTCCAGCCTCCCATAGGGGTAATCTTGTCGTCTGCAAACGGACCAATAAGGGCAATCTTTTTCAGGTCCTTTTGAATGGGTAACAATTGGTTTTTATTTTTTAGCAGAACGATAGATTTTTGAGCCGCTTCACGTGCAACTTTCAAATATTCGGGTTTAAAAACCTGTTCTTTTTCTCTTTTCTTATCGAGATACAAAAAGGGATTATCCATTATGCCCAAAGCATACTTAACGCGCAACACATGGCGTACCGCATCATCAACCACTTGCATAGAAACTTTCCCTTCTTCTACTAATTCAGGTAAATACTTTAGAAATGAAATGGAAGCCATGTCAATATCTACCCCGGCATTAACGGCTAATTCGGCGGCATGTTTTAAATCGCGTGCGACTCCATGATAAACCAATTCACCAACAGAAGTGTAATCGCCTATCACGAATCCTTCGAACTTCCATTCGTCCCTTAGTATATGGTGCAATAAATAGTCGTTGCTTGAGGATGGCACACCATTGATCTCGTTGAATGAAACCATCGCAGATACCGCTCCCGCATCAAATGCCGCTTTATAGCCGGGCAAATATTCCTCTCTTAAGCGTCTTTCTGACATATCCACAACATTATAATCACGGCCTGCCTCAACGGCTCCGTATGCAGCCAAATGCTTAACGCAGGCTCCTATGGTCGCAGGTGAGGATAAATTATTTCCCTGGTAACCTTTGACGGTTGCTTCCGCAATTCGTGCACCCAGAAAATGATCTTCTCCGGAACCTTCCATCACTCTACCCCAGCGAGGATCACGCGTAAGATCCACCATGGGCGAATATGTTAAATTAATCCCCTGTGCCGCTGCTTCAATGGCTGCGATTTGCGAAACTTGTTTTACTGCTTCCAAATCCCAACTGGAAGCTAATGCCAACGGAATTGGAAATACCACTTCTGTACCATGAATAATGTCGGCGGGAAATAGTAATGGGATTCCAAGCCGGGACTTCTCAACAGCTATTTTTTGAAGTTTGGTTAAGAAATCTACACCTCTTATATTTTGTATGCCTCCAACTAATCCTTCCTGGATCGCTTTTTCAACATCCACTTCTTCTCCAGAGGGGTTAATCAAGTCTTCACCATAATTAAGAACATTTAACTGACCAGCCTTTTCATTAATTGTCATAATAACAAGCAAAGAATCTATTGAAGCATCGTACTTGTTTAAGGGTGTTTCAGCTGTTTCTGTTAAAGACGAATTACATGAAATTATTGTCAAGATTAGTATTAGATATATTAAAATTATCTTCATAGTAGTAGTATTCTAATTATTGGCTACAACAAAATTATATAGTTATTAACCATATCTCTTCTACATAAACTAAGATAGTATAACTAATACTATTAGTACAATACATTTATAAATAAGACTCCCACATTGTAGAGAGTCACAGATGTTGCCCCTGTCGTAGGCGGTGCCTATCCACAACCGGGAGAGATTTCCCTGTCACATAATGGGGTGCTGTTTTGGATGAGTTCCCGGAATTTAAACGATGGGTATTGGAAGATATGCGGCAACCCTTGGAAAATAGGGAAGTAGCCATTTCCCGGATGCTTAACTTTTCTCACGGGTCAACTATTAAAAGGAATCAATGACCCAAACTCCTTTATGGTCAAATTTATTCATATTTGTAAGGGCTATGGTTGCTTCTTGAAGTGAAATTGTCTTTTCTATTAGTCTTTCAGGCTGCAGTTTTCCATTTTTAATCATCTCGAGCATATCAGGATATTTATATGCCTGCATTCCGTGACTTCCTATGATCTCTAATTCATGGGCTAATATCATATCCATCGGAACCTTTGGATTTTTATGATTTCCTGTCATCAGCCCAACCTGAATGTGTTTGCCTCTTTTCCTTAAATTCGCAATAGAATTATAACAAGTATTTGGACTTCCAAGAGCATCAATAGATACATGAACACCACCATGCGATATTGTTTTAATCTGTTCCACTATGTTAGTATTTTGCCTTGCATTTATGGTTGCGATAGCTCCTAATTTTTTTGCGAAATCTAAAGTTTCATCGTTGATATCTACAGCAATTACTTGGGCTCCCAGAGCATGAGCGATCATTATTGCTGATAGCCCTACACCACCACAACCGTGTATAGCTACATATTGCCCCCCTGAAACTTTTCCTTGAGCTACTATTGCTCTGAAAGACGTAATAAACCGGCAGCCCAAAAGTGCAGCGGTTATGTAGTTAATTTCTTCAGGTAGTTTTACCAAGTTAATATCAGCATAATCCAAAGCAACGTATTCCGCAAATGAACCCCAATGCGTAAAACCAGGTTGTGATTGTCGATCACACACTTGATGATTGCCCGATAAACATTGTCCACAACTTCCACATCCGCATACAAAAGGAACCGTAACTCTGTCTCCTAAATGAAAATTTTTGACGTTTTTTCCAATGGCCTCAATGGTTCCAGCAAATTCGTGTCCAGGAACATTGGGCAGTTCTATATCCTTGTCATGACCCATCCAACCATGCCAATCACTTCGACACAATCCAGTAGCTTTGACTGAAATAACGACTCCCTCTTCCTTTGGAATAGGATCTACCACATTCTGTATAGTTATAGACCCTTGGTATGTTTCATAAATTGCTGCTTTCATTTCCCCTTCATAAAATTGACTAAGACTAAAACCCCTTTACGAACTTATTTTAAACTAGTTATTTACCTTGTATTAGTTCAATGAAATCTGGCTCCTTTTTTAAGCTATATAAATCTGGGTCATGTTTAATATATTCATAATTTCCAAACCCATTATCTATTGCTTTCTTGAGATTTTCAATTGATGCTGTTTTATCACCTATTAATGCATAAAAACATGCGGCATTATAAATAATAATTAGGTCATTTGGGTTTAGCTCAATCGCTTTACGCATTTCTACTTTAGCTTCTTTGCTACGACCCAATCTTTCTAAAGTGAAAGCATAAAATTGGCGCGCACGGGCGTCCTCAGGGTTATGCAACAAATAGTCGGGGTAAAATAATGCCGCCCGTTGAATAGTTTCCTGTAGATTTTCTTTGTCTTCTAATTTTTCATAGGACATCTGCAAATCACCATAAGCCGAATGGAAATCACTATTAAGTTCTAATACTTTATTAAAATCAATGACTGCTTCAGAATCTCTGTCTTTCATTCTATAGAGTCTTCCTCTAATCCAATAGGCAAAAAAATTGTCAGGGTCAAATGAAATTGCCTTTTGAACAGCTATCAATGCTTCGTCGAGTGAATTTTTATTGTAATAAACCAGACCAAGAGCGCTATAGGCTTCAGATGATCCAGGATCATAGATGAGTGCTTTTAATGCTGTTTCCTCGGCCTTTTCAAGCCATATGAGTTCTTTATCATGAGTTTCATATAACAAGGCATAGGCCTCACTCATGCCGGCATATGCAGCAGCATATTTTGAGTCAATATCAACTGCCTTTTGAAAAAGATCTATAGACAAGAGTATATAGCTCTCTGTATATCGAAACAAAAACTCGCGAGCTCTTAAGTTAGCATCAAATGCGTCGCTATTCGTCGTTGCTCTTTTACTAAGTGCCACTTTTTCTTTAGGACTCAACCTTAGTTGCAATGACTTTACGATCTGCTTAGATACCTTTTCCTGAATTTCAAATACATCTGCCATTTTTCCACGGTAGATCTCAGCCCAAAGTTCAGAGTCCTTTTCCACATCAATTAACTCTGTTGATATTCTTAAATCACTATTATGTTTGCGGACTGTACCTTGCAATAGGTATCTTGCTTTTAATTCGCGCCCCAATGAGCCAATTTCCAAATCTGAATTTTTATAGCGCATGGAAGTGCTTCGTGAAGCAATCTCAAGCTCTTTGATTCCGGACAAACGAATAATGATTTCTTCTGTCAGTCCATCACTAAAATAATCACTGTCATTTTCCGAATTGATGTTGCGAAAAGGTAACACTGCCAGTTTTTTATTGTTTTTGTTGAGCTCATGGTGTGATTTTTGTGATACTGATGTCACCTCTTCAACATTTTTAGTTTTCTTAATTCCTTTTGGGGACAATTCATATACCCAAGCAAAAATTAAATTGATCGGAAAGCCAATGATCAAGACAAAAATCAAGGTTTTCATGATATGTAGTGGTGCATCAAAAGTTGGAAGAACAATATCTGCCACCTGAGCTACTAACCATGCTACTATTAAATAGGCTATTGTCGGTTTAATTACATTACGCCTTTTCAGTTCTGCTATGAATTTTTTTATATTCATGTATCACTCTAAGATAGTCATTTATACCGTAGATAATAGGAGATGAAATGAATTGCTTTAAATGCAATCTTTTTAGTGTACGTATTGTAGAAAGCAACAGAAGTAGCAGTGTTGCAGTTGCCTATCCAAGGCAGGGAATTATCTATAAAAGTATTAGTGTGGTATATTCAGAAATAGGAACTAAATTTCCGCCCTGTAGCATTGAAAGAGCAGTTGTTTAGATGTAGTTTATCCTCAGTATCAATGCTTTTCCCGGAATTTACAATACTAGTCGACAGTAATTTTAAAACGAAATATGGAAGTAGAAACTACATTAACAGAAATGCCGAAAAAATTTAAAAAAGCGGCCAACCCAACCTGGTTTACTTATCTCTATTGGTAGGATTTATAAAGTCGGTACTTTATGAAACAATGACAGATCAAAAAATACTGTCAGATCCAAAAGCTTTTGGTATAATCACATTTCTGATAATAGGTTTCCTGGGTTTTAAGATTGGGCAAGGGAAAAATTGGGCAAGAATTACTTTATTGGTTGTCTTTATAATACGAATGATAGGATACCCATTTCTTGTATTTGGTGAATTCCTGATGAGACCTTTTATAGGAATTGTCTCCATAACTCAAATGTTAATTCTATTTTATGCTCTAATACTTCTATTTAGCAGAGAAGCCCAGGAATGGTATAAAGAACAGAAAGTAAAAACTGAACCTGTTAATATAAGCGTACTAACGAATGGAGTAAGAAAAATTGGATATGGTTACTAATTCAACTAAGCATCTTTGGATATCTGCTGGGGTGTGACTTAAATACCGGGGGAAATGTTTTTGCAGGGTTTTTAATGATAGCAGGTCCATTTATTTTTATGTTCGGACTAATACTACTTCTTATTTTACTACTCGTTGGTAGCAGGAAAAAAATTCAAGGTCTTGTTTTTATATCCAAGATTGGTCTGGTAATGATATCTTTTCCTTTATCGTATACTGCCGGAGTAATTTTGTGCCATTGATAGCTGCTTCCAATAAAGCTTTTCCTGGAATTTTAAGTGGTTTTATCTTTTTTGAATACGAAATGCAAGGATTCTGCCTGTATATCAAATAGACTACCTCAAAATGCTAATATATCCTGAATGTTTCCTTTTCTCGGCATCATTCAATTCCATAATGTAGTAGTAGTTGGCCACTGGAAGCGGCTTGCCATTATGGGTGCCTTGCCAATCATTAAGGTATCCATTGGTTTCATAAACCACATTACCCCATCTATTATAAATGACCAGATGATTATTGGGAAACTCCTCAACATTTTCGATATAAAAAACATCGTTCGCGCCATCCCTAGCCTTTCAAATCTATATAATATTGCTTATACAATTCCAAATATTGGCTTATCAACGCCATCTCTCTTTGCCGTTTATTCTCAGTGATATCATCTGCCTGCGCATTAATCGCATGTACTTTCAACCTAACATTTGCCCGATATAATTTGTAAAAACGGAATATTTCTTCATCCTTTTTATTTTCAATACAGCGTATTTTAGAGAAGTAATGTTCACTGAATATTTTGGATAAATCGAAACGGCCAAACCTCTCCAGGTCCATACACAGGAAAGCAACTTCATTCAATAGGTCCAGTTTTCTAAAATCATCGTTAAACTCTATACAATCAAAAATGACGGGGTCGTCCAGAAGAAAGATATTCCGAGCATGAAGATCACCATGTCCATCGATGACAAATCCCTTTCTGTTTCGATCAGCGATTCTCTCCTTAATAGAATTTAAAAATTGGTAAGCCCATTGATTGAGTTCTTCTAGTAACTGCCCCGTCTCTTTACCAAAATTCTTCTCCAAAAAGTTTTGTACACTCACTATATCTTCAAATTCTTTATAGAGTTCCCTCCAATCCTCTCCTTCCGGCACAATTACCGCTTCTTGATGAAAAGACACCAACACATCTGCCAACTTAATAATAGACGCTACTTTAACAGTTCCATGATCCAGAAGTAAATCCAACTGTTTTGTTTCATCCATCCTCCTCATCAAGACCGCATAATCGATAATTGTTCCCTGGTTATCGAGGATATGATACTTTCCGTTACTTTTTTTGATGGGAAGCACCTCGAGATACATCTCCGGTACAAGCCTCTTATTCAGTTTCACCTCTTTTTCACAGTATTCTTTTCTCTTTTCCAGAGTTGAAAAATTCAAGAAGCTGAACTCGATCGGCTTTTTTATTTTATAAACGTACTGATCAGTAAGTATGACCCAGGAGATATGGGTCTCTATAAGTTTTATCCCATCTGTTGGGTAAGGAAAAGTTTTGTTGTCAATAATATAGTTGACCTGATCTCGCGTCATTGTTTTATGAACTTGATAGCTTTTTCAATTAAATCAGGCATTTCTTCCTGACCAGAAAATAATTGAATGTATTTCTCTTGTATGGGCTCAAATTGCGATTTAATCATTTGATAAACAGCGTAATCGGCTTCGCTGTACCGACGCTTTTTGGATACGCGCTTTTTCACAACTTCCTCGCCGGCACAAACTTCGATCCATTTCATGGTTACATCATACTCCTGTGCCAAGACCTTGAATCTTTCTCTCAGTTTCTTTTTATAAAACGTAGCATCGACAATTACGCCTTTTCCTTTTTCAAATTCTAACCTTGTCAGATGTAAAATCTCATCATAAATAAAGACTTTATTTTCTTCATCGTACTGTTGGGATTTGCCCGATAAACTTCTGATGATATCAGTATTGAAATGCTTAATCCCTAATTGGTTGGACAAAACTGTAGCAAAAGTAGTCTTACCTGTTCCGGGAAGACCGAAGATTACAATCAATATGGGACGATCCGAACGCATATATAAAAAAGATTGGTCATGTAAAACATGAAAG
>CBDTVZ010000065.1:0-9993 GCA_965363995.1 uncultured Eudoraea sp.
ATTCATCACGCCTTAGGCGTGACTAAATCATACCCAAGACCGTTGTGGTTAATTTAAAATATGACTGAAATTGAAAATAAGAATCGAGGTTGGCAAAGATTATTATTGTTTATCCTGCCTTATATATTTATAGTTGGTTCTTTCCAATTGATAGGAGGCTTAATAACAGGTTTCGATACCACAAATACGGATATAACAAATCCCGATTTAAATCAAACTTCCTTACAACGATTGTCTATGTTTTTTTTTGGCATGCTCGGGACATTTTTAGTAATATGGGTGTTTATGAAATTTGTCGATAAAGAAAAATTTGTAAATCTTGGATTTCAAACAAAGAATAGGTTTTATGAATTTATTCTTGGTATTGGAATAGGCTTAGTAATCATGATTCTTGGTTATTCGCTTTTGATTTTATTTAAAGAAATTACTTTTTATAGAATTGTTTTCGACTTCAAAGAAATAATAATATCAATACTTCTATTCACATTTGTTTCAATAACCGAAGAAACACTAATGCGTGGATATATTCTAAGAAATTTAATGATTTCACTTAATAAATATATAGCCTTAATAGTTTCTTCAATATTATTTTCCTTATTGCATAGTTTTAATCCAAACATTGACTTATTTTCTCTTTTTAATTTATTTCTAGCAGGTATACTTTTAGGGTTATCTTACATTTATACAAAAAATTTGTGGTTTCCAATTGCATTACATTTAAGTTGGAATTTATTCCAAACCCTATTTGGTTTTAATGTTAGCGGGGAAGATGCTTATTCATTGATTGAATTTAAGATAAATGAAGCGAATTTATTTAATGGTGGAACTTTTGGATTTGAGGGTTCAATTTTATCAATCGTTGCCCAAATAATTTCCATTATTGGAATTGCAATCTATTATAACCATAAAAAAATTAACCACAACAATGACTATAATTCAGTGTGATTAATGGAACAACTTCTCCTTTAGTTCCTGGGGAGGTAAGTTTCCTGTCAGATCAGTTAATTTCCTATTCACTCTATAATACTCCATATCAAATCTATTGGCCTCCTTTGAGCCTTCTAAAGACCTTTTAATGGAGTCAATGCCTTCCAAACGTCCTTCGAGATGTACTATGTTCATGAACTTCCTGAACTGGTCATCCGTTAGATTAGGTCTACCATATTGGTTGATAATGCCACTAAAGTATTTTGTATATTTCATGGAATATATCCGTATAAATGGATATTATCCAAAGGTATAAATATATTGAATTTTTGAACTATCTTTTAATCAGTTTAACAACCAACCAATGATCAACCTTTTCAGAAAAATCCGCAAAAAACTGGCAGATGACAACAAACCATTGCAATATGCCCGCTATGCTATTGGTGAAATTGTTCTAGTGGTTATTGGGATTTTGATTGCTTTACAGATTAACAATTGGAATAATCAAAATTTACTTCACAAAAAAGAACTTAATTATTTAGTAGAAATCAGCAAAAACCTAAATGAAGACCTTAAGAAAATAGAAGAAGTCTTGGAATTCAATAATGAAAAAGCAAGAGTTATTAATGAAGCTCTAGTCTTAATGGGAAGTCCTATGGACGAGAAAGTTCGAATTAGTAATTTTATAAAATTTATGCCAATATTATCTTCATACGAATCTTTTAATCCTATAAAAATTTCATTTGATAATATGATTTCCTCTCAAAGTATTGATTTAATTTCTAATAATAAATTAAAAAAATTATTATCTGAATATTATAGTTTTGATTTTTATGGAGGAACACAAGAACAGGTTAAAATCTTGACAAGAAAGTTTGGAAACGATATCATGCCTTTTATTTTTGTTAAAGAAGTAGTAGATCCATTGCTTAATATGGATTCTCAATTACCAACAATAGAAAGTGTTAATTTTCAATCTAATTCTATTGTGTTTGGAGATTTATTCACAACACGTAAATCAATTGAAGCACAAAATCAATTGCTAATTCAGACAAAAAGTGATATAAATCTTTTATTAAAGACACTTAATTGAAAAATACGCTATATCAACAATGATAAAATTCTTTCGAAAAATACGCTACGACCTTATGGAGAAAAATAAAACTGGAATGTATTTAAAATATGCCATCGGAGAAATTGTACTTGTTGTAATCGGAATTCTTTTAGCATTACAAATTAATAATTTGAATGAAAAAAGAATGCTGTCCAATAATATTGAAGACATTTTGTCTGTTTTCGAAAATGAACTTGAAACAAATATTAAGACCTGCAGCGATCTTATTAGCTATGGTTATAACGTAGATTCAGCACTCACGCTTTATACTAAGAATGAATTAATACATGAAGGCGATGAAAATCAACTTAGGTATTTGTTTTTTGGAACGAACACAAAAAAAATCAATGATGACAATCTTGATGAACTCATTGAACTTGAAAAGCAATTATCAAAAAAATATATACAATTAGTTCCAAATCTTAAGAAATTAAAAAGACTAATAGAATCCCGGCGTAAATGGGAAAAAGCAGTAATTGATATCGCTATGTCAAGACAAAAAGAGTTCACTGATGAATTACCTTATTATAATCTGAGAGATTCATTATCAACAGAAAAAATTATCAATTATATTTTGACCAATCCCAATTATAAAAGCAAAATTTTACATTTCAACAAATATCAGCTCAACGAAAATATTTGGGATGCTACGCTTATTAGAACCAGTTCCGTCGCTTTATTATGGAAGATCAAAAGTTTAAGGGAAGATGCACCTACTTCGATTGAAACATTTCTGAAAAACTTAGGGTTAAAGCCTTTTCAAGAACTTGAATGTGGAGAACACCCTTTTGAGGAAAAAGAACCTATTTTTAGAAGAAATTTTATTATTTATAACAATACAAATAAAATTGTGTTTGCAAATGTTCTTAATACAGAAGGCGAAGCCTTAAATCCTAAAAAAAACATATTACAGCCGAAATCATTTGGACTTGAGGAAGTTGGCTTAGGTGTGAATATTTTCATTGAAGTTTTAGAAAACGACACTTGCAAAAAAGTATATCGTAGAATTAACGAGGATTATCTTATTATTAATTGACGTCTTGGAATGATGAAACTGACGAGATAGTAGGTAAGGGAGAGTTTAAATGCGGTGATAACCTGGATAGGTATAGTAATGTTCCGAAGGAGATTTGAATGTTTATTGGTTTAGTAAACCACTCTTTAGGAATCTACCAAAACAGCCAGGACAAACACATATCTGACAGACAGAAACTTTGTCAAAATCAAAGAATTATTATCTTAGTTCTTATAAGAGGGATATCATCAATGATGCTATCCCATTGTTAGGTGCAAGCAAAATTAAGTACAGAAAATAAATGCAACCAAGGATAAAAAATTTAGAGGAAAAGAAATTAATTGGCAAACGATTGAGGATGAGTTTAACAAATAATTTAACTGGTCGACTTTGGGGTGGATTTATGCCAAGACGAAATGAAATAAAGAACAGCTTAACAACAGAGGTGATTTCAATGCAAGTTTATGATTCCTTGTATTATGAAGATTTTAAGCCGAGCAATGAGTTTGAAAAGTGGGCGACAGTCGAAGTAACAGACTTTGATATTGTTCCCAATGAAATGGAACCATTCACTTTGACAGGAGGACTTTATGCCGTTTTCGATTACAAAGGCTCTAGCACTGACAACAGTATATTTCAATATATTTTTACGACTTGGTTACCGAGTTCAGAA
Source organism: uncultured Eudoraea sp. (assembly GCA_965363995.1). Taxonomy (GTDB): domain Bacteria; phylum Bacteroidota; class Bacteroidia; order Flavobacteriales; family Flavobacteriaceae; genus Eudoraea. The sequence goes on from CBDTVZ010000065.1 coordinate 3,730, forward strand.
TATCAATTAGACGACAGACCTCACTTTGAGGTATTAGGAGAAAAATACAAGAATAATGATCCAAGTTCAGAAGAGGAAATATGGATACCAATAAGGAAAAAATAAAGTCAGCACCTAACAAAGAACTGAGGTAAAAAACAACTCTTTTCTTCATTAATTCAGGACATTGATATTTTATGCCCACAGATTCTCTTTAATGATTCTTTGAACTTTTTCATCCTTGATTTTCAACTACTTTACGGGCAGTACAGAAATGTAAGTCTCATCATAAGGCCTACCGGATTTGGCTATGGCAAAACTTTGTTAGAATTAAAGATTTAATATCTTAGTACACATAAGTAGGATATCATCAATGATGCTATCCCATTGTTATAGGCAATTAGAACAAAAATCAATCATTAAGAAAACAAAATGAATAAACTTATTTCGATATCAATTTTTGCTATATTACTAATTAGCTGCAAACAAAATGTAAATCCTATTTCTAAAAAAGCATTGAATCCAATAGAGTATTCAATGAACAACAATGCAAACTTAATATTAGAGAACTCTGAAATTCATTCTATTTCAATTGGAGTTTATAAAGATGGTAAAACATATACTAACTATTACGGAGAAATTGATAAAGGCAAGGGAAATAAACCAAATGACAATTCAATTTTCGAAATTGCATCTGTAACAAAAACATTTACTGCTTTTATAACCGCTCAAGCAGTATTGGACGGGAAATTAAACTTAGATGATGATATTAGAAAGTATTTAGACGGTTCTTATGATAACTTAGAGTACGAGGATCATCCTATTACCATTAAGGATATATTGACACATACTAGTGGAATAAGGCGTGACTTTTCTAAAATTCTGGCAGGAATATTTTCGCTTGATGCTACTGAAGATGAAAGAAAGGCCGTTTCAGAATACAATACAACAAATTTAATTGAAGATTTAAGAAAAATCAATCTTGATACTATTCCTGGAAAAAAATATGACTACTCACCTGTTGTTGCGCCAGAAATTTTAGCGATGATTCTTCAAAAAGTATATCAAAAATCGTATTCAGAACTTTTAAATCAATTTATCCTGAATGATGCTCAAATGGAGCATACCTCAATGCGTGTTAAGAATGATGATAAAAAACATATTGTAAATGGATACACTGATGGCGGACAATTAGTAAAACCTCTACAAATGCCAATGACTGGTGCTGGTGGTGGATTAAAATCAACCGTTCCTGACTTACTAAAGTATATTGAGTTTTTGTTAGAAAGTAAGAATCCTGTAATTGAAGAAATGAGAAGGCCTTTATTTTTTTATGAAGAAGAAGGCGAGCAATACGGTTATTTTTGGCAGTTGGGAGATGATGATTTTATGCATAATGGAGGAACTAGTGGAAGTACAAATTGGTTGATTTTATTACCTAAATTCAATAGCGGATTTACTGTATCTTTCAATTATAATGGAGATACAGCAAATAGTTTAATCAATAGTATTGCTAGTTCGATTTATAATGATCTTGAAAATTATCCAAAAATGAATGCTTATTATCCTGTTAGAAAAGCGATTTTTGAGAATCTTGAAAACGGAATACTTTACTATAATAAATTAAAGAAAGGTAATCCAATTGACTTTAATTTTGATGACGAGAATGTGTTAAATAATATTGGATATGAATTGCTTGGACAGGATAAAATTTCGGAAGCAATAAAAGTTTTTCAATTATTAGTATCTGAATTTCCTAGTTCAGCAAATCCTTATGATAGTTTAGGAGAAGCCTTTTTTATGAATGAACAATACGATCTGTCTTTAGTTAACTATAAAAAATCACTTGAATTGAATCCGAAAAATGGAAATGCTGTGAAGATGATTCAAAAAATCGAAGAAATTAAAAGCAATTGATAAAACTGCCTAAAACAAAGAACTGAGGTAAAAAACAACTCTTTTCTTCATTAATTCAGGACATTGATATTTTATGCCCACAGATTCTCTTTAATGATTCTTTGAACTTTTTCATCCTTGATTTTCAGGAGCTAGTGCGAGCGTCACGCTCGCACCTACAAAGGTGACATCTGTGGCTCTCTTCAATGTGGGGGTCTTTACTAGTATGGATAATATTGGTCTGAATACAATTAGATATTCATTTATTATCTTAGTTCGTATAAAAGATATATAGTTCATATTAACTATATACAATTGTTTTGCATAATTCAAACTAACCAAGTGAAGTATTTATTATATATATTTTTCCTCCTCTCTGTTTCATTGACTAATGCTCAAGTCAATGTGCTGGATACTCTAGTCGATATTGGAGGCTATAAAATGCACTTTAAAATACTAAAGGGTGCTGGTAAGCCTATACTTTTTGAGTCTGGCGCAGGCAACGATGGATCAATTTGGAATGACATTTTAGAACCGATTCACAAGGTCACGGGAACAACTCTTATAACTTATGACAGGTCTGGATTTGGTAAAAGCGAAATCAATCCAGAAATAACCACAGATGAAGGGCATGGGATTCTAAATGGTATCGAAGAACTTGAAAGAGGTTTAGAAAAATTAGGATATAGCGATGAACTAATTCTAGTATCTCACTCATATGGAGGTTTTTATTCTACATTGTTTTCTTCGAGAAATCCTGAGAAAGTACTTTATAATGTTAGAATTGATGCCAATCTTGCCGAACAATATACCGATGATATTCTTATCAAGGCCGAACAAGATAATTCTGTTCAGGAGATAAAGGACATCCATTTAGGCAATTATTATTTAGGAATAAATTTTGCCAATACTGTTAGATTATTGAGGGAGACTCCCTACCCAAGCACTATACCTGCAATTGACCTGGTCTCTCCAATTCAGCGACATCATACTGATGAGGAGTGGAAATTACTGAGGAAAACACATCAAGATTTTGTAGACGCTCAACCGAATAGGAATGGAATTGTTGCCCTTGGAAGTGGCCATTATATATTCAAAGATAACCCAGGATTAGTAATTAATGCTATTGTTAAAGCCTACGTGGAGACACTAATTGAAAATTCTCAAAAACTGGAGGTTTTGACTAGAGCAGTCGATGAATCAATGGAGCAATTTATAAACTCCAAACAGAAAGAAAAAGAATAAAACTATGCACAATAATGCATAAAAAGCATTGAAACACTTCTTATACTAAACGTTGTATGCCATTATAACCAAACCTGAATAAAGGTTAACTAATTCTAAACAATTATGTATAAAAACTACGGAATAGTTGGCTTCTCATTTCTTTGTATGTTTTATATGACATCCTGCACACAAAAATCAACAGAAAACCAAGTAATTGAATGGGTTTCAGATCATGCAATACCTTTAAATACTGTACTGCCTGGGAGCAACTCTGATGATCTTACTCCTTTAAAGAACATTATTGGAGATGCCCGAATTGTCTCTCTTGGAGAACCCACTCACGGAAACCGGGAGGTATTCCAATTGAAACACCGAATGATTGAATACCTGGTGACAGAAATGGACTTTAACATTTTTGCACTTGAATGTCCATTTGGGGAAGCACTTGATATCAATCGATACGTAGTTGACGGCATTGGTGATCCAGAAAAGGCATTGGCTGGAATTTATTTTTGGACATGGGATACAGAGGAGGTTCTTACTCTTATAGAATGGATGCGCACCTATAATTCAGATCCGGAAAATGTGAAGAAAGTCAAATTCTATGGTTTTGACCCTCAGGATCCGCAACGTGCAACTCGAGTGATGTTAGAATATTTAGAAAAAGTAGATCCTGAACTTGAACAAAGTGTTCGGCCTGAGTTAGGCATTCTTGAAGTTCCATTTTCAGACCCCATTGGAGCAGGAAGGCGACAATGGATTCCAGAAGAATACGATTCTTTGTCATTGAGACAAATTCAAAGAGTAATGTTAGCTTTTCAAAATAAAAAAGAAAGTTATGTATCCTCTTCAAGTATTAAAGAATGGCAATTAGCAAAACAACATGCAAGACAAACTGAAATCTATATAGAATCTAACATTAATGAAGGAATAGCTTATGGGTCAGTGAGAGATCTTGGGCAAGCTGAAAATATACGATGGACGCTAAATCATGAAGGTGAAAACGCTAAGATCATTGTATGGGCTCACAACTTTCATATAAACAATACCATTTCTCAAGAAGAAGAAGAAAGAGAAGGATTGGAATATCACTTGACTGAATGTATGGGATATCATCTAAAAAAATGGTACCATGATCAGGTGATGATAATTGGTTTCTTTTACAATCAAGGCGAGTTTACCGCTTTGGATACCGAAGTACCATCAAAAGGTATGCAAACATTTAGTGTAGGTGAAGCAAAAACGGGCTCCTTAGAAAATATGATGATAAAAGCTGGATTAACCAATGCTTTTTTGGACTTATCAGAAGTACCTTCTGATGGGGTAGTATCTGAATGGTTTAACAATCCCATACCAACGCGCTATTCGTGGGGTTTTTACAATAAAAGTGAAGAGGATAACTATTATTATCGGCACAAATTGGCATCCGAGTTTGACGCTTTGATATTTTTAGATAAAACAACGCCCACTATACCCATTGACTCATTAGACTATGAAAATATCTGGTTACTTGACAAAAAACTAAGTCAGCCAACAAATTTAGATTTTGAGGAGAGTGAAATAGGAGAAACTCCTGCTGGATGGTTTGCATGGTCGAAGTTTAAACGATTAGGTGTGACTATGACAACAAGCGATCAAGCATATCAAGGAAAAAAGTCATTAATGATTTATCGACCGCCAGGTCTGGCTTATGGTGAGATTGGCCCAAATGTGGTCCAAACAATCGATGCGACACCTTATAGAGGTAAAAAAATTCGTTTTAAAGGAGTTGCAAGAGTGGAATTGGAAGATGACACTTTTGCATTTCTTCATTTAAAGATAGTAGCTGGCGTTCAAAGTGCATACTCAAGTGAACTTCCATTATTCGACAGTCTTGATAAATATCGTATTAAAAATTCGGAATGGAGACATTATAGTATAGAAGCAGAAGTCGCTGAAAATGCCGATAAAATAACCTATAGCGTTAATCTGAGAGATTTTGGGGCTGTTTGGTTAGATGCAGTCGAGATTGAGATAGTAGAATAAAGAAAGTAAAATTGAATAAATAAATAATAATAAAGGCATACACCAAAGAACTGAGTTAAAATCCAAAGGAAATTAACTTAAATTCGACACATAATTTTCATCATAGGGAAGTCCTGATTTCGCAATTGCGAACGATTGTTTCAAAAGCTTATTCGATACCCTCCGCTAGTGCGAGCGTCACGCTCGCCCACTACTAATTCGGGCAAGCTCTGCAATGTGGTTGAAAATATAGTAGAGATACAAAGTTAGAGGTACGAGGTTGGAGGTATGAAGTTGGAAGTTAGTAACTCGTATTTCGTACTTTGTACTTCGTATTTAATACATAATACTTCTCTGCCCTGACCGCAAAATCTCACCAATTAATTCACTACCTTATAGAGACCAATTAAGTGTGCTACTCACATGATCAACTTCTTCCGTAAGATCCGCAAAAAACTAGCCGACGACAACAAGCCATTGCAATATGCTCGTTATGCTGTTGGGGAGATTGTATTGGTTGTTATTGGGATTTTGATTGCTTTGAGTATCAATAATTGGAATCAAATAAAATCTAATCAAAAAATTGTTGATGACTACCTTGATAAAATTAGCGTAAATATTAATTCTGATTTAAAGAAATTAGAAACACTTATTAATCAAAGAACGGAGGCATTAACGCTTTGCGATACAATAGTAAAGTATTATGAAGCCAAAATTATATCTAACCCAAAATTATTCGAAAAAGGTTTTTTTAGCGTGTTTATTGAAACTCGATTCAGACCAAATACTAATGCTTATGAAAGTTTAAAAAGCAGTGGTTTTATGAAAAATTTAAAAAATTCAACAATAGAAGAAAAATTAAGTTCATATTACTTTTTAATGGAAGGGGTTTTGTTTGTTGAGGGTAAGTTCAATAGTTCTACTCAGTTAAGTGAAGCAAGTTTAAGTGAAAAAGGATTTTATATTGAATATAAAAAAGCAATGAACTGGAATAATAAGGACACAGTAAATTTTAATTATAAATCTTTAAAAAAATATCCCCAAGTTGAATCAGAATTCATAAAGGCTAGAATGTTTTTGGAAGAATTGATAACAAATTATTCTGTTCTTTTGGAAGAAGGAAATAATGTTGTTGAATTAATTAAAAAAGGCTAACAA
>CBDTVZ010000066.1:0-9787 GCA_965363995.1 uncultured Eudoraea sp.
GTTTTTGACGGATGGGATTGTAGTTATACTACTGTTCCTATAACCATAGTTGATCCTCCGGTCGTTTTAGCAGAACTTGTTGAATTGTCACCGCCCGGTTGTGGTGATGTGGGAGTCATGGAATTAACTGTAACGAATCCTGAAGTAGGGATAAGCTATTTCTTCAGGCGTTCAGGAACTGCAGATCCGTTTTTACCTTTGGATGCACTTGATCCTGCAGCGACTTCAGTACAGATCTCTGAGGATATTACTATTGATCCGGGACCATTCCAATATGATGTACAAAATTCGAATGGATGTCCTTTTGAAAAATCCAATCAAATATCTCTGGATCCTGCAGCACCCCTGGTGATTGCATTAGATTTAGCTAACGCTACCATTAATTGTGCTGGTGAGGCAACTGGTATTATTCGTTCCGAAGCCTTTGGTGGTATTGGTAATTACGTATATTCCTTACTCAATTCAGATACGCCTCCATTCCCTTCAGGAGGTAATGTGGAAAGAAGTGCCCAAGCTTCCGGAATATTCCGGGACCTGGGACCAGGAACTTATTGGGTTTATGCACAGAGTGGTGGATGTACTGCCATTTCTACCCCAATTACTATTGTAGATCCTCCACCATTGGTACTCGATTATATAGAGGCAGTACCTGTTAGTTGTAATGGAGATACAGATGGGCAACTTATTATTGAAGCCAGTGGCGGTACCGGAATTATCCGTTATTCCATTGCAGATCAGTTAAGTGAATTCTTTGAGGCCGATGATCCTTTATTCCCTAATAGAAAAACATTTACCGATCTGGGACCAAGAAGTTATGAAGTTATTATTCAGGATGCTTTGGGTTGTACAATAACCCAGACTATCACTATAACCGAACCCATGGAATTAGTGGCAGGAATAGTAGATTCTACCCCTGAAACCTGTCTGGGTGATCAGGACGGTACGGTAAGCCTGGATGTAATGGGTGGAACTCCTCCTTATGAATTTGCTTTAAATTCATCTGCTGATGTAGATTTTGCACCTAACCCCTCGATGTTTTGGGATAATCTTGTTGGCGGTGATACGTATGTGATTTTCGTAAGGGATTCAAGAGGTTGTGAAACCAATGTTATTGTGCCAATTGGAATAGGAGTGGAACTAATCGCAACACCAATTATTCAGTATGGTTGTGATGGAATATTCCCAAATAGCACAGTTACACTGGAAATGCAGGATCCAAGCCAGTATTCAGATTTACTTTTTGCACTAAATCCTGCAGATCCAACGGATGCAATTACTGCTCTGGCAACAACAGAGAGGATCTGGGGTAATTTACCTGCTGGAGATCATACGGTATATATTTATCATTCTAATGGATGTACAACTTTTGTAGATTTTACAACGGACGCCTACGAACCCCTAACTTTATCTGCCGTCAAAAGTGGGCCTAGTGAAATTACAGCAACCGCTATGGGCGGATATGGAGGTTATGAGTATTTCTTCCAGGGGGTATCTTATGCCGATGTAAATGTTTATGAGACCAATGAGGATGCCATAGTTAATATTATGGTCAGGGACCAGGGTGGTTGCGAAGCAATAATTGCTATACCTTTTGATTTTACTGGGATGCTGGAAATACCAAATTTCTTTACTCCTGATGGGGATAACAACAATGAATTGTGGTTTCCAAGAAATAGGGACTACTTCCCAAATATTGAAGTCAAGATCTACGACCGTTATGGCAGGGTAGTAGCAGTATTGGATCAGGTATCTGGTTGGGATGGAAAATACGACGGAAGTGAACTTCCTTCAGGAGATTATTGGTATGTAGTTAATGCTAATGATAAAGAAAGACAACAGTATGTTGGACACTTTACCTTGTATAGATAAGAAATAGAATAAGAATCCAATAAGAAAAAACAGGGGTCAATAATTATTGACCCCTGTTTTTTTTAATGGGGGACCTGTTCTGCGACAATGGCATCTATTTCATCTCCTCTTAGTTGTGCTCCGGAATGTTTTATGAGTTTTCTCATAACTCTGTTAGTAGATTGTCTAATTTCCTGAGAATCTTCTTTTATACCATTGCCTTTATAGTAGGCCTTAACCTTATTATTTACTATTATTTTATGTTTAGCTAAAAATACTCTTAAAGGAGCTTCCTGATACCATTGACTGAATGCCAGAAGTTCTTCGGTAATAATTTTATCTACTTTACCAATGGAGGCATTTCTTCTTTCCCTTGTATTTTCCAGCCCTACTGAAATTGTATCAAGATCATAGAGAGTTACATTGTTTCGATGTATCAATTCTTTATTAATATTGCTCGGTAGTGCCAGATCAATTAACAGTAATTTTCTATTTTCATTGACTATATTATTAATCAGCCGGTGACAATTGCTTGCAGCACTTATAATTACATCAAAACCGGTGAAATCATTTTCAAGTACCTTATCCCAGGGATAAACCTTGCAATTATGTCTTTTTGCTAAAATAGTTGCCTTTTCTTCCGTCCGGTTACTGATATAAATATCATTATAATCAAACTTTGAATTATACTTAAAAAGTTGGTTTACAATATCACCTGCTCCTATAAATAGTATTTTTTTTGCCTGTCGGTGGTCTTTGCCGAAAGTGTCGCTCACCATCTTAAGCGATTTATAAGCTACTGAAGTGGTACCATCCCTAAATTCAGTTTCGTTACTTATTCGCTTATGGCTTTTAAAAACGGTCTGCATTGCCCGCTCCAGCAAGGAGCCCTGTAAGTGGTTGGTAATTGATAATTGATGTGCTTTCCTGATCTGATGGATAATCTCAGCATCTCCGAGAACGGAAGATGCTAAACCTGATGAGACTTCTAACAAATGCCTTACCGTATCTTCGGTGGAATTGCTGAGATCAAATAAATTTTTATCTATAGTAAGATTGCGCTCTTTATACTTAACTAAAAAGTCCCTTAGTTCTATAGCGGTTGTATCCGAAGATTCAATATAAATCTCAGTTCTATTGCAAGTTGTAAGTAGAAATAGCCCCACAATATCCGGATAGGTATTTTGGATAAGTTCTGTTAAACTATTCTTTTCACCATCTGAAATATGATACTCCTCTCTTTTAGAAACAGAAGCTGTTTTGTGCGAGATACTAATAAAACATAATGTCTTACTCATAGTAAAGGATTCATCTTTAAAATTCATTTTCGTCATAAATAGTGTCTAAGTCTAACGTTTTATTGACTAAAATATTTTTCTATTACAAAGCTTGTTCAGGCCTTATTCCTCCATTGTTCTCATATAATTTACCACTAACCACATGTCTTCTGGATCAGGAATTTTCTTTTCATAATTTGGCATATCATCCCTTCCGATATAACTTTTATAGAAGATCGCTCCATCTGTTTGTGCGTGAAATTCAGTAGTAGACAAATCGCCTAAATCCCCTTCTATTTCATCAGCCTTTGGTCCATCGCCATATCCCTCCTTACCATGACAGGATTTGCAGTGTTTACTGTATAAAGATTTTCCAATGCCTATGTCAACTGAAGGATCTGTCGGATTTTTCATATTCTCATATTTCTCTGGTACTACCCACTCTTCTTGTACAAGAGAAGTAAAAGAGTAGAAAGCCAAGGATACAACGCCAATACCGATCAAAATTTTAAGTGTCTTCATTTTTAATATTTATTTTTTGATTTGTTATTTTCAAAAATAGTGCCAACCTGGCCGTTTATAAAATTGCTATTGTTGATTTTCAGCATTCAATTCTAGTTCTTTCCCTTCTTTGTTTATCGCCCGTAAATTTATAATTGTGTATATGTAATTTGACCATACACCTACCAATAAAACTGTTAAGACGGCATACATCCAAATGGGTGCTACTTCAGACCACAACAAATTAGTTTCGCTTTCAACTTCATTGCTAAAAACACCCCAATTTATAGTTTTCTTATTAATTACATCACCAAATTCATCATGATCTTCTACAATAGAATAAATAGTTATATTACCATCTACATCTCCTGGCAAATCTGTAGGTATTTCAAATTCATATTCACCATTTTCGATAGCACCTTCATTAATATTCATTTTGGAAAGCATTCCATCAACAGCAATAATAATATCCAATTCTTCAACGGGAATTTCCACACCCAGGCTGTCCATGCTATAGGCCTTGACCAAAACAGTTTTAATACTGTCAATCTCTGTTAAATCCAATTCCAAGTTTAAATTCTTTATGCTAATTTCTTCTTCTTCTTCATCCAGTTCACCTGTGCCCTCAAAAATTGCTTTTAAATGAATATTTCCATCGTCATCTAACAAATAGTTTTGGTCTTTAGGAAGCGTAATGCGAGCAATTCCCTCTTTTGAGGTTTTTGATACTCCTAATAATACCACTTTGTCTACCAAGCTATTGAAAAATTTTATATTAGCATCGTAAACAGGAATTCTGTCCTTTCTGTCCTTTTTATTGGCTGCTATAAAACTTGCTTCAAGTATTCGGGAATTATCGTGTTGTTTAATTGTTTTAAAATTAAACCGCATTCTATAATTACTAATATCTTGCTCTTGCGCAATACTATTTGTATGGATTAGTAACCCAAATAGTAATATAAATGTGGCATATCTGAAAAAAGTTGTCCTCATTATTTTTCTAATTGAGTTAATATTTTAGGTTTTCTTTTTTGTGTTCTTTCATAGTCTATGATTCCTGACATAGGTATAATTGGCACAAGCTTCATCGTTAAGATGAACAACAAAATAAATGCTGCAATTCCTGAAAAACTCAATGCCCATTCAATCCAAGTTGCCGAATAATGTATAAATTCAGGTCTGGTATCCTGAATTGGCAAGTAAGGCGTTTCAAGGGTCGGTACCACAATTAAGTACCTGTTTAGCCATAAACCCAAAACAGCAACAACTGCTGCAAATGTGATAGAATTAATGGTCCGGAACTTTTTAAAGAATAGAATTATTATAGGCACTAATACACCAATGTAATTGGCGAAAATAAATTCCCAGAAGTATTTATTAAACAAGGTGTTCAATAAATTAGTATCATGTATTTTATGGCTAAACCATCTGGAGAAATATTCACTAAATGTAAAGTATCCAAATAGTAAAGAAATGACCAGCAGAATTATTCCTGCCCCAACAAAATGAATTTTTCTGATATAATGGTCTAGCTTATAGTATTTGCGAATCAGGTACATCGAAATAATAATCACCCCTATACCAGAATATAAACCGGCTACAATAAAGTAAGGAGCAAAAATGGTACTGTTCCATCCTGGTTGCAAGGTTAGACTAAATATCCAGGCTAAAACCGTGTATGCCATTATTGCCATTGCGATGATCATCACAGACATGATTCTGGTTATTTTATTTAACTTTTCACGTTGCGTGGGTGTATCTTGATATCCTATAGCTAGAAATTTATATAATTTTTGTCTCCAACCAGGAGCTTTTTCGCTATTATCGCGCAGCATTGCCAAATCAGGAATAAAAGTTAAATAGAGGTAAATAAAACATCCAATTAGATCTGTAATTATGGCAATAATATCCCATGTAATAGGCGATTGAATTCTAGGATAAATGAATAAGTAATGCAGTCTATCTAGTCTGCCAATACATAATAAAATAAAAATGGGTCCAATTATTAAGGATAAAACCGTAATAATTTCAACTATCCTTAAAATAGAATTTTTCCAGGGAGTTTTAAAAAAGTGTAATATCCCGGCAATAAATGCTCCAGAATAACTCAGGCAAACAAAGAAGATAAAATTTATGATGTATATGCCCCAAACGACATTGTCCCTCATTCCTGTAATTTCATGTCCCTTTATAACTTGAAGAATAAATGCGTATAGGCCTATCAAAATTATTGCTATTAGAAAGCCAATCCATATTTTGGATGATCGACTGGATTTTTCCAACATGGGGGTAAATTCTTTAACTAATTCTCTTTTTCTATTACTTAAATTCATAATAAAGAGTTATTCCGTTAAATTTTATTTTGTTTTTTCCATTTCTGTACATAAGGAACTTCCTTATAGCGCTCAATTATTTCTTCATCTACATCAAATCCCCGTTCTAGTGGGAATTGCCTGTTTACCGCTGGTAAATAATACACATTGGGTTTTGTGCCTAAATGTTCCAAATGGCGATAACCGGCACGGTCTTTAATCAATTCTGAAAATCGCACGGTTTCGTCACCATTGGTTACGATATCTTCATTTTTGTCACCAAAATAAATAACACCCATTGGGCAAGATTTTGCACAATGTGGTAATTTACCTTGTCTTAATAGGTCAGGGCAAAAATCACACTTCATAACGGTACCTTCAGTAGCAGGAACACTGGTTTCAGGAGAATATGGCTGCTCTGTCTTGTCGAATTTATCTTTATGTCCCCAATTGAATTGACGAGCGGAATATGGGCAACTCGTCATACAGAATTTACACCCTATACAACGGTCGTTATCTATCAAAACAATACCATCTTCGCGTTTAAATGTGGCCCCGGTCGGGCAAACGGTTACACATGGAGGTTCATCACAGTGAAAGCAAGGTTTTGGAAACCAATATGGTGAAGCCTCTTCATTGTCCTGAATTAGCTGAACTTTCATAAACTCCTCATGATAATCCAGATTATGTGCCTTTTGACAACTCTCAACACAGTTTCTGGCATTTTTGCATTTTGCCAGATCTATTACCATAACAAATTTCCGATTGGGAATTCCTTTTCTTGATTCGGCTGGTGTTATATGTGCTTCGGGATATTTGTTAATACTTTCAGCAGCTATCTCCACCATTTTTCCATCAGGTGTTAATACCCTAATTTTTTCACCCGAAGTTTTTTCTTCTCCTTCCGAAACTAAGTTGGACATTAACGATGTACTTGCGACGGCAGTTACCCCAGACATTAATCCAAGTTTTAAGAATTTCCTTCTGTTGGTACCCTTTTTTTTAGTTTTATCGTTTCCCATAATTGACACTTGTAACGTAAACTTGTGGTAATATAAGTCTCAGGCTGGCTTATATATTGGAAGAAGTTTACAGATAAATTTGTTGAACATGTATAACTTATTTCCGTGTGCTAATTGTTTTTAAAAATTATAGAGTCTTGTTATATTAAACCCTATTAAGATATCTCCGGCAAAAAAGTCGTGATCATTAAACATGTAATTCTTTTGTGGTACAATGCCGTTGTAGTTTCCAATTATTAACTGGAAAACATGGCTTGACGTTCTAAATTCCGCTCCCAAACCGATTCCGGGTTTGGGGTAAAAACGACCCTCTTCCGGATACAAATGATGGGTAAATGGCTGACTATAGTCTACAATAATAGCCGTTTGAGGGCTTACCTTTAATCGTGCGCTAAGGGCAATTGCAAACTTATCATTCCTTACTTTAGCTGGTACCGCGTTGTAATGTGACAGACTCGGTGCTATCTGCATAGAAAAGCCAGGGGTAAACCGTTTGGCAATAATTATCTGGTGAAAAAAGGAATATCGATCCTGATCCTGGGAAAAATTTTCTTTACTCCTGGCGTCAATTGTAAAATTACCGTAGTATGAGACACTTACAGGAACCTTTTTAGTACGGGTTTGCCTTAAGATGGCGACTTTCCAGTTAAAATCCTGCAACCGGTCAAATTTTGTAGTTCCAAATCCCACAGTTAACCTGTCCAGGACGGCATAAGAAACTCCTATTCTAATATTTGATGGCGCCCAAATCCCCACCAAATCGTTTGTTCCTCCATTGAATGTTCCGAACCTGTGAGCCATTTGTATCTCCATAGTATTCCTGTTATAGAGTACATTTGTTGGGTTATCAATTATCCATGCACCTTCAAATGCAGCTCTTTCCAGTTTTACTACTGTAGTATCTTTTACTTTTTCCTGAGAGAATATTAAGAAGGGACTAAATAAAAATACACAAAGGATTTTTTTAAAGTTTTTCATTTTGATGTCTTTATTTAGTTGTTCTCGGCTCCTTGGTCTATCCAGCCTTTTATTAAGGCAATTTTATCAACACTCAAAATAAAACCAGCATCAATAGGATGATTGTTACCTGGTAATTTTTGATAGAATTCACTTCCTTCGGCATCTCCCTCAATTACATATTCAGGAACAATGGCGTTATAAGCATTACCCTCTCTGAGGTCAGGATTTGCAACTGAACCATCATGGCAGGTTGTGCAGTCTTTTCCATTTTCAGTAAATATTGGTTGTATGTCATTCTTAAATGAAACTATTTGATCCTCCGGTAATTCTGGAATCTCTTTTACAATTATTTCATCATAATAACATGAAAAACACAATAAACTTAGACTGCTAACCAGAACTAATCGAAATAGTTTTTTCATTTTGTTTTATTATAAGATCTTTAGTACCTCTAATTTTTATTAAGGAATTATAATCATACTCTTGGCTTAAATGATTTTGGGGCATAAGCACCGGAGTGCTTATTCTTAAAGCGCAGGAGTAGTTGTATGTACCTCATTAAATTTTCCAACAACTACTATTGCATTGCTGCTAGTGAGTTTGTGATTATAGATCTGGCATAGGCAGGGTTATGAATACCACCACTCTTATCTTCATAAATAAATAGGAAATTCCAGGCAGCTTCAGCATCTTTTAAGTCAAAAAGACCCACTTGAGGATGCCATTCACCATCTTCTAAGTGAACAATTCCTACTACAGGAACAGGAGTAATTCCATCGGCTTCAAAAACAGGCTGATATACACCAAGGGAATCTTCAACCACAGCTTGTCCGACAACAGTTTCTAATATACCTCCTAAAGTTTCCCAATTAGCGATTAGATCATCCATAACTAGTTGCTCATAAGGAGTGTTTGGATGACAGGTAGCACAATTATTTCCTGCAGGCGTCCAGGTATGACCATCAGAACCATCGGTAGTCCCGCCCATATGGCATTCTATACAGGATGATTCTGTTCTGTGTGTTGTTGCTTTTACAGCGGGTATGGCTTCAACCAAGGTAAAAGTGCTGTAGGCACCTAAAAGACCCTCTAATAAGGCGGTTTGTGGGCCATGATGTGGCCCCCAATGTGAACTTGTCTGTAAAAACTTTCCTTCCATATTTGCAGTAGGAGCATCTGTCCTTGGTTGGTGACAATTTGCACAAGTGTTACTGGCATTCCCGTAATCTATTGTGTAATTAATATTAACTAGACTTCTTAAAGGAACTTCGTCCAGCGTTCTTACGGCGTAATCGGGACCATCGTTTTCAAAATCGAAAGATCTATGAGTGTCGTGGCAGCCATTACAATTTAAAGGATTAGAAACGGCATATCCGTCAGGGTTAGCAGATCCGGTTTCTATAAATTCTATAAAGCCTTCGTTATTATGACATTCTGCACAACTGGCACGTGTACCAAAAAATCCCCAGGCAAAGCCTGTAGCATGTTTGGTGGTGGCCCATGCCTCATTGATTGGCTCTCTTTTTTCATTTGAATGACAAGCAATACATGAGGCTGCAGAACCATCAACCCCGTCAATTCCATCAATTCCATTAATTCCATCTGCACCGACAGGTCCGGCAAGGGGATCACTGGTACATTGAACACACAGTAAAGCTGATGCAAAAACCGTCAGGTAACCTATTAATTTTAATTTTTTCATAAGACTGTCTATTTAACCGGTTTATTAATCTTCTGTTAAAATTATGACAGAAATTAATCTTAAATTATGACATATATCATATTTATTTTATGTTAAAAACCTGAAAATCAGGCTACTAAAAAAAAAAAAAATTTGGCATAAAAATTAAGGTAACATAGGTTACAA